>NZ_JBMDKO010000010.1:0-144931 GCF_057809755.1 Pseudomonas sp. FG13
TCAGCCTTGATCCCCTGTGGGAGCGGGCCTGCTCGTGATAGCGTCAGGTCAGTCACTTCCATACCGACTGATCCGCCATCATCGCGAGCAGGCTCGCTCCCACAATTGTTTCGTGGCGCTTGCGGGTCGTCTGTTCAGCCTTGATCCCCTGTGGGAGCGAGCCTGCTCGCGATAGCGTCAGGCCAGTCACCTCTGTAATAACTGATCCACCGCCCTCGCGAGTAAGCCCGCTCCTACAGATCGGGCACTTCTTTCGGCCACACCTGCTAGAGTTGGAAACATCCTTTTCATTTCCAGCCGGAGCCGTCCACGGCATGAATGAGACCAGCCCTCTCCCACTGTTGCGCGTTTCCACTCCGACGCAATCACGCCTGTCGTTCTGCGAGGCTACGCCACGGGATCTCAAGCGCTGGATTGCCAACTTGCCCAAGGCCAACATCGGCGAAACGGCTCGCCTGTTGTACCAGGCCATCGGCGAACTCAACCTGCTGCTCACCCCCAGCGAGAATCGCCTGCAACTGCTCGAACTGCTGCGACCCGAGGTGTATTACGTCTGCAAGCACCTGGAGCGGCACTTCCTGCAACAGGCCATCGTGCTCGATGAGCGCTCGCGCAAGATCGTCAACCTGTGCCAGGCGCTGCAAAGTCACCTGGCAATGGGCTACAAGCAGATCGTGGCGCGCATCGCACCGAAGTTCACCAAGGACCAGGCCCGCCTGCTGAGCACCGCACTGCAACGGGCGATACATGCCCTCAACGGTCCGCTGCTGCGCGCCACCGAGTTGTACAGCCCGGTGCCGGAAGGTCTATGGCTCGATCTGCACCAGTTGTACCGGATCGCCTGCCAGTACCGGTTGCAACACCAGAGTATCAGCGACGACTTGGTCAGCCAGGTCCAGCAACTGAGCGCCGAGCAAACCTACGTCGCGGCCCTGCTGCTGGGCGCAGCACGCAGCAACCAGCTGCGTCAGGGGCAGATCGCACGACTGGCCGAAGTGCTGGAAGCCTGGAGCCAGCGGATCAAGCTGGACCCGCCCAGCACCGCCGCCAGCCTGTTCGCCGTTGCGCCGGAGCTGGATGTCGGGCCGCGCTACCGTTCCAAGTTCAGGGCCGAGCAACAACCGGGCCTGCTGGGTGTCGACCTCGAACCGCTGGTGCGCGCGATCACCACTCATCTGGAGCGGCCTGCCGAGCACACCCTGCCGGTACCTGGCGGCATGAGCACCGATACTTTGCAGCATCTGCAAGCCGCCTGGGGTGAAGCCGTCGAACGCAGCTTCCAGCGCACCGAAGGCAATGGCACGTTGACCATTTGCGTAGGCATGAGTGCATTGCACTACTACCTAGGCGGCGAACGCTCCTTCAGCGAAATCCTGAAGGCCCCCGTCACCCGCAAGGCCCGCTTCGAAGCCTCGACCAGCAAGACCAACGATACCTGGAAGCAAGCCTTCGATGCCGCACCCACGGGGGACAGCGACATGCTGCCCTACGAAGAGATCGAATACCCGGTCAACCCGGCCGACGAAGAGGGTGGAGGGTCGGATAACCAGCATCACTTTCCCACCTACGAACTGCCAATCGTCAATCACAGCCCCGGCGGTTACTGCCTGGGCTGGCCGAAAGATGTACCGGAACAACTTCAGGCCGGGGAAATGATCGGCATTCGGGACACCAATGATCAAGCCTGGAGTGTCGCGGTGGTACGCTGGATCCGCCAGGTTCGCGGCGGCGCCATGCAGATGGGCATCGAGCTGGTCGCCCCCTATGCCCAGCCTTGCGGCGTGCAATTGCTCCGGGAGAAGAACGAATCCAGCCATTACCTGCGAGGGTTATTGTTGCCGGAGATCAGCGCCATCGAACTTCCCGCGACCATGATCGCCCCGCGCCTACCGTTCCAGGAAGGTCAGCAGGTCCTGATCAACACCAACGGCCGGGAACTCAGGGCGGGCCTGGACAGGCGGGTGACCAGCACCCACAGCTTCAACCAGTTTGCCTATCATCAGGAGGATGCCGGCCCCACCGGGGGTGGCGGTGATCAGGAAGGGGATTTCGATTCGTTGTGGAAGTCGCTTTAACAGACAACCAAGCAACCCTGTGGCGAGGGGATTTATCCCCTCACCACAAAAGAAAGAAGTCACAGGCCCTGGTTCAGAGCTGCCCGTCGCGATCCCTGAAACCGAGCAGGTACAACACCCCATCCAGCCCCAGGGTGGAGATCGCCTGCCTGGCCGATTGCTTGACCAGCGGCTTGGCCCGGAATGCCACGCCCAGGCCCGCTATCGCCAGCATCGGCAGGTCGTTGGCACCGTCACCCACGGCGATGGTCTGCTCCAGGCGCAGGCCTTCTTTTTCGGCCAGTTCCCGTAGCAAGTCCGCTTTGCGCTGGGCATCGACGATAGGTTCGACGGCCACGCCGGTGACCTTGCCGTCCACCACTTCCAGCTCGTTGGCGAACACGTAGTCGATGCCGAGCTTGGCCTGCAACTGCTTGGCGAAGTAGGTAAAGCCACCGGACAGGATCGCCGTCTTGTAGCCCAGGCGCTTGAGTTCGGCGAACAAAGTTTCGGCACCTTCCGTCAGACGCAGGGAGGCGCCGATGGCGTCCAGCACGCTGACGTCCAGGCCTTGCAGCAACGCCAGGCGCTCCTTGAAACTGGCGCGGAAATCCAGCTCGCCGGCCATGGCCCGCTCGGTGATGGCCGACACCTTGTCGCCCACGCCGGCAGCCTTGGCCAACTCATCAATGACTTCGGCTTCGATCAAGGTCGAATCCATGTCGAACACCGCCAGGCGCCGGTTACGCCGGAACAGCGAGTCTTCCTGGAATGCGATGTCGACGTTCAGTTCCTGGGCCACGCTCAGGAACTCGGCACGCAACGCCTGGGGATCAGCCGGCTCGCCGCGCACGGAAAACTCGATGCAACCCTTGCCCTTGTCCGCCGGGGTGTCCAGCGGCATGCGCCCGGACAAGCGGTCGATATGATCGATGTTCAGGCCGTATTGGGCGGTGATCGAACTGACGCGCTGCAACTGCTCGGCGGTGACCTTGCGGGTCAACAGGGTAACGATGTGACGCTTCTTGCCCTGGCCAGCCACCCAGTGCTGGTAGTCCGCTTCGGACACCGGCGTGAAACGGACCTGTTGATCAAGCTTGTAAGCGGTGAACAGGATGTCTTTGAGCACCGACTTGCTCTGTTCGGCGTCCGGGATTTCAACCAGGATGCCAAACGACAGCGTGTCGTGGATCACCGCCTGACCGATGTCGAGAATGTTCACACCACCCTGGGCCAGAACGCCGGTAATGGCCGCAGTCAGACCCGGACGGTCGCTGCCAGTGATGTTTATCAGGACGATTTCGCGCAAGGCGCACCCCCGCAGGTGGAAAAAAACCGCATTCTACCCACTTTCAGTGACCATCGGGCACCGCCAGTGCTTTGCCGGTCATGGGGCTGTCGCTATACTGCGCGTCAATTTCACGGACAAAGAGCCGAGCTCAGTGAACCGGCCCACGCCAGTCAAAACCGACAACTTCTTCCTGCTGATCTTCCGTGCACTGCGCCATCGTCGCGTGCCGATTGCATTGCGCATTGCCAGCCATAACGTGATCCTGGTCGCCCTGGCCCTGGTCATCTATGCCTGTGTAATGGGCCTGCAATTCAAGCAGGCGATGCACGAGCAGGCCGATGCCCTGGGGGAAAGCCTGACCACCCAGACCGCCACGTCCGCCACCGAGCTGCTGGTGTCCAACGACATCCTCAGCCTCAACGTGCTGCTCAACAACCTGACCAAGAACAAGCTGGTGGCCCACGCCGCCATCTACAGCGTGGACAACCGCATCCTCGCCGAGGCCGGCCAGCGTCCCAAGCCGGGCCTGCTGGGCGAGTCCGGCGGCATGTACCAGAGCAAGATCACCTTCCAGGACGTGACCGCCGGACAACTGCGCATCAGCCTGGACATGGACCAGTTCCAGCAACCGATGACCATCAGCCTGCAAAGCATGGGCATCCTCAGCGCGATACTGCTGGCACTGGCGCTGGCCTTGAGCCTGCGCCTGGGGCGGCACCTCTCCACGCCACTCCTGCAGCTACGGGTCTGGCTGCGAGACATCGACGAACACACCCCGGCCACCCAGCGCCAGGACGAAATCGGCGATCTGGCTCGGCAGCTGCACGCCAGCTTCGCGCCGGAACCTGCGCCCGTGCCGGAGCCCGAGGACATCGACTACGTCGACGATGAGGCCGAACCGGAGTTCGAGGTGCGCAACCTGCGCGATCCCGGTTTCGACGAAAGCCAGCCGATGCCGACGTCCAGGCCCGCGCCTCGCCATGTGGTACGGGCGGTTGAAGACGAAGAAGATGACGACGCCTTCGCCGACCTGCGGGACGAGTCGATTGCCGGGCAACCGCAACCGCTCGCCAGGCCTGCCGCCTCGAACCAGCCACAACACAGCGCCGTGCTGGCCGTGCAATTGGGCGCCCAGGACCAACTGCGTCGCCTGCCCCAGGCCCGCCTGAAGGAACTGCTCGAACGCTACCGCGATTGCCTCGACCAGGCCGCCTCGCTCTACCAGGGCGAGTTGCACACCCTGAACGACGGCAGCACCCTGATGCTGTTCCATACCGAAGACA
Source organism: Pseudomonas sp. FG13 (assembly GCF_057809755.1). Lineage (NCBI taxonomy): Bacteria > Pseudomonadati > Pseudomonadota > Gammaproteobacteria > Pseudomonadales > Pseudomonadaceae > Pseudomonas > Pseudomonas sp. FG13. Next base: position 4,629 of record NZ_JBMDKO010000010.1, read on the forward strand.
GCGGCGACGATTATCTGACCAACGCCATTTGCTGCGGTGAACTGCTGCGGGCCCTGGGTCATCAATTACAGATCGAAGTCGCCGACAGCGGCATCACCCTGCAACTGCAATTGGGCCTGACCCTGGGCGACGGCCTGTTCGGCCTGAGCCAGATCGACCTGCTGCTGACCGAAACCGCCCAGGACGCCCTGGCCTTGTCGCAACACAGCCGCAACCTGCTGCTGGTGGAGCGCAAGATCAACGACGATGCCCTGATTCGCCAGCGCACCCGCATCCGCCCCATCGCCAGCCCCGAAGGCGCATGCTGCGTGGAGCGCTTGATGGAGCCGTACCCTTCGATGCTGGAGCGGCAGCTGGCGCGCATGCATGAGCGCCAGGCCTGAGTCCCGATCGCTGGAATGACTAAGCCCGCAGATGAGTGATTGTCTGCGGGCTTTTTTGTGGCCTTCGCTGGCCTCATCGCGAGCAGGCTCGCTCCCACAAGGACAGCGCTGAACCTGTGAGGGATATCTGTGGTTCTGGACCTGTGGGAGCGAGCCTGCTCGCGATGAGGCCAGCCCAGGCGCCAAAGTTCTATCCCGCAGAAACAACAAAGCCCGCATCAATGCGGGCTTTGTCTTGCATCCAGTCTGGTGATCAGAACCTGAACACTTCCATGTCGGTACGAATCGGCAAGGCCATCGGGATCTTTGGCGACTTCTCCGGTTCCACAGGCTTGGCCTGGGCAGGTGCCGACTTGCGCGGTGCGGCCTCGACCAGCGGAGGCTGGTTGGCCAATGGTTTGAGCGCGACAGACAGCTGCTCGGCCAAACGCTGCAGCAGAACGCCCTGAGCCTGGACCTGTGCAGCAGTACCGCCGGTATGTTGCTCCTGCAGATGAACGATGCGGTTCTCACGAACTTTGCCGCGACGGTCGATCAACCGCCATTGGGCATCGAGCACCGCCGGTTGCGCTTCGCCCGAATCCAGGCGGGTGATCGACAGCAGCACCTGGACATCCGGGGTGAAACCCTGGGTGGCCGGTGCCAATACCACGCGCTGGCTGTCCAGGTGCCCGGCCACTTGGCGCAGCAGCAACTGGTCGATGTCCGAGGAGAGGCTGCCGGCCCAGCGACCGTCAGTGGCAGCCTGCAGGCTACCGTCAGGTTGGCGTTGCAGCAGGGTTTCGCGTTGCAGGTAGTCGGCGATCGACACCGGGCCCAGCAATACAGCCATGCCTGTGCTTTGCGCAGGTTGGGCCGGGTTGCCACTGTCGAGCTGATACAGCGACACTGGTTGATGGACGCTGCAACCCGCCAGGCCAAGCAGGCCGGCGAGCCATAGAATAGGAAGGCGCAGAGCAGTCATCGTTCCATCCAGGTGGCGGCCACAAGGCTTACCACAGTGAAAAAGTACTCGGTCATTATGAAGAACGCTCGGCCACGCCGGCGCTTGAAAGGGCCTATCATCCGTGAATATGCGTTCCGACTCCAGCGCGAAAGCATCGATCTGCGGCTTTTAATCGCAGACCGAGCTGTCTAGCACGCTTAATTGAGGTTTTCGACGAGCAGTGCATCGACCCGCTGAAAACCCCTTGGAAGCTTGTTGCCCCGCCGACCACGTTCACCTTTGTAATGCTCAAGATCGTCTGCTTTGAGTGAGAGCGTACGCTTTCCAGCTTGCAGCACAAGCGTGGCACCCTCCGGCAACACTGCAATATCCGTGACATATTCCTCACGGCTGGCGACCCGTTCGCCGGAAATTCCGATGATCTTATTCCCTTTACCTTTACCTAATTGTGGCAGATCGCTGATTTTGAACACCAGCAGCCTCCCTTCGGTCGTCACCGAAGCCAGCCAGTTGTTATCGCGGTCGAAGACCGGGCGCGGCGCAATGACCTTGGCGTTGTTTGGCAGGCTCAACAGTGCCTTGCCCGCCTTGTTCTTGGCTTGCAGATCCTCACCCTTGACGACGAACCCGTAGCCGGCGTCCGACGCAATAACGTACAGCCCGTCATCATCAGGCATCAGCACGCACTCAAAAGTTGCACCCGGTGGTGGCGTCAGACGACCGGTCAGCGGTTCTCCCTGGCCGCGAGCCGATGGCAGGGTATGAGCCGCCACCGAATAACTGCGCCCGGTGGAGTCGATAAACACCGCAAACTGGTTCGAGCGCCCCGGTGCCAGAGCCTTGAAACCGTCCCCGGCCTTGTAGGAAAGCCCTGCTGCGTCGATGTCGTGACCCTTTGCAGAGCGCACCCAGCCTTTTTCCGACAGCACGACGGTCACTTTCTCGTTCGGCAGCAGATCGTGTTCGCTGAGTGCCTTGGCTTCGGCACGTTCCACGATTGGCGAACGACGGTCGTCGCCATAGGTTTCGGCGTCCTTGAGCAGCTCGGTGCGCACCAGCTTCTTGAGCTTGGCCTCGCTACCCAGCAAGGCGAGCAGCTTGGCCTGTTCCTTGAGCAATTCATCCTGCTCGGCACGCAATTTCATCTCTTCCAGCCGCGCCAATTGCCGCAGGCGGGTGTCGAGGATGTAGTCGGCCTGGATTTCACTCAAGGCAAAGCGCTCGATCAGGCTCGCCTTCGGATGCTCCTCGGTGCGGATGATGTGGATCACTTCGTCCAGGTTGAGGTAAGCAATCAGCAAACCGTCCAACAGGTGCAGGCGCCGCTCGACCTTGTCCAAGCGGAACTGCAGACGTCTGCGCACCGTTTTGACACGGAACTCCAGCCATTCCACCAGCAACGCCCGCAGGTTCTTCAACTGCGGCTTGCCGTCCAAGCCAATGATGTTGATGTTGACCCGGTAGCTAGACTCCAGATCGGTGCTGGCGAACAGGTGCTGCATCAAAGCGTCGTGGTCGACCCGGCTGTTGACTGGAATGATCACGATGCGGCATGGGTTCTCGTGGTCCGACTCGTCACGCAAGTCGGCCACTTGCGGCGCTTTCGACGGTTTTGCCTGCATCATCGCGGCAATCTGCTCCAGAACCTTGGCCCCGGAGACCTGGTGTGGCAGCGCGGTGACGATGATGTCGCCGTCTTCGATGTGATACACGGCGCGCATGCGCACCGAACCGCGGCCGCTCTCGTAGATTTTCAGCAAATCGGCGCGCGGGGTGATGATTTCCGCTTCGGTCGGATAGTCCGGGCCCTGGATGTGCTCGCAGAGCTGCTCCACCGTGGCTTTCGGCTCGTCCAGCAGACGCACGCACGCCGTGGCCACTTCCCGCAGGTTGTGGGGCGGTACGTCAGTGGCCATGCCCACGGCGATGCCGGTGGTACCATTGAGGAGGATATTCGGCAAACGTGCCGGCAAAACCAGAGGTTCATCGAGGGTGCCATCGAAGTTCGGCCCCCAGTCCGCCGTGCCCTGACCCAGCTCGCTGAGCAGCACCTCGGAATAACGCGACAGCCGCGCCTCGGTGTAACGCATGGCCGCGAACGACTTGGGATCGTCTGGCGCCCCCCAGTTACCCTGGCCATCCACCAAGGTGTAGCGGTAGCTGAACGGCTGGGCCATCAGCACCATGGCTTCGTAGCAGGCCGAATCGCCGTGGGGGTGGAACTTGCCGAGCACGTCACCGACGGTCCGCGCCGACTTCTTGTGCTTGGAATCGGCGTCCAGTCCCAACTCACTCATGGCATAGACGATCCGCCGCTGGACCGGCTTCAAGCCGTCGCCAATGTGCGGCAGGGCGCGGTCCATGATCACGTACATGGAGTAATTGAGGTAGGCATTTTCGGTGAAGTCAGCCAGCGATCGGCGCTCTACGCCGTCCAAGCTGTCTGCAAGAATGTCGCTCATGCGGGCCTCATCAGTTCGTTGTCTGGCGCAACGGCATGCTGCCATCGCGCTGGGTAGATTCAAATAGGTTCAGGGGTGGCCGGCTCATGGCGAGGCGCTCCAGCCACCATCGGGTGCAGCGAAGCGCCAGATAATCGGCCGTTCTTCGCCGTCGGCCCGCGGCCCGTCATTGTTGTCCAGGCCAACCCAGGCGCCCTTGGCGTCCACCACCAGGGCCTCGGCCAGCCCGTAGGCCTGGGAATAGCGACGATTGTCCTGCAAGGCCTCGGCGGCAAACGACCAACAGCGCTCGACTTCAGCGGTCTGGGGGTCGCGGCGGCAGATTTGAAAGGCGTTGCGCTCCAGGGTGAACAGCTTGCCGTCGAACAGGGACAGGTCGGCAAAATCCCGAGATACCGCCTTGGCATTGGGAAACTGCGCTGGCTGCATTTCCTGCCCGGCTTCGCTCAACAGCACACAATGACCGTCACAGTCCCACACCGTTTGCTGACGCTTGATCAACAGCACACCACGTCGCTCCCGTTCCGCCGCCAGCCACAGCCGGTCGCCGGCCGGGTTCACCGCCAGGCCTTCAAACAATGCATTGAAATGCAGCAACATACCGCTGGCACGGGCCTCGCGGATCATTGTCGGCGCAATCTTCAACCAGGACACTTCGCCCAGCGGCGGCACCTGCAGCACGGCGGCATGGGATTCGCTGACCACATAGCGATTGCCAGCGCTGTCGCAGCTGATGCCTTCGAAATCCAGCTCGCCACCGCGCAGGAACGACGCCGCCCAGGTACGCGACCTCAGCCCCCAGGGCAAACCGCTGTCCGGCGCCTGCGGCACGTCGATGATCAACGCCTGGGCAGGCCAGGCCCCATCACCGGAGGTGTCGAGGCGATAAATGCGGTCATCGTCGCGATCCGACACCGTCCACATCTCATCGCCGCAGAGGGCCAGCCCGGACAGATTGCCGCCGCGCATGCCGTCGACAGCGTGCTCGGACAGCAACTTCAATTCCGGTGCAGGCCCAGCGAACACGGCCCCCGCCCACAGCAACAGCGCCAGGGCGAAACCGTTGCGCATCAGGCCAACACCTCGGCCAGATCGCCCTTGGACTCGAGCCAGGACTTGCGATCGCCGGCACGTTTCTTCGCCAGCAGCATGTCCATCATTTCCGACGTCGCGGCGAAATCGTCCAGGGTCAGCTGTACCAGGCGACGGGTGTTCGGGTCCATGGTGGTTTCGCGCAGCTGCGGCGGGTTCATCTCGCCCAGACCCTTGAATCGGGTGACCTGTGGCTTGCCGCGCTTCTTCTCGGCCACCAACCGGTCAAGGATGCCGTCTCGCTCGGCCTCGTCCAAGGCGTAGTAGATTTCCTTGCCCAAATCGATGCGATACAGCGGCGGCATCGCGACGTAGACGTGACCGGCGTCCACCAGCGGACGGAAATGCTGGACGAACAAGGCGCACAGCAAGGTGGCGATGTGCAGGCCGTCGGAGTCGGCGTCAGCGAGGATGCAGATCTTGCCGTAACGCAACTGGCTCATGTCCTCCGCGCCCGGATCGACCCCGATGGCCACGGCGATGTTGTGCACTTCCTGGCTGGCCAGTACTTCGCTGCCGTCCACTTCCCAGGTGTTGAGGATCTTGCCCCGCAACGGCAGGATCGCCTGGAATTCCTTGTCTCGAGCCTGCTTGGCCGAGCCACCGGCAGAATCACCTTCCACCAGGAACAGCTCGGAACGCATAGGGTCCTGCCCCGCGCAATCGGCGAGCTTGCCCGGCAACGCCGGCCCCTGGGTGATGCGCTTGCGCTCGACCTTCTTGCTGGCCTTGAGACGACGGCCGGCGTTGCTGATCGCCAACTCCGCCAGGGCCAGACCGGTTTCCGGGTTGGCATTGAGCCACAGGCTGAACGCATCCTTGACCACACCGGACACAAACGCCGCCGCTTCACGGGACGACAAGCGCTCCTTGGTTTGCCCGGAGAACTGCGGCTCCTGCATCTTCATCGACAGCACGAAGGCAATGCGCTCCCACACGTCCTCCGGCGCCAGCTTCACTCCACGGGGCAGCAGGTTGCGGAATTCGCAGAACTCACGCATCGCATCGAGCAGGCCCTGGCGCAACCCGTTGACGTGGGTACCGCCCTGGGCCGTGGGAATCAGGTTGACGTAGCTTTCCTGGACGCTCTCGCCCCCCTCGGGCAACCACAACAGCGCCCAGTCGACCGCCTCTTTGTTGCCGGCCAGGCTGCCGCAGAACGGTTCGTCGGGCAGGCGCTCAAAACCACTGACCGCGTCCACCAGGTAAGAGCGCAGGCCATCTTCGTAATGCCACTCGACTTTCTCGCCGGTGGCCTTGTCCTCGAAGCTGACCGACAGCCCCGGGCACAACACGGCCTTGGCCTTGAGCACATGCTTGAGGCGGCTGACGGAAAATTTCGGTGAGTCGAAATACTTCGGATCCGGCGCGAAATACACGCTGGTGCCGGTGTTGCGCTTGCCGACGCTGCCGACCACTTCCAGCTCGGTGGCCTTATAGCCGTCGGCGAACGTCATCTGGTATTCGTTGCCGTCACGCTTGACCCGCACCCGAACCTGGGTCGACAAGGCGTTGACCACGGAAATACCCACCCCGTGCAGACCGCCGGAGAACTGGTAGTTCTTGTTGGAAAACTTACCGCCCGCGTGGAGCTTGGTGAGAATCAGCTCGACGCCCGACACCCCCTCTTCGGGGTGAATGTCCACCGGCATGCCACGGCCGTCATCGCTGACCTCCAGCGAATGGTCGGCGTGCAGGATGACCTGCACCGATTTGGCGTGCCCGGCCAAGGCTTCGTCGACACTGTTGTCGATGACTTCCTGGGCGAGGTGGTTCGGCCGACTGGTGTCGGTGTACATGCCGGGACGCTTGCGCACCGGGTCGAGGCCCGAGAGGACTTCGATGGCGTCTGCGTTATAGGAGCTAGCGCTGGGAGTGGCCATGGGGTCTCGTCGTCAGTGTTCGAATGAAAAAGGGGCGATGGCTCACAGCGAGGTGAAGTCGATCGCCTGGTACAAATCGGCGCCAATGCCGGCAAAACTCAACAGCGCCGGCAACTGTTGGGCAAACCCCTGGAAACTGTGGTCGCCGCCGGCCTGGATGCGCAAGGCACAGGCACGGTAGTACTGCTGGGCGTGGCGATAATCCAGCGTTTCGTCACCGGTTTGCAACCATACCTGATACCGCTGTGGATCCTGGGGCGCCGGCACTTCCAATGCAGCCAGGGCCGTGACGTGATCGTGGGTCAATTCCCAGGTTTCATCGGTGTATAAATTCTTTTGCGTGCCCAGGTAGCCGTCGAACATCCGATGGGGGCTGACCGCAGGGTTGATCAACAGCGCCTTGAGGCCGTGGCGCTCGGCCAAGTGAGTCGCATAGTAGCCGCCGAGCGAGCTGCCGACCAGCAGCGGCCGTCCCAGTTGTGCAATTGCCTGTTCCAATTGGGCCATGGCTTCGCGGGGGTGGTGGTGCAGGGCTGGCACCTGCAGCTGATCGCCCAGGCCCAGGCGGGTCATCACGTCGATGAGTTGACGGGCCTTGGTTGAGGCTGGGGCGCTGTTGAAGCCGTGGATGTAGAGGATCGAAGCCGACATGCCAACTCCCTGGGTTTGAGGGCAAAGGCCGGAGTTTACAGGGAGATTGGGGGACATGCGTTCCGTAGCGATGGATTTATCCCAGCTTTTTGTGGGAGCGAGCCTGCTCGCGATGGCGGCCTTATTGGGTACATATCCATTGCTGCGGTAACGGCCTTACTGGGTACATATCCATTGCTGCGGTAACGGCCTTACTGGGTACATATCCATTGCTGCGGTAACGGCCACTTAGGGTTCCGCCCTTACGGCGGGTTACTTTTGGCAAACGCCCCAAAAGTAACCAAAAAGTCTGTGCCCCACCACTCGGCACCTCGCCTACGCTCGGTGTGCCCTCACTCCGGCATTGCTCCGTGGGCCCGCCGCGAAGGGCCATCCATGGCCCAGCGCGGCTAACCCGGCATCCATGCCGGGTTACCCACTACACAATGCCTGCGTTCGGCCAGCGTGGTTAATGGGGCGTTCAAGATCAAAAGCAAAAGCAAAAGCTAAAGGTTGTCTGGCCTATCGGGGATCGACGACGTCCAGCGCTCGGTTTGCCAGCAATTCACTGAGTTCGACCATCTGCTGGACGCCGAAGGCTATATGCCGGTTGGAGCCTTCGAGGTTGAAGGCCAGGTCGCTGAGCATCGCATTGGCCGAGGCCAGGGTTTCGCTGAGGTTGGCCAGGAGGGTTTCGCTGTCCAGGTCTTCGACGACGGTGAATAGCTGGCCGGGGGATGGTTTCTTTTTGGCCTGGGGTTCTGGGGCGAGGTAGAAGTTGAGGGCGCGTTCGGCGGCTTCGTCGAGTTTTTTGGCGTCGAGGCCGGTGTGGGGTGCGGTGGGATCGGTTTTTGGGGGATTGGGGGTAACTTTGAACATGGTGAGGCTCCCTTATGTAGTGGAACCGCCATTTCCCGTTTCCAGGCGAGAGGGTGGCAGCTATGCGCGGGCTGGAAAACCGGAGTGCGGAGCAAACCCGGCAGACTCGAAAGTCTCCCGCGCACAGCCGCCATGAAGCAGAACTGCACACGCAAAAAAGCGATGCAGTATCTCATGTGGCGCGCTGTTGCATCCTCACTTATCGGGTTTCCAGGCCCGGTCGCTGAATTGCAGCGACCGAAAAAGGTTAGCGAGTCCCCTTCCCACCCGGCAACCGCCAGAGATCGTCGGAAAAATCTGCCTGGACGTCCGACCATTCCCACAGATTTAGGTCGGCAGTAAAGCAGCCATCGCGAGCAGGCTCGCTCCCACAGTGGGACGAGGTATGGCCCAAGAGACAGGTCGGCCTTCAGGACGCCTTCGCGGGCAAGCCCGCTCCCACAGGGGACCAAGGTCAGCCGCAAGAACAGGCCGGCCACAAGGCCGCCTCGCCGTTGCTTTTGCTTTTGCTTTTGCTTTTGCTTTTGCTTTTGATCTTTGGGCCCCGTTAACCACGACGGCCGAACGCAGGTATTGCGTAGTGGGCAACCCGGCATGGATGCCGGGTTAGCCGCGCTGGGCCATGGATGGCCCTTCGCGGCGGGCCCACGGAGCAATGCCGGAGTGAGGGAACACCTCGCCTTGGCGAGGTGCCGAGTGGTGGGGCCAAGCCTTTTTGGTTACTTTTGGCTGGGCCGGCATTCCGGGCGTTTGCCAAAAGTAACCCGCCGTAAGGGCGGAACCCTAAGTAGCCGTTACCGCAGCAACGGATATGTACCCAGCCCAGTAAGGCCGCCATCGCGAGCAGGCTCGCTCCCACAATTGGATCAGCGTACAGCCTCAGCCTTCAATACCCCTCAGCCCCATAATCAACCACAAACTCAAACCCAACCACCCGCTCAACCCCCGTCTCCAACCGCCCATCCGGCAGAAGCCGCAACCACCGATACCCCGGCGCCTGCTCACCCACCGCAAAATCCACAGACCCAGGCTCAAACTGAATACAGGTAGAAGGCGAAGCCAACAAACGCACCCCCTCACGCACCTGATCGACCTCCTGGTGCACATGCCCCCAAAGCACCCCCCGCACCTGCGGAAACCGATCCAACACCGCAAACAGCGCATCTGGATTGCGCAACCCAATGGGCGCCATCCACTCACACCCGATCGACACCGGATGATGATGCAGACACACCAGATGATGCCGCTCCGGCGCCTCGCTCAAAGCATTGGCCAACAGGATCAACTGCTCCGGCGCCAGGAACCCCGGCACCGAACCCGGCACCGCAGAGTCCAGCAGGGTGATGCGCCAATTCCCGATGTCGACCACAGGATCGAGCAGCATGCTCTGGACCGCTGCCTGGAGCATCACCTGCGGCTCATCATGGTTACCCGGAATCCAACGCGCCGGCGCATCGATCCGAGCGCTCATCTGGTGGAAGGCTTCATAGGATTGCAGCGTCCCGTCCTGGGACAAATCCCCGGTGGCAAGCATCAGGTCGATGTTCGGCTGCTGCTTCAGGACCAGGTCAATGACCGCCCGCAGGCTGTCGCGGGTGTTCATGCCCAGCAGCGAGCCGTCGGCCTCGGCGAACAGGTGGCTGTCGGACAGTTGGACCAGCAACACCGGATCGGCGGCGGTCAGGGTGGATACGCTCGGCAAATCGCTCGCTCCCAGGCGCGATCACGCCATTGGATGAAGTCGCAATTATGCTGGGGATGATCGAAAGGGGAAACCCGTGAACCGGAACCGGTTCACAGACAGCGCACCGTACTAGCGAACCACTTCGAACTCGTGACCCAGCGCCAGGCAATGACTCAGCCACTCGCCCAGGAACAGATTCAACTGGGCCTTTTCGTCCGGCTGGTGCATCGAGGCATTGGGGTAAGGATAGATGCCACGAAAGCGTCTAGCATGTTCGGCGCTCACCACTTCGGCCATGCGCGCATCGTGATAGACCTGAACCTCCAGCTGCGGCACCGGCAGCCAGGGCAGGCTGTGTTCCTGGCGCACTTGCAAGGTGGTGGTGTACGGACAGGTCTGCAGCACTTCGAGCGCCAGCACCCCGAGCATCTGGTCGCCGTGGGTCACGGCGATGCGGCGCGGTGCCGGGTCGTTGCGCATGTCCGGCAACAAGCGCATCAGGCGGGCGTAGTTGGCCTCGCAGGCGGCTTGCAGCCCGACCAGATCGACGCGATAGCGATCGCGCAGCTTGCTTAAGACCATAGCCCCCTCACTTCATCGCGATTCAAGGCCAGCCATTGCAAGGCAATGATGCTGGCTGCGTTGCAGATCCGCCCGTCGCGTACCGCCTGCAAGGCATCCTCGAAAGCCCAGGCTTTCACGCGAATGTCTTCGGCTTCCTCCACAAGCCCATGCAGGCCGCTGGCCCCCGTGCTGTCGCAACGCCCCAGGTAAAGATGTACGAATTCATCGCTGCCGCCCGGCGATGGAAAATATTTGGTCATCGGCCAAAGCGCGGCGAAGTCCAGCCCAGCTTCCTCCTGCGCTTCGCGATGAGCAACTTCTTCCGGTTGCTCGTCCTTGTCGATCAGGCCCGCCACCAGCTCCACCAGCCAAGGGTTGGGGGTCTTGCCCATGGCACCGACACGAAACTGCTCGATCAACACCACCTCATCGCGCTGCGGGTCGTAGGGCAAAACGCACACCGCGTCATGGCGCACGAACAATTCACGGCTGATTTCACGGCTCATGCCGCCGGCGAACAACTCATGGCGCAGCTGGACGCGATCGAGCTTGTAGAAACCCTGGTAGCAGCTGTCGCGTTTGACAATGTCCACGATGGTCGGTGTGGCGTTGGCGAAATCAGTCATGGCAGTCCTCGTCTGGAGCAATCGATTCGAGGTTCCTACCTCGGCTTCGCGCCATCCTAACGCGCCGGTACCCTTTGATGCAGCCCCTTTCCTCTCATCGGGATGGACGGCGGGAGGTGAAAGAATTCTAATGAGTTTAGTGGCGAACTGATTGCCCTGCTGACAGTCGAAGCGGGTAACTTTTTGCCTTTCCCTGTTTCATGAAGGACGCCCATGTCGCTTTTCAGAATTGCTTCGCTGGCCGCCATTGCCCTGACACTGGGTGCCTGCCAAAGCCTGTTCCAACCCAACTACCGCACGCCACTGGACTCCACCCGCGATGCCTCCGAGCAATTGCAACCAGGCTGCGCCAGCGCCGACTGCCCCTTGGTGAACATCGACACCGTGCACTTTCCTGCCGAGCCCGCCCTGGACGGTATCGTCGAAAAGCGCCTGCTGCAAATGACCCGCATCACACCCGACGCCCCGGTGGCGCCTACGCTGGCGGCGTATCGCGAGCAGTTCTTGCGCAGCGCCCCGCCGCGCACCAGCAGCTACTTGCAGGCCAAGGTACGTGAGCAACATGACGGCCTGGTGATCATCGAGCTGTCCAGCTACCTGGACACCGGCGGTGCCCATGGCACGCCAGGGCGCGGTTTCATCAATTATTCGCGCCAGCAGCACAAGGTACTGGCGCTGTCGGACATGCTGCTGCCGGGCCAGGAAGAAGCCTTCTGGAAAGCGGCTCAGGTGGCTCATAACAGCTGGCTGATCAGTACCAAGCTGGATCAGGAGCCGGAGTTCCTGAAGCAGTGGCATTTCCAGAAAACCCAAAACGTGGCGCTGACCTACGGCGGGGTGATCCTCAAGTACGAAACCAGCACCATTGCACCTTACGCCCTGGGCCACATCGAACTGAAGATCGCTTACCCGCGCCTCAATGGCATTCTCAAGCCCGAGCTGTTTCCCGGCCGTAGCTGAAAGCCCGGCCCAGCAACAGTTGCAGCAGCCCTGCCAGGACCAGTGACGGCAGGGTTGCGCCGATATCCGGGTAGAAATTGGCCAGCAAGTGGTAAGTGCTCACCCCGCCCAGCCAGGCCAATAGCGCCGGCCAGCGCAAGGAAGTGGATACCACCTGGCTGCGGCGTTTACGCAGGATGAAGTGGTCCACCAGCACCACGCCGAACAGCGGCGCGAACACCGAGCCGATCAGCAGCAGGAAATTCTGGTACTGCGCCAACGGCGCGAAACAGGCGACCAGGGTGCAGATGACGCCGATCGCCAACGCCAGATGCTCGACCTTCAACCCCGACAACATGCCGCTGGACACCGCTGCGGAATGGATGTCGGCGAATGCGTTTTCCGACTCGTCCAGCAGAATCAGCAGCAGGGGAATGCCCAATCCCGCGCCCGCCAGGGCCAGCAACAGCGCGTTGACTTCACCGCTCGGCGCGAACGCCAGGGTGTAGGCGACACCCAGGCTCATCAGCCAGAAGTTACCGATGAAGAACCCCAGCGCCGTGCCACCGAAGACATTCCTGGCGCGTTTGCCGAAGCGCGAATAGTCGGCAATCAGCGGCAGCCAGGACAACGGCATGGCAATCGCGATATCGAAGCCCACGGCCAAGGGCATCGAGCCGTCGCCGGCCTGGGCCCACAGCGCCGCCAGGTCGGCCTTGGCGAACAGGTTCCAGGTCAACCAGGTGCACGCCGCCAGCAGCAGCCAGATGCCCCACTTGCGCAACACTTTGCGCACGAAGGTCAGCGGCCCGCTCACCGCGAGCAAGGTGGCCAGGACGCCGAAGAACAAGGTCCACAGCAGCGGATTCGCCCCGAGGCTGCCTTCGCTGAAAGCCCGGGCGCCCAGCAGGCTGGCGGCGTCGCGCATGACGATGATCTCGAACGAGCCCCAGCCGATCAGCTGCAGCAGATTCAACACCGCCGGCACGCTCGCGCCCTTGCCGCCCAGGCTGAGCTTGAGGGCGGCCATGGCCGACAGGCCGGTGTCGCTGCCGATCACCCCGACGGCTGCCAGCAGCAGGACGCCCACCAGTGTGCCGAGGAAGATCGCCAGCAACGAACCGCTCAGGCCCAGGCCCGGCGCCAGCAAGGCCCCGACCTGCAAGACCATCAGGCCGATGCCGAGGGAGAACCACAGGGAGAAGAGATCGCGCGCGCCGAAGACACGTTTGTCCGTGGGGATGGCGATGTCGGGGGAGTAGGTGCTGGGTTGGATGTTCAAGGGGGTTGTCTCAGAGAGATATTTGTTGTTTTAGCGACCGCTATCGCGAGCAGGCTCGCTTCCACAAGGGGCCGGCGGCAGGCACAGGATTTGTGCACACCGCGATCCACTGTGGGAGCGAGCCTGCTCGCGATGGCGGCGGTGAAAACACCGCCGCCATCAGCTCGGATCACACTTTCTTGTAAAGCTGACTACCTTCCTGCTTGAACCGCTCAGCCTGCTCCGCCATCCCTTGGGCGACGTCCACATCCACCGCCTCGATGCGCTGGTTGGCCGCGTACTCGCGGACTTCCTGGGTAATCTTCATCGAGCAGAACTTCGGCCCGCACATCGAGCAGAAATGCGCGACCTTGGCCGAGTCCTTCGGCAGGGTTTCGTCGTGGTACGAGCGAGCGGTGTCCGGGTCCAGGCCGAGGTTGAACTGGTCTTCCCAGCGGAACTCGAAGCGCGCCTTGCTCAGGGCGTTATCGCGGATCTGCGCACCTGGATGGCCTTTGGCAAGGTCGGCCGCGTGGGCGGCGATCTTGTAGGTGATGATCCCGGTCTTCACGTCATCCTTGTTCGGCAACCCCAGGTGTTCTTTCGGGGTCACGTAGCAAAGCATGGCGCAGCCGAACCAGCCGATCATCGCCGCACCGATACCGGAGGTGATGTGGTCGTAGCCCGGCGCAATGTCGGTGGTCAGCGGACCGAGGGTGTAGAACGGCGCCTCGTCGCAGCACTCCAGCTGCTTGTCCATGTTCTCCTTGATCAGTTGCATCGGCACGTGGCCCGGGCCTTCGATCATGCATTGCACGTCGTGCTTCCAGGCGATCTTGGTCAGCTCGCCGAGGGTTTCCAGCTCACCGAACTGCGCTTCGTCGTTGGCGTCGGCAATCGAGCCCGGACGCAGGCCATCGCCCAGCGAGAAGCTGACGTCGTAGGCCTTCATGATTTCGCAGATGTCTTCGAAATGGGTGTAGAGGAAGTTTTCCTTGTGGTGCGCCAGGCACCACTTGGCCATGATCGAACCGCCACGGCTGACGATGCCGGTGACGCGCTTGGCGGTCATCGGTACATAGCGCAGCAGCACGCCAGCGTGGATGGTGAAGTAGTCGACGCCCTGCTCGGCCTGTTCGATCAGCGTGTCGCGGAACAACTCCCAGGTGAGGTCTTCGGCCACGCCGCCGACTTTTTCCAGGGCCTGGTAGATCGGCACGGTGCCGATGGGCACTGGCGAGTTGCGGATGATCCACTCGCGGGTTTCGTGGATGTGCTTGCCGGTGGACAGGTCCATCACCGTGTCCGAACCCCAACGAATGCCCCAGGTCAGCTTCGCCACTTCTTCTTCGATGGACGAACCCAGCGCGCTGTTGCCGATGTTGCCGTTGATCTTCACCAGGAAGTTACGGCCGATGATCATCGGTTCCAGTTCGGTGTGGTTGATGTTGGCCGGGATGATCGCGCGGCCCCGGGCGATTTCGTCACGGACGAATTCCGGCGTGATGATCTTCGGTACGCTGGCGCCGAAGCTGTGGCCGGCATGTTGCTGGTCCAGCAGGCCAGCGGCGCGGGCCACTTCCAGCTTCATGTTTTCGCGGATGGCGACGTATTCCATCTCGGCGGTGATGATGCCTTTGCGCGCGTAGTGCATCTGGCTGACGTTGGCACCGGGCTTGGCGCGACGTGGATTGTTCACGTGGGCGAAGCGCAGCTTGGTCAGCTCCGGGTCGGCCAGGCGCTCCTGGCCGAAGTTGGAGCTCAGGCCAGCCAGGCGCTCGGTGTCGCCACGGGCCTCGATCCAGGGCGAACGCACGTCGGCCAGGCCTTTGCGCACATCGATGATCACGTTCGGGTCAGTGTACGGGCCCGAGGTGTCATACACCGTCACCGGCGCGTTGATTTCGCCGCCGAAGTCGGTCGGCGTCACGTCGAGGCTGATTTCGCGCATCGGCACGCGGATATCCGGGCGGCTGCCCTGGACATAGATTTTTTGCGAGCGGGTAAAAGGCTGAACCGATTGCTGATCGACCTGGGCCGAATCACTGAGGTTGATCGCGTTTTTTGATTTTGTCGTCATCACGGGTTCTCCAGACACACATCCAGGCAGTGGATTTTTGTCGGAGCGAACCTGTAGCGAATGGACGCAATCCTGCACGACAGTGCGGACGCTGTGCTTGATGCACGAGTGTGTTCGAGGGTCGAACAACATCCCGGACGAAGCACAAGAGGACTCGCCGGGTGACGAGAAATCTTGTTCCCTACGCAGGCCTTAACCTGATCAGGTTCAACGGGATCCGAAATTATTCGATCTCAGCCTCATAGCAAGGCACCCCGACAAGAACCCGGCCAGTCTAGACACAACCACCGCAGAACGCCATCACCGCAGCAAAAGGCGTGATGAATGGCGCATATACAGGATTGTTGCCGTGCCCGTGCGCAACTACACTCGCTACGCCGCGCCTCTTGTGCGCAATCATTTGAGAAGTAGGGATCGCCTCATGCTGCGCAAACTCTCACTGGCCCTTGCCGTGTCTTGTGCGTCCAATGGAATGGCCTGGGCTGCCGAAGCGCCCTTATCCACCCGGACCGATCTGGTGAGCGTGTACCAGGAAGCGGTGGATAACAACGCCGACCTGGCCGCTGCCCGCGCCCAGTACGGTGCCCAGAAAGAAGTGGTGCCCCAGGCCCGTGCCGGGTTGTTGCCCAACCTGTCGGCCGGTGCCGACCTGAACAACACCCGTACCGAGCTCGACCAGCCGGCGCTGACCGCCACCCGCAGCGCCACGGTTTACCAGGCCACGTTGTCCCAGCCCATTTTCCGGGCCGACCGCTGGTTCCAGTTGCAGGCGGCAAAATCCGTCAACGAACAAGCGTCGCTGCAACTGTCGGCCACCGAGCAGAACATGATCCTGCAGAGCGCCGAGAGCTATTTCAACGTACTGCGCAGCCAGGACAACCTGGCCTCGACCAAGGCCGAGGAAGCGGCTTTCAAACGTCAACTCGACCAGTCCAACGAGCGCTTCGACGTAGGCCTGTCGGACAAGACCGACGTGCTGCAATCCCAGGCCAGCTACGACACTGCCCGCGCCAACCGGATCCTTGCCCAGCGCCAGGTCGAGGATGCGTTCGAAGCATTGATCACCCTGACCAACCGCCAGTACAACTCGATCCAGGGCATCGTCCACACGCTGCCGATCCTGCCGCCGGTGCCGAATGATGCCAAGGCCTGGGTCGACACCGCGGCCAAGCAGAACCTCAACCTGCTGGCCAGCAACTACGCCGTCGACGCCGCCGAAGACACCTTGCGTCAACGCAAGGCCGGTCATGCACCCACGCTCGACGCGATAGCCCAGTACAAGAAAGGCGACAACGACGGCCTCGGCTTTACCAACCCGAGCCCGACCGGCCAGCGTTACGGTGGCGATGCCGAGCAGCGCACCATCGGCCTGCAGTTGAGTATCCCGATCTACAGTGGCGGGCTGACCAGCTCCCAGGTGCGCGAGTCCTACTCGCAACTCACCCAGACCGAGCAGCAGCGCGAAGGCCTGCGCCGGCAGGTGGTGGAGAACACCCGCAACCTGCACCGCGCGGTGAATACCGACGTGGAACAGGTCCAGGCCCGGCGCCAGTCGATCATCTCCAACCAGAGCGCGGTAGAGGCCACGGAGATCGGTTATCAGGTGGGGACTCGCAACATCGTCGATGTGCTGGATGCCCAGCGCCAGCTGTACACCTCGGTGCGCAACTACAACAACGCCCGCTACGACTACATCCTCGACAACCTGCGCCTCAAGCAGGCCGCCGGCACCCTCAGCCCCGCCGACCTGCAGGACCTGTCACGCTACCTCAAGCCCGACTACAACCCGGACAGGGACTTCCTGCCGCCAGACCTGGCGCAGGCGGCGGAGCAGCAATTGCGTTCGCGGCCGGCGCAGTAAGCAACAGTAACCCTTGTGGCGAGGGGATTTATCCCCGCTGGGCTGCGCAGCAGCCCCAAAACCTGCCAGCGCGGTGTGTGAGGTAGTTTGAAGGGGGGGCGCTTCGCACCCCAGCGGGGCGGTGCGACGTTTCGCTAAATCCCCTCGCCACAGATAAATCTCCTCGCCACAAGAGCAATGATCACCGTTCGGAGATCAACCGCCCCAACCCCTCCAGCAACCGCTGCAACGCGCCCTGATTGGTGCGCATCACCTTCAACCCCGCCTCGGCCATGCGCTGCGCATCCCGGGGCAGTTCGAACAGGCGTTGTATCGCCCAGGCCAGGCTCTCGGCATCTTCGACTTCCTGCAACGCCCCGGCGCTGCGCAGTTGCGCGGCGATTTCGAGGAAGTTGAACAGGTGCGGCCCACTGAGCACCGGCTTCGACAGCGCCGCCGGCTCCAGCAGATTGTGGCCGCCGTTGGGCACCAGGCTGCCGCCCACGAACGCGCTATCGGCCAACGCGTAGAGGAACAGCAGCTCGCCCATGGTGTCGCCCAGCAACACCGAGACTTGCGCGGTAACGGGCTGCGCGCTGGAACGCCGGACCGTGGCAAAGCCTTCGCTTTCACACAACCGGTGCACCGTGTCGAAACGCTCGGGATGACGCGGCACCAGGATCAGCAACGCATCAGGGTAACTGTCGAGTAGCCGACGGTGCGCGGCCAGCACTACCTCGTCTTCGCCCTCATGGGTGCTCGCAGCGATCCAGACCGGGCGATCTGTCGCCTGCCATTGGCTGCGCAAGGCACTGGCGCGTTCGAGCAGTTGCGGGTCGATGGTCAGGTCGTACTTGATGGAACCGGTGACCTCGACGGTCTCGGCCCGGGCGCCCAACTGGCGGAAACGTTCGGCCTCGGCTTCGGTCTGGACGGCAAACAGGCTCATCTCGGCCAGCATCGGCCGGGTGAGTTTGGGGAAACGGGCATAGCCCCGGGCCGAACGCTCTGACAAACGCGCATTCGCCAAGGCCACGGGAATACCGCGCTTGGCGCATTGATGGATGTGGTTGGGCCACAGCTCGGTTTCCATGATCACCGCCAGCGTCGGTCGCACCCGATCAAGAAAACGCCTGGCAGCGCACGGCAAATCGTAGGGCAAATAACAATGTTGAATGCGCGGCTCATTGGCGAATAACGCCTGGATCCGCTCCGAGCCGGTGGGCGTCATGCAGGTCACCGTGATCGGCAACTGTGGATAACGTTGCAACAGGGCGCGAATCATCGGCGCGGCAGCGATGCTTTCGCCCACCGACACCGCATGGACCCAGATGCCTCCCTGGGTCATGACCGGCAGGCCCCAGGAAAACCGCTCGCCGATGCGCCGGGCATACGCCGGCGCCTTGCGCGCCCGCAACCACAGCCGAATCGCCACCAATGGCAGCCCCAGGTAAAACAATGCGCTATAGAGAGTTCTGTTCATGGCGGCGGAGTTTATCGGTTTTTCAGCCGATCGCCTGCAACTGCACGGCAAAACGTTCCGCCAGCCAGCGCGCAGCCGGGCCCAAGGGTTCGTCGCGACGCCAGACCAGCTCCACCACCAGGGCCGGCGGGGTCCATTCGCTGTTGAGTTCGACCATGTCGCCCAGGTACGCCGGATACTGCACCACATGCCGCGGCAGCCAGGCCCAGCCCAGGCCACTTCTCAGCCATTCGGCCAGGACGTAAAAGCTGTCGGCACGCCAGACCTGCGGGCTGGCCTGCTCGCTGCCGGGATAGACACTGGACTGGGTCGCCATCAGCAACTGCCGGTGCCGGGCCATTTCCCGACAGGACACGTAGTCGTGGTTGGCCAACGGATGCCCTTTGCTACACACCGTGACCATCTCGACGCTGCCCAACACTCGGCGCTCCAGCGCTTCGGGGATCTGGTCGTGGTAGAACAACAAGCCCAGGTCAGCGCGACGCTCCACCAGTTTGCGCGCCACATCGCCCTGGGCGGCACTGGCCAGTTGCACCTCAAGGGTGGGGAATTGCTCGGCCAACGCCGCCAGGCTGTCGATGACCGGTTGATAGGGCATGGCCTCGTCCTGGGCCAGGCGCAGCGACGCCTCCTGCCCGCGCATCAAGGCCAGGGCCCGGCCATTGAGGCGCTCACACTGGCGCAACACCTCCCGCGCTTCCTCCAGCAATGCCTCGCCGGCATCCGTGAGCTTCGGCTGACGGCCGCTGCTGCGCTCGAACAGGCTGACGCCTAAATCCGCCTCCAGCAAGGCAATCGCGCTGCTGACGGCCGATTGGGCCTTGCGTTGATCCCGGGCCACGGCGGAGAACGAACGCTGTTCGGCGACGCCCACGAACAGTCGCAATTGCTCAAGATTCCACTCAACGTTCATGACCCAACCTATCTCATTAACAGATAGGTAATGACTTTACCGCATCTAGCCGCGCACTAGAATGGCGACATCGAAAGACGCAACAGTCAAAGAGGTTACGCCCATGAACGCTTACTACTACCTCGCTATCGCCATCTGCGCCGAAGTGATTGCCACCGTTTCGATGAAAGCGGTGAAAGGCTTGAGCACACCCCTGCCCCTGATACTGGTGATCGCGGGCTACGGCATCGCTTTCTGGATGTTGACCCTGGTGGTGCGCAGCGTCCCGGTAGGCGTGGCGTATGCGGTCTGGGCCGGGATGGGCATCGTCATGGTCAGCGTCGCGGCGCTGTTCATCTACGGGCAGAAGCTCGACGTGCCGGCAATGCTGGGGATGGCGCTGATTGTGCTGGGGGTTGTGGTGATCCAGCTGTTCTCCAAGACTGCTGGTCACTAAGAAACACGAAACACCTCTGCATGAAATACGATTGTGGCGAGGGGATTTAGCGAAACGTCGCACCGCCCCGCTGGGGTGCGCAGCGCCCCCCTTCAAACTACCTGGCACACCGCGCTATCAGGTCTTGGGGCTGCTGCGCAGCCCAGCGGGGATGAATCCCCTCGCCACAGGGGATCTCCCTCGCCACAGTTTTGGCGGCTGCCCCTGAATGGGTGGCCAAACTCAGTTCATCGAGTCTGTATACTGCGCCTTCGTCTTGAACACTGAGGTCGCTGCATGCCATCCGTAATTTCCACCGACGTGCTGATTGTCGGCGCCGGAGTCGCCGGCCTCTGGCTGAATGCACGCCTGCGTCGCCTGGGCTATTCGACCGTGCTGGTGGAAAGTGCCAGCCTCGGCGGTGGGCAGAGCGTCAAATCCCAGGGCATCATCCATGGCGGCGCCAAATATGCGCTGCATGGTGCCCTGACCGGCGCCTCGGAAGCCATCGCTGACATGCCGCGCCGTTGGCGTGAAGCGCTCGGTGGCGACGGCGAGCTGGACCTGTCCGGCGTGCGCCTGCTGTCCGAAGCCCATTACCTGTGGTCTCCTGGCACCCTGGCCGGCAATCTCACCAGCTTTTTCGCCAGCAAGGCCGTGCGCGGGCGGGTCGATCAGGTCAAGGGTGAGCAACTGCCACCGGCCCTGCAGGACAAGCGTTTCAAAGGCAAGGTCTATCGCCTGGCCGAACTGGTGGTGGATGTCCCCAGCCTGATCGAACGCCTGGCGGAACTGGCCGGCGACAGCCTGCTCGCCGGCCAGCACATCGAACCGCTGCGCGAAGCCGGCGAACTGATGGGTCTGAAGGTGGACGGTCGCGAGATCCGTGCCCAGCGCATTGTCCTCAGTGCCGGGGCCGGTACCGCCGACCTGCTCGCTGCCTTGGGCCTGGACCAGCCGGCCATGCAGCGTCGGCCCTTGCACATGGTGCTGGTCAAGGGACCGAGCCTCAAGCCGCTGTATGCCCATTGCCTGGGGGGCGGGCCGAAGCCGCGCATCACCGTCACCACTCACCCGGCCGCCGATGGCCAATGGGTCTGGTACCTGGGCGGCGACATCGCCGAAGCCGATGGCGTGGCCCGCGAACCCGCCGCGCAGATCGCCACCGCGCAAAAGGAACTCGGACAGTTGCTGCCCTGGGTCGACCTCACCACCGCACAATGGGCCACCTTGCGGGTCGATCGCGCCGAACCCCTGCAATCGGGTCTGACCCGCCCGGACAACGCCTTCCTCGCCGAGCAGGATCGCCTGTTGGTAGGCTGGCCGACCAAGCTGGCCCTGGCCCCGGACTTTTCCGACCGGGTGATTGCCGCACTGCAACAAGGCGGTATCACCCCCAGCCACCCGGCCCCGCTACCGGACCTGCCGAAACCGCCCATGGGCGTGCCGGCGTGGGAGCAGTTGCTGCCATGAGCCAGCCGACCCTGCACGATTTCTATCGCTCCCTGGGCACCCACGGCCCGAAGGTTTCTCCCCTGGGCCTGGGCACCGTCAAGCTTGGTCGCGACCAGGGGGTCAAGTACCCCAGCGGTTTCCGCATTCCCGATGACGACGAAGCACGCATGCTACTCAAGCTGGCGCGTGACCTGGGCATCAACCTCATCGACACCGCGCCGGCTTATGGCCGCAGCGAAGAACGCCTTGGCCCGCTGTTGCGCGGTCAGCGCCAGGACTGGGTGATTGTCAGCAAGGTCGGCGAAGAGTTCAGTGACGGGCAGTCGCGCCACGACTTCAGTGCCGCCCACACCCGTTTCTCGGTGGAGCGCAGCCTCAAGCGCCTGGAGACCGACTATATCGACCTGGTACTGGTGCACTCCGACGGCAATGACCTGGCGATACTCAACGGCAGCGAGGTCTACCCGACCCTGGCGGCGCTCAAGCGCGAGGGCAAGATCGGTGGCTTCGGTTTCTCCGGCAAGACAGTCGAGGGTGGCCTGAAGGCCCTCGAGCAGGGCGATTGCGCCATGGTTACCTACAATCTGAACGAACGAAGCGAAACCGCTGTCATTGACTACGCTACCGAGCACGGCAAAGCCATCCTGGTGAAGAAAGCCCTCGCCAGTGGTCACGCCTGCCTGAGCCCAGGCGTGGACCCAGTCCAGGCCAGCTTCGAGCTGTTGTTTGAGCACCCAGGGATCGCCAGTGCTATTGTCGGCACCATCAATCCGCTGCACCTCGCCCATAACGTCGCGACCGTAGCCAAGGTCCTACGTAAAAACTGACGCCGCTTCACGCGGTTTTTAGCAGGAGCCGATATGCCGCGCACGCTCATCAGGAAGAACCCGAGCAACTTCAAGACCCTGCCGCTGTTCGTCGAAGCGACCCCCGAAGGCCTGACTTACCAGAGCGTCGGGATGCCGCTGAACTTCGCCCAGACCTTGCAACGCCGCCGCCCCGTGACGGTGGCCGATGCCGAACGTTTTTCCCTGGAGCTGGCGAACCTGGGGGTCTCGGTGCGCCTGACCCTGCAGTGGCAGAACCGCGACTATTGGGTGTTGGTGCGCCAGCGTCGGCAGGATCGCGGCGACGTGGTGCTCAAGCTGATCTCCGGTTATGTCCCGGCCCACGAACTGAACCTGCCGTTACTCACCGCCATCAGTGAAATTGCCGAAGAATGCCTGCTGGAAACCCCTGAAGGCTGGCTCGGCGGGCGATTCAACGACACTTGGCTGCCAGCGCCCTATGCCACGGCCTTGCACTATCGCGAGGCATTGCCGTTTCGGCTGACACCGCTGTCGGGCTCGGCCCGTCCGGTGCGCAGCGCCAATCTGCAGTTGATTGAGCGGCCAAGGGCTTATGTGCACCTGCCAACGGCGTCACTGCAACTGATCTACGATTTGCGCCTGGAAGTGCCCAAGGAAGCCAAGTCACTGAGTCTGTTTCACGTCGATGAACGCCTGGAGGGCGACCAACTGGTGGCGCGCCTGGACCGCAAGCGGCCGGACCTTTACCTGATGCCCCTTGAAGACGGCAAGCCAACGGGTGAGCTCTACACACTCAAACGCGATCAACTGGTTCCGGCCGGCACACGCGGCCTGCATCTGGCCGAAAGCTTCGCCAGCCAGGAAGGCTGGGTGGTTCGCGAAGAGCGCATCCGCTGGAAGGACTGGACCGCGCAGCAAGGTCTGACCTCCCCTCCTCCCCATCGCCAGGGTCTGACCAAACTACGCAAGAAGGCCCTGGGCCTCATGCGCATGGTTCGCGGGACGCTGCAAAAATAGCGTCACGCCGAACGTCGTTTATCGATATAGGTACGCCAGCGGGCAAGTAGATGGAAATAGCGATTTTCACGCTTGCCCATGCCCCGCTTGGGCGAGAACGATTCCTCGGCGAAGGCGCCGTCGATTCGCACTCGTGACGCGGTGGTTGGCAGGGTGCAAACCTTGACCCCTGACTGCTGCAGGGCATATTTGAGCAGTCGTTCGGAATGCAGCTTCCTGCCTGTTGCCTGGCAAAAATCGAAAATGTGCTCGATACGCTTGCCGTAGGCACGGTAGGCATCACGCCCACAGATCGAAAAACGATCATTCAAACCGCCCCACCATTGCCAATCGGGGATATAGGCATTCGCCCTGCGGGCAACAGAATGATCGAACACGTAAGCCGGAAGCGCCGTGTGGTAAAAATTGTCGGGACGTACGAACACGACAAAATCCGGATCGAACGACTCCATCATTTCCGTCACGGTGTGCAGGGAGTTGAGCTGATAGATCAGGTTCCTGAGCGAAGCGTACTCGTCTGCCCAGGTGTCGCCCAGGGCCTTGACCCGTTCGAAGTCCCAACGCTCCAGAACCCCCTCGGTGGAATGGAGCTGGCCGGTCATGGTGCTGAACGGCGCATAATTGTCGGTACTTAGCTCGCCCCGCTCGCCAGAACGCGGGTTGTGCACTTCATCGATTTTGTACAGGTGGTAGAAACACTGCACTTCGCTTCCCGCGGGGATCTGTCCCAGGACGTTCTCCCGGATGGAGGGAAAGCAAATCGCCGAGTTTCTCGGGATACCAAAAAATGCCACCGCAACTTTCAACACGCGTTCTGTCCCGACCATAAAGAAGAAAATGCCCGCAGCGGCGCATCAGCTGGTTCGACGTGACCCGCCGAACTCAGCGACGACGGAACCACCGATGCCACCAACGGCTACGTTGCAACGGCACGACCGTCACGTCAGCTTCCAGCAGCCATTGCCGCTCATAATCCCAGGCGTGTCCGCCCCAGAGTTTTCCTGCTTCGTTGGAGAAACCCAGGGTCATCAACTGATAGGTATAGCCTGCATGCCCACGCAACCAATCAAAGACCACTAGCGCATTGAAGCCTGTTGAAGGACCGACATAGCGCTTGCCGCCAGGCCTGTCGACCGGGTAGTTCCACAACGGAGGCAGCGGAATGCGCTCGCGATATAGGGTGACACCCGGCAGCGGCGACATGGGCGCCGTGCACCCCACCAACATCGTGAAGCAGCGCGCCACGGCCAGCTCGAATAATTGCTGCACTTCGGGCTTGTACGGCAGACCAAAGAAATACGCATCGGGGGCGTTGAAACCATGCACCAACACATTGACGCTCTGTCGGTTGAGCAGCGCCGAGTTCAGGCAGGTGTTGAACGTCACGACTACATCGTCACTACCGATACCGAGCGCCTGGAAGTCCGCCGCCGTGATCGCCGGATTGTTCGCCACCAGCAGCACTCGTGATGCTTTGCCCAGGCAATCCTTCAATGCCTGAGGGATCGCGTCGAATACCGACTGATCGCCACCAGGCAGCCGGTCAAGGGCCATCTCGCCGGATTGAGCAGCGCGCTTGTCCATGTCGTCTACCCCGGCACCCGCATACCATAGCGAAGCTTGACCCACCAGCGGATGAGCGCCGAGGGCGGCTGCCAAGGGCGCATCTCTCGCTGGATTTCTGCAGCCAGATCCTGCCCGACGCGAGCGAATGAATAGCGGCTTTCGGCGAAGGCCTGGCCCTTGCTGGCGATCCGCGCCGCCAGTTCCGGCTCACGCTGCAGCAACTCCAGCTTCTGCACCGCTTCGCCCTCGGAATGGTAGAACACCACGTTCTCCATGTCCTCGAAACCGAGCAACTTATCCTCTTCACCCTGGCTCCAGGCCAATAGCACACACCCGCAGGCCATGGCCTCGAAGTTCTTGATCATGAACTCCCCCATGCCCAGGTCGGCGCTGACGAAGATCTTGATGCGATTGAGGGTTTCCAGGTACTCGCGACCCGATGCGGTACGCGTCACGAGCATGCCAGTACGCCTGGCCAGAGACTCGAGCAAGGTTTTACGCTGGGCATATTCGGTGCTCTTGAGACTTCCGAGGAACCCGACGGGAATATCGCGAACGCTGCCCGTGTTGTGCAGCATCTGTTCGTCATAACCCTTGGATACGAACACCGCATCGATGTCCTCGGCCTGCATCCGGCGGGCAACTACAGCACCCGATACCAACGCACGACAACTTGGCAACCGACGATACAAACGTGAGTAGACGCTTCTGTATTTACTTTCGCGCATATAGTTCTGATAAGCATCATGCTCGAGGAAGATCAGACCCGGAATGCACTTCAATACGCTCAACTGCCGGACCAGACGCTTGACCCGCGAGAAAATCACTACCCGATCGAAGTCCTGGTAATTAACCGACGCCAGGAATGGGCCGAGATTCATCTGCTGCTGTTTACTCAAGCGATAGATGACGCAGTCGTCGCAATTCTCCCGTGCCACCTCATAGAGGCGATCAAGGATCACACGCTGTTCATCCATCACCAAGAGCATGACTTTCATACTAATCGACCACAAACAAAATAAGGTAGGGGGATGGACGGGGGCTATCGTCCAGAGTGGACAGACGCTCCGCTCGCGCCTTCCGGGGGTGAATCCAGGTTTAATTCAACGACCGCGAATCTTCTCGACGATGGCCGTAGTCGAACTGTTTTCTACCAACCCCAAGACCTTCACGGTACCGCCATAAGCCGCGACGATGTCAGCCCCCACGACCTGATCGATCCCGTAGTCACCGCCCTTTACCAGCACATCGGGCTTGACCTGGCGCAGCAGGCTTTCCGGTGTACCCTCGCTGAAGCTGATGACCCAGTCCACCGCACCAAGGCCGGCCAGGACTGCCATTCGCCGGTCCACACTATTGATCGGGCGGCCCGGCCCCTTTAGGCGGCTCACCGACGCATCGTCATTGACCGCTACGATCAGGCGATCGCCCTGGGCCCTGGCCTGTTCGAGGTAGGTCACGTGGCCGGCATGCAGGATGTCAAAGCAGCCGTTGGTGAAAACGATTTTTTCATTGTGGGCACGGGCGTCGTCAACCGCCAGCAACAGTTGCTCCAAGCCCAGCACACCGCGCTCGGAACCTTCCTCGCGTTGAATGGCGCGACGCAGCTCGGGGGCGCTGATGG
Source organism: Pseudomonas sp. FG13 (assembly GCF_057809755.1). NCBI lineage: Bacteria > Pseudomonadati > Pseudomonadota > Gammaproteobacteria > Pseudomonadales > Pseudomonadaceae > Pseudomonas > Pseudomonas sp. FG13. Next base: position 31,180 of record NZ_JBMDKO010000010.1, read on the forward strand.
CGGCCGTGCCAAGCTTGCCAACAACGATGCCCGCAGCCAGATTCGCCAGGGCCACCGCGTGGGGCAGTTCCTCACCGGCAGCGATGGCAGCAGCCAGGGTCGAGATCACGGTGTCACCAGCGCCCGTTACGTCGAATACTTCTCGAGCGCGGGCTGGCAGGTGCAACGCAGGATTACCAGGGCGCAGGAGGGTCATGCCATGCTCGCCCCGGGTCACCAGTAACGCGCCCAAGTCAAGTTCCTGCATAAGCTGCGCGCCCTTGCTCACCAGCTCGTGCTCATCGGCGCAACCGCCGACGATGGTTTCAAACTCGCTGAGGTTCGGGGTGATCAAACTGGCGCCACGATAGATGGAAAAGTCCTTTCCCTTGGGATCGGCCAGGACCGGAATGTTTCGGGCACGGGCCGCTTCGATCAACGCTCGGTGGTTTTTCAAGGCACCTTTACCGTAGTCCGACAACACCAGCACCTTGACGCCTTCAAGCAGGCTTTCAACATCAGCGACCAGCGCCAGGGGGTCGGTGGCAAAAGGCTCTTCGAAATCGATCCGCAGAAGTTGCTGGTGCCTGCTCATGACCCGCAGCTTGACGATGGTCGGTTGGTGCGCAACGCGTTGGAGTTTCGCCCTCACGCCCGCGCCCTTGAGACTGTTACTCAGGCTGTCGGCGGCCTCGTCGTCCCCGGTCACGCCCACGAGGGAGGCCGGGGCGCCGAGGGCGGCGATGTTCAGAGCAACGTTGGCGGCTCCGCCGGGACGATCCTCAATGTGCTCGACCTTCACCACCGGCACTGGCGCCTCAGGAGAGATCCGCGAGGTACCGCCATGCCAATAGCGGTCGAGCATGACATCGCCGACCACCAGTACAGGGGCTTGATCGAATCGCGGCATGGACAACTTCATGGAGCATCCCACATACAAAATGAACAGGGGCGCGATATTAGCACAGGGTTGAACGAAGACTTATCCGTGACTGCAATAGGATCCCGGTGCGCGTGCTCGATCAGCCCAGCAGCAAGGTCAATAGACGCTGACAAGCCTGAGCCAGCTCGACCTCATCGGTATTGATTTCGCAGTCAGGTTCAAGCGGAACTTCGTAAGGGCTGTCGATCCCGGTAAAATTCTTGATCCGCCCAGCACGGGCTTCGCGGTACAGCCCCTTGGGATCGCGCTCGGCACAAACCCCGAAAGGCGTGCTCACATAAACCTCCACAAAGGTGCCCTGGGAGAATAATTGTCGGGCCGCTTCCCGGTCTGCGCGAAAGGGAGAAATTGCGGCAACGATGACGATCAACCCCGCATCGACCATCAGGCGCGCCACCTCAGCGATGCGCCGGATATTTTCCTTACGGGACTCGGCATCCATGCCCAACCCTCGACACAGCCCCTGGCGCAAGTTATCGCCGTCCAGCAGCGACGTATGCAAGCCTCGCTGGTTGAGCTGCACTTCCAGGGCGTTGGCCAGGGTCGACTTGCCCGCCCCCGAGAGCCCGGTCAGCCAGATGCAACGTGGTCGCTGGGCTTTGATGAAGGCCCGATCCTGGGGCGTGACAGCTGACGCAAGGGAGCGTATCCGTGAATGTTGCTTCATACCTTTGACGCCTCATCCATAGCCGTGCATCTCATGGTCACGTGAGCGGACCCGCCGGATCACCGGATCAGTTGACGGCCCGCCCTAAGCATAGCTTCCCACAAGGCTGCGTACGGCCAGCCAGACGAGGTTCAAACGACCCCCTCTGTCAAAGCGAGCCTGCAGCTCAGGCAATATCCTGACCCGGAACATCCAGCCCCATGGCGTTCAAGCGTGCGTAATAGCCGTTCTGCGCCAGCAGCTCGCCGTGAGTCCCACGTTCGACGATGCGCCCCTGATCCATCACCAGGATCAGGTCGGCTTTTTCGATGGTCGACAACCGGTGGGCAATCACCAAGGTCGTCCGGCCCTTCATGACCTGATCCAGTGCGGACTGGATATGCCGCTCGGACTCGGTATCCAGGGCCGAAGTAGCCTCGTCGAGAATCAACAGCGGAGCATTTTTCAAGAGAGCCCTGGCGATAGCCAGACGTTGACGCTGACCACCGGAAAGCAGCACACCGTTTTCACCGACCTGGGTATCCAGGCCTTGAGGCAATTGCCTGATGAAGTCCATGGCATAAGCGTCTTGCGCTGCCCTCTCGATATCGACGCGCGGCGCACCGGCCAGGTCGCCATAGGCAATATTGTTGGCAACCGTGTCGCTGAACAGCGTTACGTGCTGGGTCACCTGAGCAATATGACGGCGTAGGTTCAACAATTTGTACTGCTCGATTTCAACGCCATCGAGCAGGATCTCACCGTCATTGTGGTGATAGAAGCGAGGGATCAGGTTGGCCAGGGTGGACTTGCCGCTGCCCGAGCGCCCCACAAGCGCAACCATTTGTCCTGGTTCCACCGAAAAGCTGATGTCATCGAGCACCTGCCTGTCGGTATCCGGGTAGGTGAAGCTCAAATGGCGCACATCGAGCCGCCCGCTAACGGCATCACGCTCTACGGTACCGGTGTCGGTTTCCGGCGTGACATCCAGTTGTTCGAAAATACTTTCCGCACCGGCGACGCCTTTCTGGATTGTGGAGCTGACTTCCGACAACTGGCGGATGGGCTTGGGTAGCAGACCAGCCAAGGTAATGTAGGCCACCATGTCGCCCGCCGAAGCATCGCCGCGCAGAAACAGGACCAAGAACATCAGCGCGGCCATCGCACTGTAGATCACCAGTTGCAGCAATGGCGTGTAGATAGCTCCGGTACGCGTCATTCGCAACTGTTTGTCGGTGTTGCCCTGGCTGGCCTCGAGGAAGCGCTTCTGCTCATAGACCTCACCTCCGAAACTGCGCACCACGCGATAGCTCTGGATGGTCTCGGAGGCGACATGTGTCACATCCCCCATCGCCGCCTGGATTTTTTTGCTCTGCTTGCGAAATTTCTTGCTCGCGGTGCGGACCATGACCGCAATCAGCGGCAAGATCGCCACCATCACCAGGGTGAGGCGCCAGTTCATGAACAACAGCGAGGCGAACAGGAAAACTACCGTCATGCCTTCACGGATAACGACCTTGATCGCATCTGTTGCCGCCCCGGTTACCATCGTCACGTTGAAAGTGATGCGGGAAATCAGATGACCCGAGTTATGTTTGTCGAAATAGCGATTGGGCAACGTGAGCAGGTTGTTGAATAGCTGCACCCGCAGATCATGCACCAGTCCCAGCGAAACCTTGGCCAGGAAATAGTTGCCCAGATACGAACCCAACCCCTGCCAGGCAGCAATCAAAATGATCAGCAGCGGCACCGCCTGTAATAACTGCAGGTCCCGCAGGTATGGCACCGTCGGAAACAGCACCGCGTTCGGATTGGACAGGCCATCGACGAAATACTTGAGAATATAGCCAAGCATGGGCTGGGTAGACGCGAAAATCAGGAACCCGACGATACTCAACCCGAACAAGCCGATGTAAGGCTTCACGTAGCCGAGCAGGCGGAAATAGACTTTCAAGCTTGAGGGGCTTGCTGGGGAACTGGAATCGGCCATATCACGCGAATGTCGATAAAAAGGTCGCTGACTTTAACACAGCTTCTTCGGTGTTCTGGCAAACCGGTAAGGCTGTTATTGTTACGCCGCTACGAAATACTCCATAGCCATCACCGTGAATGGTCCACTTGATTACGAAAATGAATTCCTGAGCATGCTATCCAAGCACTACGCCCCCGCCCATAGGGTTTTCGATTTCATCTGCCTGTGGATTCTTCCGCTTGGCTTCCTGCTGCTTTTGTGCGCCTTGTTCTTTGTGCCGGGGCGCAGCCAGCACCATAAATTATTCTATGGGTTGTTCAGCATACCTGCCCTGATAGCCTTGTGCCTCAGGCCAAGCATGCTAAAAGAACTGGCCCGTGAGCCGATTTTCGTCGCTCTGGTCGTTTTCGTCAGCTGGGCGCTGATCAGCTTGTCGTGGGGGCCCGAGATCGACAGTATCGGGCGCCCGATCAAAACAGTACTGCATACCCTGCTACTGTTTGCCGGGTGTCATCTACTGGTGCGCTATCGCGGCGACCTGCTTCACCCTCTGTTGTTCGGCGCAGCGACGATAGCCCTGGTCGCCTCGCTCTATAATTTGTACATGTTTGCCAGGATATATGAGCCGGGAATGCGCTTGATCGGCTCCGGCGCCCTCGACAATCCGCTGCTCAGCTCTCACCTGTACGGGTTCTTTTGCGTTTACTGGATCAGTCTGGGCATGCTCTGGAGAAATCGCCAGATACTCTGGCTTTCTGTGCCTGCCACCCTAGTCATGCTGGCAGCCGTCGCCGCTACTGGCTCAAGAACGCCCTTGGTCGCATTGACCGCAGCCATTATCTGGATAGGTATCCTGTGTTGGAATCGTCGCTCGATGGCGTTGTTCGGGCTTCTAGCTCTGGGCGCAATCATCGCAAGCGTATGGTTCAACAGTATGATTTTTGCCCGTGGAGACTCATTTCGCCTGGAAATCTGGCAGATAGCCCTACAAATGATCGCCCAGCATCCCTGGATTGGGCACGGTTACGGGGCGGACTTTGAGGTTGATCCAGGCTTGGGCTACATGCTCTCCGAACCCCATAACTTTGCCCTTGGCGTGTTGTACTACGTCGGAATCGTCGGGCTGGTACCATGGATTTTCTTCCAGGCCTGGGGATTATTGAGCAGTTGGCGTTACCGGAATCATCCCTTGTTTATCGTGGCCTCCACTTGGCTGGTATACGGCATGAGCGCAGCGCTCACAGAGGGCGGAGGCATCCTGTCCAGGCCGAAGGAGCATTGGTTCCTGCTGTGGATTCCACTGGCCCTGATCGCTGCCCTGAGTATCAATTACCGCGCCAGACGCCTGCTGGATACTCCTGTGGAAAGGTTGACTCCGCAAGCCTTGGAAACGCTCTCGGCGGGTGCTCAGGTGATTGAATCCGATGGGCTTGGCCCAAAGGTCCTGCGTTTGTCCGGGGGAGATTTCCTCAAACTGTTCCGAGCACGTCGTTGGTACACCTCGGGCGGCTTCAATCCTTATTCCGAACGCTTTATCGTCAACAGTCAGTTGTTGCGAAACCTGGGCATCCAGAGCCCGACGATACTCGCGCTGTACCATTTGAACGACGGCAGCAGTGCAGTGCACTACGTCCCCTTGCCAGGAATGACCGTTCGCCAAGCGATGAAAGACGCTGCGACGCCTGCGCAACGCCACTCCCTAGTCCAGGGCTTTGGAAGATTCCTCGCGCAATTGCATGAACGAGGCGTTTACTTCCGATCCCTGCATATGGGCAATGTACTGGTCCTGGAAAACGGCGAATTCGGCCTGATCGATATTGCCGACATGTACGTATATCCGTCTTCGCTCAGGCTCGCGCTTCGCCAGCGCAACTTGCGCCATATGCAGCGCTATACGGAGGATTACGGCTGGCTTTTTGAGCAACACCTTGATGCGCTGCTTGATGGTTACGCCATGATCGCCTCGAAGCCGGCGGTCGATGACCTGCAAAAACGCATTCTGTCGAGAGACAGACCGGCCCGGGCGTGATGATCCCGTCGTTCGACATTGAACGACGATATCAGCCATCTCGGACCCTTTGAGCGCGGTTCAGTGCTTTTCCAGCGGACAAAAAAACATGCGCCCCAGGCCACGCCAGGTTTTTTTGTTCCAAGCCCTGAAAGGAACCTGCCTCAGTAGCTCACGAGCGAACACGTGGTCGCGGTTCGACATTTTCAGGAACATGGAATTAAGGAACTTGTAGCGCACTTGGTCATAAAGCGGATGATCGCTGAACAAGGCGTAGGTACGCAGAATGCTATCGGTCATGAACCGATGATTCTTGTAGGAGTTGGTAGCGTGCTTGCGATAGCGCGCCATCAATACACTCAGGCCATCAATGTAATACCCGGCCCGGGTCACCTTCAGCTCAATCAACAGATCTTCAAGGCGAATTTCCGGATCGAACCCTCCAACCTTCTCCAGCGCCTCGCGACGTATCATTAGGGTCGGTGCCGGCGGATAAGGCTTGCGCTCCATGAACATATCTTCGAAATCGAGCCGTCGAAAAGGTACGTCGCGGTTCTGGCGGTTCTCAGGGTACAGATTCCCTTCGGCATCAATCAACTCGATGTTGCCTGCACAAATGCCGACTTCAGGCTTGCCATCCATGTAGGCCACTTGAGTGGCAATTCGCTCGGGCAGCATGATGTCGTCGGAACCAAATGGCACAATCAGGCTGCCTGTGGCGCGTGCAATCGCTCCGTTAAGCGTATTGGTCAACCCCTGGTTCTGCTGGACCCGGAAGTCGAAGCCATGGGCCGCCTGCAGACGCTGGATACGTTCAACGCTGTCATCGGTGGAGCCGTCATCAATCACCATCAACTCGATGTTCGGATAGGTCTGTCCCAGCACACTGAGAATGCATTCTTCAATGTAGCGACCATGGTTGTAGGACGCGATGATCACGGTGACGACAGGCTGTGCGGCACTCATGGCTGCTCCTTACAGGTCTCATTCAGGCCGGTCTCGATCAACTCAAGGTATTTCCGACGGAACACTTCAATATCGTGCTGTTCAACAAGGTAGCGATAAGCTCGCTCGCCACAGGCCTTGAGTTCGGCATCCGACAGTCCCAGATAGGTATCGAGCGCCGTTATCAGACTCGGCACATCACCAGGCTTTACCGCCAAGCCTCCGGCACCTTGAATCAATGGCAACATTGCAGGCACATCAGAAGCGATCACCGGTAGATGTCCGCTCATTCCTTCCAGCAGCGCCAGGCCCAGGCCCTCGGCCAGGGAGGGCATGGTCCAGATATCGAAGGCCCTGACATATTGAAGGGCGTTTTCCTTGAAACCGAGCAGATGCGCGCGATCAGCCAGGCCCAATTGCTTGATCTGCGCGGCCAGACGGGACTCTTCACGCCCGGCACCGATGATTGCCAGCTGCGTGGTGGGGTATTTGTCCTTGAGTGCGGCAAAAGCCTGCAGCAAGTAGGTATGTCCTTTGACGGGCACCAATCGCCCCAAGGCGCCAACCAGTCTCACCGAAGGGCCGATACCCAGCATCTCGCGAGCGCGCTCGCGTGAATGCTGCAAAGCTTCCGCCTGCTGGATATCGATGGCATTGGTGATGGCGTAAGTATTGGACTCGGTGAATCCACAATGACAATCCAGGAGATACTGCTTGACGGCCGGCGATACGCCGACGAACCGCCAGTGTTGGTCCACCTGTCGCTGCGTCTGGCGACGGCGATAGAACCGATCATACTCTCCGAACCCGTGGGCAATGCCGATACACAACGGGATTTTCAACCATCGATTGAGCTGCAGCATCATGTTGACGGGCTTGAAGCGGTTGCACACCACGACATCGAATTTTTCCGCGCGGCAGAACTGGTACAGCCGCCACATCGCACGAAGGCGTATGCCCTTGAGTGACTTGTCCGAAAACTCGAAATAAACCGATCGATCGGCCCGACTGACCGCCTCGCCAGGCCCTGGGCGACCGCGCAGAAAAGCCGCCGTTACCTCGTAGCGCTCACGCGGAAGGGCCTTGACGATCTGCTCCGCCAGATCGGCGAAATCATGCTGCTTTACGTTGTAGTCCGGCTGCAACTGCAGCACTTTCAAACGCGGGCTCATAGTGCTCCTTGATGGAAACCTGTGGCGTCGATCATCCAGGCCGACTCTGTCGCCAGCCTTCGCATCCAAACAGGATCTGGCTCGGGCAGCGCCGACCAGTCGTTACGTTTCCAGCAGACGAAATGAAAATAGGGGAACGCTCGGTCCTCATCCCGATCATTGGTCAGGCGACCATTGCGCCAGAACCAGCGAAGGGGAAAATCCTCAGTACCGTCGTGCCATTTTATGCACCCGCCCGGCGTGCTGAATGCCTCGGTGAACTCACTGCGTCGACGCCATGGATTGAACTTGCCGACCAAGGAAAACAGCGGTTCGGGAAAGTTCTTTCTCCACATGAAAATACGGCTGAATGCCCCTTCGTCCAAGGCATGGTGCTGATCATCCATGAAGCGATGTTGCCAACTCTTAATCAGCTTGAACGCCTCACGCATGCTCGCAACGTTGCGTATCAGACACAGATGCCCCGCAACGCGTCGCTCATGGGTTGAAAACAAGTCATGGGCCGCCAGGCGCTCGGCCGTAAAGTATTGCCGAAGGTCACCGTACACCAGGTCGATGTCGCCAAAGCCCCAGAAATCGTAACCTTCGAGGCGATCCGCATGGATATAGCCAAGGGCAGGCTTGATATCACACAGCTTATAAGCCTGCGTTGGCCTGAACTCGATATGTAGCCGCTCGGAAACCAACTGGCAGTACGCCTCGAATGTGATGGTCTCGACAGTCACATTAGAAGGGAGATGCTGCGGCACGCCACAATCACTGAATAACAGCCAGTCAATATCGGGGTTACGCCGACAACTTTCCAGAAACAAAGGCATCCAGAAAGGCCAACGCCCGAAATACGGAATGATAAAAAGAATACTCGGGCAAGAATTGATCACGACAAGCTCACATCCATCTGGGCGAGGACACTGGAGTCCACTTGGGTCATTTCGGCTTCATGTGTACTTCAGAGCGTTTCAAAAGCCAGAAAAGTTCGTGACGCCTGACCGTTTTACGAAAGAATTCATTCTCGCCATACACGGCGCCCTTGCGCCCCGCCAACAGCCGCTGGATGGCACGGCGCAGGCGACGCTTGAAGGGCGCTCGCGGCTGCAGATCATGCATCATGCCCAACGCCATGGCCTTGTCGCGGTGGCCGGCCACCGCCAACGGCAGGCTGACAGGATGCATCGGCCGGTCCGGGTCGAAACACGGCGGCAACGCAATGCCCGTACCGGCATCACCCATGGGCCAGCGGTCATTATCGTGCAGGTGATTGGCGTAACCCAACAATGTGCCGGGTTGCCACTCCAGGCCTTCGAGGGCTTGCAGGACGGCATGATGGGCGCAAAGATGGTCAGGGTGCGGATCCAGGGTCGGATGCGGCAACACAATGACTTCAGGACGCGCCATCAGCAGCAACGCGCGCAAGTCGGCCACCAGGTTGTTCCAGGTCGGTGCGCCATCGACATCGCCGGGCAGGGCAAAAGGATTGAACCGGCGGAACGGCCGTGTATCGCTCAGGTCTGCCTCACGAGACCCCTGAGGCTGGGTGGGCGCGGCTTGCATGGCCGCCAACTGGAGGCAGAAGTACCCCAATTGCATGCAATGGCCTTGCGGCACCCCAGCCCAGCGCGGTACGGCGATGCTGTCCCAAGCCCGCAGACGGCCCTTGAGCCGCGCCGCCTCGACGCGATCCAGCCCCATCTGCTGATAATGTTCAGCTTCGATTTCGCCTGCGGTCAGTGTCACGATCCACGCTTCGTCGGCTCGGCTGTACAACCCATAAGCCGCCAGTTCCGCATCGTCGGCATGAGGGGCGATGACCATCACCCGCTGTTGTTGCACCTCCGGCGAGCTGAAGGACCAGAGCGTCGGCTCGCCCAGCAAACGGCAGAAGCGCCCGCGCAGCCGCAGCTCGCCCCGGGATAGCGTCGCCCCCTGCTCGCTGAGGTTCAGGTAGCGCAGGCCGTTGACGCCGCGCTCGAAGGTTTGTCGATCCGGGAGGTCTCCACCCAACAGCTCGACGACCGGGTCGATGAAACGCCCCAACCACCGGCTCTTGACCTGCAACGCGAGAACCAGCGTCGCGCCATCGTCCAGGATTACCCCGTCATCGAGCCGCAGCCGACCGGCATCCAGATGCACCTTAGGTTGCTGGGTGAAAGGCGGGAAGCTGTATTGGTAGTCGTCCCTGGGCGAGTAGAACAAATGATCTGCGAACCAGGCTTCGTGGGCGACCCAGCCCACTACCGCCAGGACCAACGGCAACCACCAGGCTACCAGCACGCCGAGCAGGGCCAGCACCATCAGGGCGAGTAACAACCCTGCCCGCTTGTTGCGACGGTGGCGCTTGAGCAACTGCTGTTTGCGATTCATCGGTGGGCTCATACGGTAAAAACCGGCACAGGGTTGCACCAACGGTCCTTGTATTCCCGGTCCGCCCGGCCGAACGAAAAACGCAACGGCTTGCCAGCGGCACGGGCATGTTCCCAGGCGCTTTGGGTATTGAGAAAACTCAGCACGCTACCAGGGCTGAATTCGCGGGTTTGCGGGTCCACGCCGCCATTGATGTACTCGACGCTGATCCACTCCGGCGCTTCGACCCGATACACCAATTGAATAGCGATCGGGGCATCGTTGAGAAAGATCACCGAACCGATCAGCAGTTCGCGCAGCAGCTCGATCACCTCGCCCATGCGCTCGGCACCGGTCGCCGCAAAACCCCAACGGCGCAGGAACAGGTCGCAGTAGATCGACGCCAGTTCCGCGCTGGAAAACTCATCGACCGAGCGCACCACCCCACCGGCCTCTTCCAGCAAACGCAGCTCGCGACGCTGGTTGTAGCGAAACTTCTTGGACAGCTCTTCCGGCGTACGCGCCATGGCCAGCTGTTCCTGCTGAACCTTCAGGCCGCTGAAACGCCCTTCGTTGAGGGCCGACAGATAACGTCCGCGATGACGCAACGGCGCCTGTGCATCGGGCGCCGCCGGCAGGATCAGCTCGGCATTGCCCAGGTCGAACAAGCCTTTCTTGCCGCTGCGCTTGAGCACATCCTTGGACAGCGCCAAATCCCGGCCCCAGGTCGCAATGGCCGCCTTCAGCTCACCCTGATGTTCGTATGCCAGGTAACGCACGGGAATACCGGCGAGGGCCGCCAGGCGCTCGATCACCAGGGGATGGGTCGCCACACTGCCACCAAAGCGCTGCCAGGCCTGGGCATAAGCCGAAGCGTCTGTTGCCATCCAGCCGCGCTCACGCCAACCTTGGAATCGATTGAGCATCAAGCCCTCGGCGCCAGTTCGGTGACTTGGGGCAAACGCCAGAATGCCTCGCGCACCGCACGATCGGAGAAGCGTTCACGCAGGCGGTCAAGCATCAGCTCGGCGCATTGACGCCGCTGCAGATCATCCATGACCGCCAGGTGCTGCAGCCCCTGAGCCAGGTGCTCGGCGTCGCCCAGCGGAAACAGAATACCCACGCCTTCGACCACTTCCTTCGCCCCGCCACAGGCCGTGGCCAGCAACGGCACGCCGGCGGCCATTGCTTCGAGCAACACCATGCCGAACGGTTCGTGATCGGAACTCAGGACGAACACGTCGAAAGCCCGAAAGTAACGGCGCGCCTCAGGCACCAGGCCGAGAAACAGCACGCGGTCGGCGATCCCCAGTTCCAGCGCCAGCTCCCGCAGGTCCTGCTCCAGACGCCCCTGGCCGAGAATGGCCAGTTGACTGTGGTCGGGCAAATACGCCAGTGCCGCGGCAAACCCCCGCAACAACGTGGCCTGTCCCTTGTCCGGATGCAGTCGGCCGACGTTGCCGACGATCCAGGCGTTCGCGTCCAGCCCCAAGGTATGCCGCGCCTCGTCCCGGGACACCAGGCCAGCCTCAGCGGCTTCCAGGTCGATGCGGTTGTAGAGAGTCTGGATCCGGCTCACCGGCCAATTCGGCAGACAGTGGCGCATGTCGTCGCGCACCGCATCGGAGACCCCGAGCAAGCTCAGGCGCTTGCGGAAAACATAGGCGAACAGCCGGCGAGTACGCCGTCGGTAATCGCCGAAGGCATGGTGCACGCCAATCACCCGCAGCCCAGTGCCGAGCAGGGCGATGTAGATAGGCTTGAAACGGTGGGCAATACAGAAACTGAAATTGCGCGAAGCGGCGATCTTGCGCAGATCGCCAATGGCGCCCAGCTTCAGGCCTCTCACGGCACTGGAGCTGTACTCCATGAACAGCACCTCGTCCGAGGCGCAACCAGCAGCGACCTCGGCATCGGCGACCCCGGTGAGAAACACCGTGGTCACGCGATAGCCGGTACCCGAGAACAGGCTGGCGTATTGACGGGCACAGTCGAGGAACGGCCCGTCATAACCGTGGCAGAACTGCAGCACATGTCGCTCAGCCGAGCGTGTCATAAGCGTCTACGCCGTCTTTGATCACCAGAATGTCTTCCATGATCAGGTACTGCAGATCGGAGCCATAGAACATGTTCAGCGCGTCGGTCGGCGAACAGATCATCGGTTCGCCGCGGCGGTTGAGTGAGGTGTTCAGGGACACACCATTGCCTGTCAGGACTTCCAAAGCTTTCATCATGTCGTAGTAGCGCGGATTGTATTCGCGCTTGAGCACCTGGGCCCGGGAAGTACCGTCTTCGTGGACGACTTCCGGGACACGGCTTTTCCACTCTTCGGCCACTTCGAATGTGAAGGTCATGAAGGGGGCGGGATGATCGACCTTGATCATCTGGGGCGCCACGGTGTCGAGCATCGACGGGCAGAAAGGCCTCCAGCGCTCGCGGAACTTGATTTGTTCGTTGATGCGATCCGCAACGCCGCTGGCGCTCGGGCAACCGATGATCGAACGACCACCCAAGGCTCGTGGGCCAAACTCCATGCGCCCCTGGAACCAGGCCACCGGGTTACCGTCGACCATGATTTTGGCAATGCGCTCAGGGGTGTTGTCGATCTTGCGCCACGCCGGTTTGCTCGGATGACGGGCACAGGCGGCGATCACGTCTTCGTTGCTGTAGGCCGGGCCGAGGTAGACGTGTTCCATCTTCTCCACGGGCACGCCACGGGCATGGGACACATAAGCGGCCGCGCCCACGGCTGTACCGGCGTCGCCGGAAGCCGGTTGCACGAACAGCTCCTTGACGTCGTCACGGGCGATGATCTTCTGGTTCAGCTTGACGTTCAACGCGCAACCGCCAGCAAAAGCCAGCTTGCCGGTTTCCTTGAGCACGTCGCCCAGGTAGTGGTCGATCATCTGCAGCGCAAGTTTCTCGAACAGCGCCTGCATGCTGGCCGCGTAATGGATGTACGGCTCGTCGGCGATATCGCCTTCGCGCTTGGGGCCGAGCCATTCGATCAGCTTCGGCGAGAAGTAGAAGCCCTTGCCCTTCTCTTTATAGCGGCGCAGGCCGATCACGTTGGCGTAGTCGGTGTTGATCACCAACTGGCCGTTCTCGAACGAGGCCAGGCGCGAGAAATCGTACTTGCTGGCATCGCCGTAGGGCGCCATGCCCATGACCTTGAATTCGCCGTCGAGCATTTCAAAGCCAAGGAATTCAGTGATCGCACCGTACAGGCCGCCCAGTGAGTCGGGGTCGAAAAATTCCTTGATCTTGTGGATCTTGCCGTTTTCGCCGTAGCCGAAGAAGGTCGTGGCGTACTCGCCCTTGCCGTCGATGCCCAGGATCGCGGTTTTTTCCTGGAAGCCCGAGCAGTGATAGGCGCTGGAAGCGTGGGCCAGGTGGTGCTCGACCGGCTCGATCTTGATCTTCTTGGGATCGAAGCCCAGTTGCTCCAGGCACCAGACGATCTTGCGGCGATAGCGCTTGTAGCGACGGTTGCCCATCAGGATCGCGTCGAGAGCACGGTCCGGGGCATACCAGTAGCGCTTGGCGTAGTGCCAGCGCGCTTCGCCGAACAGGCTGATCGGCGCGAACGGGATCGCTACCACATCGACATCGGATGGCTTGATGCCAGCTTGCTCCAGGCAGAACTTCGCCGACTCATAGGGCATGCGGTTCTTTGCATGCTTATCGCGTACGAAGCGCTCTTCCTCGGCCGCCGCGATCAGCTTTCCGTCTATGTACAGCGCTGCGGAAGGATCATGGCTGAGGGCGCCGGACAGGCCAAGAATCGTCAATGCCACAGGGTCTAGCCTCTTATATCTGCATACGGGCGAAAAGCGCCGCGAAAAATTGATGTGCCACTCGCCGGGGCGCTAGGCAGCTAAAGGGCGGGATTATAGCGTAAAAGCGTCGGTAAGCCGCTAGCGGCGAAGACAGACCGGTAAGTATTTGAATACCACCGGCCGTGTGCCCTGCAACGGGTTGCTGACGATTTTAGGTGCCAGTCCGTTAGCCCGCAAAAACAGGATGTGAGCATGTTCGGCAAGGCCCCGTCCATCACACGCATTAAAAAATGACCCGACCATTCAGGTTACCTGGATGTACAACAGATAAGATCGCCCACTGATTCATTTCGTTCAAGGCGCCCCCCTTCATATACCCCAACCAGCGCTCCAATAGTTAAAAATATTTTAACTCTTATATCCATGTCGAGACTTGAAAAGCCGTCCGTCGCCACTGTCGACATTGACAGTAGCAAGTTTGAAAACCGGACAAACCCAACACAACAGGACAACCTTACTGATACCAAGCCCCCCAATCATGACCACCGATGCGATCAGTTATTGGCGGGACGGCTACCGAATCTCATGCCTGTGAGCCTGACCACGGGAGCAGCTATTTAGAGTGGGACCTGAATTGATGGATCAGTTGCTTTACGATAGATCTTTAAGAAGACCAGAAGTAGCCCATGTTTTCCAGCCACTCCCTCGTCAATGCGTTCAAAAACGGCATTCGATCAATGCCTGATATCTTTGCCGCCTATTTCATCCTTGGCTGCTGCGAGCGTTTCGCAGCAACCATTCTTCGATTATGAATCGCACATGCCCCACAGGTAACACTTTGAAGCAAAAAAGCAGCGCCCTGAAAATTCAAAAAACAACTCCAAGTTGATGTCAGCCCAGGCAAAGACATATCTTCACAGCCCAACTTCACTCATTCTCGTATCTTTGGTAGTCGACCATTTATCACCCGATACAACGCACTGCCCTCAGGCCAGTTGCGCATGAATCGCGCCCGATCCCGGGCATAGGCAGGGGCGAAGCTCGCGAGGGTGCGGTGCTGGCACATGGAATCCAGGTCGATCAGTGCCCAGCGATCATGCTGCCAGAACAGGTTGTGTCCCTTGAAGTCGCCATGGCTGATGCGTTCGCGGATCAGGTCGGCGAACAATCGGTCCAGCGCCAGCAACTCGGATTCCGGTGCATCACCGCTTTCCACGTAAGGAGCAAAACGCTCGATGATGTCCGGCCCCGACAGATGCTCGGTCACCAGGTAGGCACCACGACGCAGCCACAGGAAACGCTTTTCCAGCAATGCCAGGGGTTTGGGGGTGGCGATGCCGAGAAATGCCAGGCGATGGCCCTCGCGCCAGGAGTGCCAGGCACGGCTCGGACGCCAGAAGCGCTTGAGCCAATGGGCGAAGTTTTTGATGTTGTAGCGCTTGATGACCAGGGTACGACCGTCGACCTCGACTTTGCCGACACTCGCCGCCCCCCCGGTCTTGTACAAGTGGCCCTGATCCAGCAAGGCATCCGCCCGCTCCAGCACTGGCATCATGGCCGCCTCTTCGTCGCGCCGGATCGCTCGCAGACCGAACGCCCCACGCTGCACGCTGAACAGACTGCATTCGCGTCCGACCTTTTCCATGAAGTCGTTCAGCCGCCAGGCCTGCACCTTGTCGATCTGCTTTTGCAGCGCTTCCATGGGCAGCGCGTGTTCGGCGTTGCTCAGCAGATAATGCACCAGCAACTCTTCGGTGAACGGCTCGATGGACTTGGGTAACTGGGCGAAAAACACCCCAAGATTTTCCAGCACTTTCTGTCGCGACAAGGGTTGCCCCGGCGTCTCGGCACGGATGCCGGCACCGTCGATCAGATAAAGTTTACCGTCGTGGCGCAGCAGGTTGTCCAAGTGCAGGTCTTCCTGCCACAAGCCTTTGCCATGCAGTTGTGCAATGGCCCCCAAGGCCTCGGCCAGTACCGCCGCTTGCTCGTCGGCCAGCAGAGGCAGGTGCTCGACCTGTTTCCAGGCATCCCCCAGGCTTTCAGCGCCTTCGAGGAACTCGAACAGCAACCAACCGCCCTCGCCGTCCTTCAGGCCGTCGGCCAACAACAGCGGCGTCGTCAAGCCCTGTTCGGCCAACAGGCGCACGCCTTGCAGTTCGCGCTGGAAATGCCGGGCCGCTTTGCTACCGACCAGCAGTTTGGCCAGCACCGGCCGGCCGCGCCAGACGCCAGCGCCAACATAACGCTGCCCCGGCAACACCCGTAACAGTGACAGCAGCTGCAATTGAGCCGGACCGGCGGCATCGGCCAGCTCCAGGCTCATGGGCAGGCCGGGACTGCGACCGGCGCTTTTCAATTCGGACAAATGCATCAACGGGCTTCCTTGTGGCTGCGCCGAGCGGTCAGGCGGTCCAGCCAGCGATCGACCAGGGCGGCGTCCGGCGGCTGGTCCAGGTAGGTAGCCAGTAACTGGCGGACTTCGCCTTCATTCCAGACTGAGGCGCGACGCAGCAAAGGCTCAAGATCCTTGACCCTGTCGCGCTGACCGAACAGCAGCGGGCGGGTCTTTTCCAGGTCGATCAACTGCGCCTGATAGCCGTCGGCAGTCGCTTGCAGAAAGATGTGCTTGGGATAAAAGCAACCATGGACCTGATGCATGCCATGCAGCCGCCGCGCCAACAGACCGCAGGCTTTCAGGATGGTCGAACGTTGCGCTATCGTCAGCGCCGGCCAGTCCTGCAACAGCGAATCCAGGTCATCCCAGCCATCCAGGGCCCGCGTCAACAGGATCGCCCGCACTTCGCCGTCGATCTTGCGCTGGCCATAGAACACCGCTTGCAGGGCCGGAATCCCCAACTGGCGATAACGGCTGATGTTGCGAAACTCCCGGGAAAAACTCGGCTCACCGAAGGGGTGGGACAAGGTCCGCGTCAGGTAATTGCTCTGGCGCTTGAGATAATAGCCCCGCCCTTCCAACTCTAGCCGGAACACGCTGCTCCAGCCGTCTCCCGACGTGTTGGGTTCGTCCACTGCGTCCAGTTGCCGCGCCCACAGGGCCTCGAAACTGTCCAGACCGTGACGCTCCAGCAATGGCCGGTCTTCACCGGCCAGGAAATCAGTCATTCACGCCCCTCGAAAAATCTCACCACGTGACGGATGCGTTTCTTGTCGCACGTATCAAGTCGGTCGCGTTGGCGATATTGCAGGTAGAAACGCAGGCGCTGGGTGGCCGACAAGTGATACTTGGCGACTTTGTCCAGGCACGCCAGGTCCTTGGTGACGCGGTACTTGAGCCAGAAGCCACGCCAGAAATCACCGTTCGGACAGTCGATCAGGAACAGCCGCGACTGGTCGTTGATCAGCAGATTGCGCCACTTCAGATCGTTATGGGTGAAACGATGCTCGTGCATGGTCCTCGTGTAGCCAGCCAGTTGCCGGCTCACCCCATCGACCCAGGCGCGATCGGCCAGTCGCGGGTCGTGACGGTCTGCCAGGGCCGAGAGGTCTTCGGTGTGGGGCAGTTCGCGGGTGATCATCGCCCCCCGGGCATAGGCCGCACCGTGACGCTCCAGACCCCAGGCCACGATCTCGGCCGTGGGGATGCCCCACTTGGCGAAGCGCTTGAGGTTCTGCCACTCGGACTTGACCCGCGGCTTGCCCAAGTAACGGCGCAGGCCCTTGCCGGCCCCGACGTAGCGCTTGACGTAATAGTTCACGCCATTGCGCTGCACGCGGATCACCTCCGACAGCGGGTCACGGGTCAAGCGCTCCCCTTGCAGGGCAAACACCGCGTCGAGGCTGCCGAAATCCTCCGCCAGCTCGGCGTAGGCCGGTTCCAGTTTCCATCCCGACATCAGAGCGCATCCCCGTACCGCTGTTTGCGGGCATAGAGCTTGTTGGCCTTGGCGTCGAGCCAGCTCAACAGTGCAGCCTCTTGCGCAAGGATCCGGCGCAGCGGCTGCTGAAAGTAGCCCTTCAAAAAGCGCAGCTTGTCGCGACGGGTCAGGCCAATGTCCAGCGCCGAGAAATACAGCGCAGCCAGGTCCTTGTTGCGCCAGCGGGTGGTGATGGCCGGACGGGTCTGGGCGCGGTGCAGGTCGATCACCGAGAGCTTGAAGTCCTGAGGGGTCACCGGTTTGTCGGTGTGCAGCAGAAAATGGCAGATGTAGCAGTCGCGATGGTTGACCCCGGCACGGTGCATCATGCCGGTCATGCGCGCCACTTCGGCGATCAGGGCCCGCTTGAGCGCCGGTTGCGGCGGATGCTTGACCCAGTCGATGCTGAAGTCTTCGAGACTGATGGTCGGCGCCAGCTCTTCGGTGACGATGAAGGAGTGCTGGTCCGCCGGATTCTGGCCCTTTTCGCCATACGCAACGGCAGTCATGGTCGGCACGCCGACTTCCTGCAGGCGCTGGATGGCTTTCCACTCCTGCCCCGCACCGAGGACCGGCAGCTTGGCGGTGACCAGGTTCTTGACGATCTCGCCCCAACCGATGCCACGGTGGATCTTCACGAAAAAGCCGCGACCGTCCACCTCGGTGCGCAAGGTGCGCCGGGCTTCCAGTTCACGATAGACCTCGCCCTTGAGCGCCTCGACTTCGACGAACGCATCGCGCCCGGCCCAAAGGCTCTTGAACGGTTCGGCCAGCATCAATTTCATTACGGGTGCTCCGCCAATATCACATCGGCCGCGTGCTGCGGCATGCTGTAGAGGTCGGCCGTTTCAGCGAACGCCAGACCATTGCGGCTCCAGGCCGCCCGCGCATCGGCATCACTCAGCATCCGCTCCAGGTATTCGGTGAGCTGCGCCTGTTCGAACGGTTCGTCCAGCACCAGCCCACTGTCGGCCTCGGCGATGTAATGGGCGTACCCGCACACCGCGCTGACCAGTACCGGCAACCCGGCCACCAGCGCTTCGAGCAGCACGGTGCCGGTATTCTCGTTGTACGCCGGATGGATCAACAGGTCGGCCCCCAGGAGGAAACGCGGGATATCGCTACGCCCCTTGAGGAATCGCACATTGTCACCGAGCCCCAACGCGGCGCTCTGCAATTGGAATACTTTGGGGTCGTCCTGGCCGATTACAAACAGCCGGGTACGTTTTTTCAGCTCGGCAGGCAGCGCGGCGAGCGCCTTGAGGCTGCGATCCACGCCCTTGGTCTTGAACCCGGACCCGATCTGCACCAATAGAAGATCGTCATCGGCCAGCTCGAACTCGGCACGGAACTCGGCACGAATCGCGTCGGCATCGGCGGGTCGGCGGCGGTCCTGGGCAATGCCCGGCGGTAACAGGTGAAAGCGCTCCAGCGGCGTGCCGTAATGCTTGATGAACAGCGGCTGCTGGACTTCGGAAATCATCAGCACGTCTGTCTTGGCGTCCCTGGCGAACACCGCTCGCTCGTACTCGGCAAAATGCCGGTAGCGCCCCCAGCGTCGATACAAGGAATTGCGCAGGGTCTGCGCCTTGTCTTCAAAACAGCCGTCGGCGGCGTAATACACGTCCAGGCCGGGCATCTTGTTGAAGCCGATCAAACGGTCTACCGGGCGCTTGGCCAGGTCCGCTTCCATCCATGCACTGAGTTTCTCGTTGCGACGGTGATTGAACAGCGCCTTGACCGGCGCCACCAGCACTTCAAAACCCGGCGGGACGTCACCTTCCCAAATCAGCGTGTAGACACGGATCTGATGACCACGCCGCTGGCATTCCAAGGCGATGCGCATGAAGTCACGCTGCAGGCCGCCGAAGGGAAAGTATTTATAAAGGACAAAAGCCAATTGCATCAGCGCGGCTCCTCAGCCAATAACGTGCTCAGGTGGCTGGCAACACGCTCGGGGTTCAGTCGCGTAAAGCACAAGGGCTGCTCGCGTTTCAGGTCAAACCGACGGGCATCTTCGGCGGTCGGCGGATAAGTGCATTGTTTCTGCATGCAGGGCGCACAGGGGAAATCGCTGGCGAGATGGATCTGGCCCTTGCCATAGGCGCCGGTCAACACCGGGTTGGTGGGACCGAGCAGCGAGATAGTCGGCACGTCCAAGGCGGCAGCCAGGTGACCGAGGCCAGTATCAACCGCCACACAAGCCTGGGCCCCGGCCAGTACCTTGCCCATCCCGCCCAGGTTCAGTTTCGGCAACACCAGGGCATTGCGCAGCCCTTTGGCGATACGTTCGGCCCGGGCTTTTTCCAGCGGACTGCCCCACGGCAACTTCACCACCACGCCGAACTGGCCCATGCGCTCGGTGAGCTGGCGCCAATACAACTCCGGCCAGTATTTGGATTCCCAAGTCGTGCCATGCAGGAATACCACATAAGGATAGGCGCGCGGCAGCTCCACCAGACGATCGACATTCAAGCCGTAGTTGCCCAGGGTCTGGGGTAAGTCATAGCCCAGCGCCACGGCGAACAATTGTCGCACGCGCTCAACCGCATGCTGACCGCGCGCCACCGCCAGGCGACGGGAATAGAAACGCGCCGCCAGGGGCTCACGGGCCGAATTTTTATCCAGGCCGGCCACCGGAGCCTTGACGTAGCGGGTCAGCCAGGCACTTTTCAGCAGGCCCTGGGCATCAATCACCAGGTCATACCGTTCGGCGCGCATGCTCTGCTTGAAGCGTCGCCACTCGCCGCTCTTGATGGTTTGCCAGAGGTTCTTGCGCCAACGACGGATCGCCACCGGGATGACCTTGCCCACGGCCGGGTGCCAGGTCGGAATCTCGGCGAAACCTTCTTCCACCACCCAATCGAAACGGATACCGGGAATCGCCCGCGCCGCGTCGGTCAACGCCGGCAGCGTGTGGACCACATCGCCCAGCGAAGAGGTCTTGATCAGCAATACCCGCAACTTACTGGACCTCCACGGGGGTGCCCTGCAAACGTGCCAGGGCATCGTTCACCGACGGCGGCATGAGCTGACGCAGGCAATTGTAATGACCGAAGCGGCAGGTACGGTCGAAGCACGGGCTGCACTCGATGCCCAGGCGCACGACTTCGACCTTGTCGGCCAGTGGCGGCGTAAAGCCCGGCGAGGTGGAGCCGTAAACGGCAACCAACGGGCGGTTCAGGGCAGCGGCTACATGCATCAGCCCGGAATCGTTGGACACCACCGAATCGGCGCAGGACAACAGGTCGATGGCCTCCGCCAGAGACGTGTCACCGCTGAGGTTTACCGACTCTTCCCGCAGGCCCGGAATCAGCCGCGAGCGGATGTCTTCGCCCACCGAGTGATCGTTTTTCGAACCGAACAGCCAGACTTGCCAACCTTCGCGGATCTTCGCTTCGGCCACCTGGGCGTAATGATCCGCCGGCCAACGCTTGGATTCGCCGAACTCGGCACCGGGGCACAGCGCCAACACCGGGCGGTCCAGGCTCAGGCCGAACTTGGCCAGCGCCGCTTCGCGGGTCACCGGGTCGATCTGCAAGTCGGGGCGCGGGTAGGGCTTGGACAACTCGGTACCCGGCGCGTAGGCCAGGGCCATGAAACGCTCGATCATCAACGGATAGCGGTCTTTGTCCAGCGTACGCACATCGTTGAGCAGGCCATAGCGGAACTCGCCGCGCCAGCCGGTACGCTTGGGGATGCCGGCGAAGAACGGCACCAATGCGGACTTCAACGAGTTGGGCAACAGGATCGCCTGGTCATACTGACCGGCCAGGGACTTACCGATGCGCCTGCGGGTCGCCAGCTCCAGCACACCGTGACCGAGCGGAAAGCTCAAGGCCTTGCGTACTTGCGGCATGCGTTCCAGGATCGGTCGGCTCCACTCGGGGGCCAGGACGTCGATCTCGCATTGCGGGTGGAGCTGCTTCAGACACTGGAACAGTGTCTGCGCCATCACCATGTCACCGACCCAACTGGGCCCAACGATCAGAATATTCATGTGTTTTCCAAAAACGATACGGGGAGGCCTACGCCTCCCCGCCTCGAGAATCACTGTGGCCCAGGTCGTTGCCTTCTGCCTTCAATCTACAACACATCACAAATCCATTGTGGGAGCGAGCCTGATCGCGATGAGGCCGGCACCGTCAACATCAATGCCGCCTGACACTCCGCCTTCGCGAGCAGGCTCGCTCCCACATTCAATACTCAGCTCAATCCCAGCTCACGCCAGATCCGCAATACCTGTCGGCGCTCATCCACAAACTGGTCGCCGGTAATTACCCCGGCCTCTTTCTGCAAGGCCTGGCGGTGGGCGGCGGAGCGGTAGGCTTTATAGGCCTCGCGCAGCAGGGTGGCATCTTCGGGCGGCATCAGGCCAACCTCTTGCAACCCCTCCAGGATACGGATGTTATCGGTGTAGCGCGCCAGCGATGGGTGCTCCTCGGACCACGCCAGGGCGGCGTATTGCACCATAAATTCAATATCGACGATACCTCCGGCATCCTGCTTGAGATCGAAGGGCGCCGTGGCCTCGAAAGCGTTTGGTGCGGTTCCGGCGGCCGTGGCCTTGCTACCCAGGTTATCGCGCATCTTGGCCCGCATCTCGCTGACCTCCTGGCGCAACGTCGGCAGGTCGCGTTTGCGCCCCAGCACCTGGGCCCGGACTTTCTCGAAGGCCTGGCCCACATCCTGGCTGCCCACCAATACCCGGGCCCGCACCAGTGCCTGGTGCTCCCAGGTCCAGGCTTCATTCTCCTGATATCGGGCAAATGCCCCAAGGGAACTGACCAGCAACCCCGACGCCCCGGACGGCCGCAGGCGCATGTCCACTTCATATAGCTGACCGGAGTTGGTCTGGGCCGTCAGCAAATGGATGATCCGCTGACCCAGCCGGGTGAAGAACTGCGCACCGTCGATGGGCTTGGCCCCGTCGGTTTCCGCCTGGGGGTCGCCGTCGTGGATGAACACCAGGTCCAGATCGGAACCATGCCCCAATTCCAGACCGCCGACTTTCCCATAACCGACAATAATGAAGCCGGGATCGCACAGGCTGCCGTCCGTGCGCGACGGTACGCCATGCTTGGCCGCCGTCTGGCGCCAGGCCAGGGCCAGGACTTGTTCGAGAATCGCCTCGGCCAGCCAGGTCAGGTAATCGCTGACCTTCATCAACGGCAGGCTGCCGGCGATTTCCGACGCAGCCACCCGCAACCGGTGCGCCAGTTTGAAATGCCGCAGGGCCTCCATCTGTTGCTCCAGGTCATCCTCGGGAATCCGCGTCAGGCGCTCGCGCAACTCCGCCGCCAATTCCGGCGCCAACGGCGGCTTGAACAGACGACCTTCATTGAGCAACTCATCCAGCAGCAAGGGGAAACGGGTGATCTGCTCGGCGATCCACGGGCTCGCCGCGCACAGCGTCAGCAAGCGCCGCAGGGCGCCGGGGTTTTCCGTCAACAGCACCAGATAGGCCGAACGACGGGCCACTGCCTCCACCAATGGCAATACCCGTTCAAGCACCAGGTCTGGATCGGCATGTTCCACCGCCTGGGCCAGCAGGCGCGGAATGAATGCATCCAGACGTTCACGCCCCAGGCGCTGCATGGCGCGCAATTGCGGACTGGTGCGCAGGACGGCCAGGGCCTTCAGCGCCTTGGGCGCATCGACGAAACCACCCTCCTCCAACTGGCGGCACGCGGCCTCTTCGTCCTGGCTGTCTTCCCATAACGGCAACCACTCACCGCCCACCACCACTTCGCTTTCGCTGCCCTCTTCTTCATCCGGATCAGCGATGACCTGACCAAAATGCCAGGCCACGCGCCCACGCCAATACATCAATTGCTCGTGGAACGCCGGCCAGTCGGCAAAGCCCAGCATGAATGCAATGCGCGCCTGATCCTGGGGGCTGTCCGGCAACATTTGGGTCTGGCGGTCGGCGATGGCCTGGATCGCATGCTCGGTGTACCGCAGGAATTCATAGCCCTGACGCAGCTCGTCGATCACTTTGGCAGGCAGATAACCTTGGCCTTCCAGGGTGCCCAGCACTTTCAGCAACGGGCGCTGTTGCAGGCTCAGGTCGCGCCCGCCGTGGATCAACTGGAACGCCTGGGCGATGAACTCCACTTCACGGATACCGCCCGACCCCAGCTTGATGTTGTCGGCCATGCCTTTGCGCCGCACTTCCTGCTGGATCAGTTGCTTCATGGTGCGCAGCGCTTCGATGGCGGAAAAATCCAGGTAACGGCGATAAACGAACGGACGCAGCATGTCGAGCAACTGCGCACCCGCCACCTGGTCGCCCGCCACCACCCGCGCCTTGATCATCGCGTAGCGTTCCCAGTCGCGCCCCTGATCCTGGTAATACTGCTCCAGGGCGTTGAAGCTCAGCACCAGCGCACCGGCCGAGCCGTAGGGGCGCAAACGCATGTCGACGCGGAACACGAAACCGTCGACGGTTATCAGGTCCAGGGCCTTGATCAGGCGCTGACCAACGCGGATGAAGAATTCCTGGTTATCCAACGGCCGCTTCACGCCAACGGTTTCACCGCCCTCGGGATAGGCGAAGATCAGGTCGATGTCCGACGACAGGTTCAACTCCACCGCGCCCAGCTTGCCCATGCCCAGGATGACCATGTGCTGCGGGGCGCCGCTGCGCCGGCCGGTGGGCGTGCCGAATTGCTGGCAGAGACGCTGGTACAGCCATCGGTAGGCTTGGTCGATGCAGGCATCGGCCATGTCCGAAAGATCGCGGCAAGTCTGGACGAGGTCGGCCTTGCGGTTCAGGTCGCGCCAGATGATCCGCACCTGCTGGCGGGTACGCTGGCGGCGCAGGACGCGCCCCAGTTCATCCTCACTTTCGGCGGCCTGCACCGCCGCACCGATCTGCGCGCACATTTCGCCGGCGGCCAGGCTGCGGTCCAGTTCGCCACCGCGCACCAGTTCCAGTAGCATCGACGGTTCACGGAGGCTCTGCTCGATGACAAAATCACTGGCGGCCGCGACGCGATGGAACTCCTCCCAGCGTTCAGGCGTCCAGGTGGACAGCTCGAGATCGTCGCCCACCAAGGCAACTGCCGCACGGAACGACTGCTCGGCACGGCTGACCAATGACTGGAGAATTGCCGGGATTTCGGCAAGCAGAGGCAGGCTCATGGTCTATCCTTGATCGGCGCAGGAAAGGCTGGATGTAGTGTTTTTTCAAAAGCCACTACCTGATTGACTGTCGAACAAAGATGATAAATAGCTGAAAATCTGATTTTATTGGCAGTCGCCATCAAGTTTTTACCTGTTCGAGTTAGCAAAAGACCAACAGTAACGATTATTCTCACAACGAAACGAGGGGCCAAAAGCCTTTCATGTGTAGTTTTACTACTCGTCTATACATCCGAGAGGCTGAAACAGCCGACGATTTGTAGTAAAACTACACGCCGCCGAAACAACCTTCGGCAATCCAAGAATTTTATACCGTCTGCCCACAAGGCCAGTCGCAAACTCAGGCAACCGATTCTGGTAGCCTTTCCGCCCTGGAGCAAGCCATGCAAGACCTCGATCCCGTCGAAACCCAGGAATGGCTGGACGCCCTGGAATCGGTTCTCGACAAAGAAGGCGAAGACCGTGCTCATTATCTGATGACCCGTATGGGCGAACTCGCAACCCGCAGCGGTTCGCAACTGCCCTACGCCATCACCACGCCGTACCGCAACACGATCCCCGTTACCCACGAAGCACGCATGCCTGGCGACCTGTTCATGGAACGCCGCATTCGCTCGCTGGTACGCTGGAACGCGTTGGCCATGGTCATGCGCACCAACCTGAAAGATTCTGACCTGGGCGGTCACATCTCCAGCTTCGCTTCCAGCGCGACGCTGTATGACATCGGCTTCAACTACTTCTTCCAGGCCCCGACCGACGAACACGGCGGCGACCTGATCTACTTCCAGGGTCACGCATCGCCAGGCGTCTACGCCCGTGCGTTCATGGAAGGTCGTATCTCCGAAGATCAGATGAACAACTTCCGCCAGGAAGTGGACGGCAACGGCCTGTCTTCGTACCCGCACCCTTGGCTGATGCCTGACTTCTGGCAGTTCCCGACCGTTTCGATGGGTCTGGGCCCGATCCAGGCGATCTACCAGGCGCGCTTCATGAAGTACCTGGAAGCCCGCGGCTTCATCCAGCCAGGCAAACAGAAAGTCTGGTGTTTCATGGGCGACGGCGAGTGCGACGAGCCGGAATCCCTGGGGGCGATCTCCCTGGCCGGCCGCGAGAAGCTGGACAACCTGATCTTCGTCATCAACTGCAACCTGCAGCGCCTCGACGGCCCGGTTCGCGGCAACGGCAAGATCATCCAGGAACTCGAAGGCGTGTTCCGTGGCGCCCAGTGGAACGTCAACAAGGTCATCTGGGGCCGTTTCTGGGACCCACTGCTGGCCAAGGACGTCGACGGTATCCTGCAACGTCGCATGGACGAAGTCATCGACGGTGAATACCAGAACTACAAGGCCAAGGACGGCGCGTTCGTCCGCGAGCACTTCTTCAATACCCCTGAACTCAAGGCCATGGTTGCCGATCTGTCCGACGACGAGATCTGGAAACTCAACCGTGGCGGCCACGACCCGTACAAGGTCTACGCAGCGTACCACCAGGCGGTCAACCACAAGGAACAGCCCACCGTCATCCTGGCCAAGACCATCAAGGGTTATGGCACCGGTGCCGGCGAAGCGAAGAACACCGCGCACAACACCAAGAAAGTCGATGTCGACAGCCTGAAGCTGTTCCGCGATCGCTTCGACATTCCGGTGAAGGACAGCGAGCTGGAAAACCTGCCGTTCTTCAAACCTGAAGAAGGCAGTGCCGAAGCCCGTTACCTGGCCGAGCGCCGTGCCGCACTGGGCGGTTTCGTGCCACAGCGTCGCGCCAAGAGCTTCAGCGTTCCGACTCCGCCACTGGACACCCTCAAGGCGATCCTGGACGGCTCGGGCGACCGTGAAATCTCCACCACCATGGCTTTCGTGCGGATCCTCGCGCAACTGGTCAAGGACAAGGAAATCGGCTCGCGCATCGTTCCGATCATTCCGGACGAAGCCCGTACCTTCGGTATGGAAGGCATGTTCCGTCAGTTGGGCATCTACTCGTCCGTCGGCCAGCTCTACGAGCCAGTCGATAAAGACCAGGTGATGTTCTACCGCGAAGACAAGAAAGGCCAGATCCTCGAGGAAGGCATCAACGAAGCGGGCGCCATGAGTTCCTTCATTGCCGCCGGTACTTCGTACTCCAGCCACAACCAGCCGATGCTGCCGTTCTACATCTTCTACTCGATGTTCGGCTTCCAGCGTATCGGCGACCTGGCCTGGGCCGCTGGCGACAGCCGTACCCGTGGCTTCCTGATCGGCGGCACCGCTGGCCGGACCACGCTGAACGGCGAAGGCCTGCAGCACGAAGACGGCCACAGCCACATGCTGGCCGGCACCATCCCGAACTGCCGCACCTACGATCCAACCTACGGCTACGAGCTGGCGGTGATCATCCAGGACGGCATGAAGAAGATGACCGAAGAGCAACAGGACGTCTTCTACTACATCACCGTGATGAACGAGTCCTACCAGCAGCCAGCCATGCCGGCCGGCGTGGAAGCGGGCATCGTCAAGGGCATGTACCTGCTCGAGGAAGACACCCGCGAAGCGGCGCACCACGTCCAGCTGATGGGCTCCGGCACCATCCTGCGCGAAGTGCGTGAAGCGGCGAAGATTCTGCGTGAAGAGTTCAACATCGGTGCCGACGTCTGGAGCGTTACCAGCTTCAACGAACTGCGTCGCGACGGCCTGGCCGTAGAGCGCAGCAACCGCCTGCACCCTGGCCAGAAGCCGAAACTGAGCTACGTCGAAGAGTGCCTGAACGGCCGTAAAGGTCCGGTCATCGCCTCCACCGACTACATGAAGCTGTTCGCCGAGCAGATCCGCCAGTGGGTTCCTTCCAAGGAATTCAAGGTGCTGGGCACCGACGGTTTCGGCCGTAGCGACAGCCGCAAGAAGCTGCGTCACTTCTTCGAAGTCGACCGTAAGTTCGTTGTGTTGGCAGCCCTGGAAGCCCTGGCTGACCGTGGCGATATCGAACCAAAAGTGGTGGCCGAAGCCATCGCCAAGTTCGGCATCGATCCGGAAAAACGCAACCCACTGGACTGCTGAGGAGAATTTCCGTGAGCGAACTCATTCGCGTACCTGACATCGGCAGCGGTGAAGGTGAAGTAATTGAATTGTTTGTGAAGGTCGGCGACCGTATCGAAGCTGACCAGAGCATCCTGACACTTGAATCGGACAAGGCCAGCATGGAAGTGCCTGCGCCAAAGGCCGGGGTCATCAAGAGCCTGAAAGTAAAGCTGGGCGATCGTCTGAAAGAAGGCGATGAACTGCTTGAGCTGGAAGTCGAAGGCGCCGCTGCGGCGCCCGAAGCAGCCGCGCCTGTGGCTGCCCCGGCGCCGGCTGAAAAGCCTGCCGCTGCCCCGGCTGCCGCTCCGGCTCCGGCCGCTGCGCCTGCCGCCGCCACTGTCCAGGACATCCATGTTCCGGACATCGGCTCGTCGGGCAAAGCCAAGATCATCGAAGTACTGGTCAAGGCCGGCGACACCGTCGAAGCCGACCAGTCGCTGATCACCCTGGAATCCGACAAGGCCAGCATGGAAATCCCGTCGCCGGCCGCCGGTGTGGTGGAAAGCGTCGAGATCAAGCTGGAAGACGAAGTCGGTACCGGCGACCTGATCCTGAAGCTGAAAGTGGCTGGCGCCGCCGCGCCTGCCGCTCCAGCGCCAGCACCTGCTGCTGCACCGGCCAAGGCTGAAGCCGCGCCGGCTCCGGCTGCCGCGCCTGCCGCCAAGGCCGAGGCCGCGCCAGCCCCTGCCGCAGCACCTGCACCAAGCGGTGCCAAGGTGCACGCCGGCCCTGCGGTACGTCAGTTGGCCCGCGAGTTCGGTGTCGAGCTGTCCGCCGTCGGCCCGAGCGGTCCACACGGTCGCGTGCTGAAGGAAGACGTGCAGGCCTACGTCAAGGCCATGATGCAGAAAGCCAAGAATGCTCCGGCCGAAGGCGCCACCGGTGGCGCGGGCATCCCGCCGATCCCGGCAGTGGACTTCAGCCGCTTCGGCGAAACCGAAGAAGTGGCAATGACCCGCCTGATGCAAATCGGCGCGTCGAGCCTGCACCGCAGCTGGCTGAACATCCCTCACGTGACGCAGTTCGACCAGGCCGACATCACCGAGCTGGAAGCCTTCCGTGTTGCGCAGAAAGCCGTGGCTGAAAAGGCCGGCGTGAAGCTGACCGTACTGCCATTGCTGCTCAAGGCCTGCGCGCACCTGCTCAAGGAACTGCCGGACTTCAACAGCTCCCTGGCGCCAAGCGGCAAGGCTGTGATCCGCAAGAAATACGTGCATATCGGCTTCGCCGTCGACACCCCGGAAGGCCTGCTGGTACCGGTCATCCGCAACGTCGATCAGAAGAGCCTGCTGCAACTGGCTGCCGAAGCGGCTGCCCTGGCCGAAAAGGCCCGGAGCAAGAAGCTCACCGCAGACGACATGCAGGGCGCCTGCTTCACGATCTCCAGTCTCGGCCACATTGGCGGCACCGGCTTCACGCCGATCGTCAACGCGCCGGAAGTGGCGATCCTGGGTGTGTCCAAGGCCACCATCCAGCCTGTCTGGGACGGTAAAGCCTTCCAGCCCAAGCTGATGCTGCCGCTGTCGCTGTCCTACGATCACCGCGTGATCAACGGTGCCGCTGCTGCACGCTTCACCAAGCGTCTGAGCGACCTGCTGGGCGATATCCGCACCATCCTGCTGTAAACCGGACGGCCCTCCTCATGGAGGGCCATTCGAACCGCTGTTTTCCGAGCCACGCTCGTACCTCAACCCCGCCGATGGCGGGGCTTTTTTTGCCTGCTATAAACGCACCAGAACCTGAGGGAGCAAAGCTTGCTCGCGATATCGGTGGATCAGCCAATATCGTTATCGACTGAGCTCGCCCTGATCGCGAGCAAGCTTTGCTCCCACAGGGTTATCTGCCTTGACTGACAAGCATCAAGCCGTTTGCCGGCGGCCTTTCCTACGTCATCTATCAGTCATTACCCACAACTTGCGTCCCCTTCCCTATCAGCATTTATTCAGCGTCGAGCTTTAGCATCGGCACGCAGCGACAACTTTTTGCTCGCACAAGTACTTTTAAAAATGCTGCATTTCGAATGGACTCGAACATGTTCAAACCTACCGTCGGCCCGATTGTCGGCCACACCACGACCGACCATGCACGAATATTCCTGCGCGGCGACAAAGACCCCAAGCTTCCGGTATTCGCAGGACTTCGTTACAGACGCCAGGGCGATACGAAATGGACGAATGAGCACTTCATCCAGTTGCATGCCCATCGCGACATGAGCGATGTGGTCATTTTGAGAAACCTGCAAGCCGGCACCATCTATGAATACCAGGCCGGCTGGTTCACCGCGTCTCACACAGCCACCCCGGAACCGTTGCAGCAATGGCCCGTGGACATCCATCGGCTGCGCACGCCCCATGCGGAAGCTGGCACTCCACACGCTTATATCGTGGGTTCTTGCCGTTATCTGCGCATCACCGCCGGCGCTCCCTCAACCCCCGAACTCGGGGACCGCACGTTCGCCGGCATCCAGCGCATCGTGGACCAGGCCAATCCACCGATCAGCGGCGTACTGATGGCGGGGGACCAGGTTTATCTCGACGATTTGAACATTGTGGCCCCGGACCGGACCTACAAAGACATCCTGTTCAAATACCGCACTGTCTTTTCCCAGCCCCACATCAGCAAATTGATGTCCACCGTACCGACCTACATGATCCTCGACGACCATGAAATCGAAGACAACTGGCCCGCCAACAGACAAGTCAACGACGACATTCTCTACGCCAACGCCATGAGCGCTTACGACCTCTATCAAGCCAGCCATAGCCCGGCCCACGTACTATCAAGCGACGGCATATTGAGCAGGTCATTGCCGCACTACTGGTATCAGTTCGCTCACGGCGATATCGAGTGGTTCGTCACCGACAGCCGGACACGACGCAACTTGTCGAGGGCCGACCGGCGCATCCTGGATATCGAGCAGGAGCGGTCGTTGCTCGAATGGCTGGTGAACAGCACCGCCCGGGTCAAATTCATCGTCACCAGCGTCATGTTCTACCCCGACCGCACACTCGATGATGGCGACGCCTGGCAGGCCTTCCCGCAACAGCGCCTGCGACTGCTGGAATGCATTCGTCGCCATGGGATAAAAAACGTGATCTTCGTGTCCGGTGATGTCCATGGTTCCATGACCAGCCGACTGTGTCACAGCCAGGATCCTGACTTCGAGGTCCATGCCATCGTCGCCTCGCCGTTTTGCAACAGCGAACTGCTGCCTTACGCCGCCGCCTCGAATTTTATTTTCAAGGCCCCCATGGCCCGGACCGAAAACGGTGACTACCACTATGAGCTGACCGGCACAGTGGTCAGCCAGGACAACTTCGCACATCTGCATGTCGCGGCCCAGAGCATTCACGTGACCTTTCACGACCGTGACGGTTACCCTTTGCAGAAGGTCCATATCCCGTTGCGCTGACGAACGGTAGCCCCCGCCAGGCCCTCTGATCGGCTGGCGACTGGAGAAATCCGCTTGTCGGCCGATAAGGTTTATAGCACTTAGCCTTCATCTCTCTTGTCAGCCAGTGTCGCAATGATGCAACCTTGCGGCAATCCTTGATAACGAGGGGCGTCAGCCCGGCGCGATCAGCATTCTCGAAGCGAGTTTCCCCATGAAAAGCCAACCCGATGCCGCCAGCCGTATGGCGGCCGAGGTAGTGACGCAGTTACCGGTGCCCTCGCGGCTCGGTATGCTGCGTTTCGAGCGGCTGAATGAAGCGAGCTGGGCACTGCTGTTCCTCGATCCCAATTGCGAACGTTACTTTGGCCTGCCGGCGGTTGAGCTTTGCTCGTTGGTCAGCTCGCCCTATGCCAGCCTGATGGAGCCTGAAGCGCGCTATCAACTGCATGATGCCATTCAAGAACAGCTGGCCCAGGCCTCGCATTACCTGATCCGCTATACGCTTCACACCGCCAAGGGCCCCATGAACCTGCTGGAAATGGGTGAAGCGTACAAACAGCACAATCGCCACCTGCTGCGCGGCTATCTGCTGACGGTGGACAGCCTGCTGCAAAACGAGCCATCGATGCCGGCCCTCGATCTGGAGACCCAGAACTCGCGCCTGCAGATAGCCTTGGAGCTGAACCAGCGCGCCCAACAGGAACAGCTTCAGCATCTGGACCGCGTCCGTGCCCAACAGGACCTCATCCTGCTGCTGACTCGCCAGCGCTACAGCGCCAATAATTCCTTGCTGGAAGCCGCCGAACTCATCACCCGCAGCGCCTGCGACATCTACCAGATCGATTGCGCCAGCATCTGGAACCTGGAGGACAACAAGCTGGTGCCGATCTCCGCCTATAACCGCGCTTCCCAGGAGTACTTTCGGCCAGACGCGATCGATGCCAATGAGTATCCCGACTACATGGAAGCGCTGCAGACCTGCCGCGCCATCGATGCCCACAACGCGACACGCGATCCACGCACCCGGGAAATGGCTGAAAGCCTGCGCGCCCGCAACGTCAACGCCATGCTTGATGCCAGCGTGCGAATCGACGGTCAGGTGGTGGGCGTGCTGTGCCTGGAGCAGGTAGGCGCCACCCGTGCCTGGCAGTCGGACGAGATCGCCTTTGCCGGTGAACTGGCGGACCAGTTCGCCCAGGTCATCAACAACCACAACCGACGCATCGCCACCAGCGCCCTGCACTTGTTCCAACGTGCCGTGGAGCAAAGCGCCAACGCCTTCCTGCTGGTCAACTGCGACGGCGTGGTGGAGTACGTCAACCCGAGCTTCACCGCCATCACCCAATACACCACCGAGGAAGTCCACGGCCAACGCCTGTCCGAACTGCCGGCCCTGGAAAACCTCAGCGAGCTGCTGTTCGACGCGCCCTCGGCCCTGGCCCAGAGCAA
Source organism: Pseudomonas sp. FG13 (assembly GCF_057809755.1). NCBI lineage: Bacteria > Pseudomonadati > Pseudomonadota > Gammaproteobacteria > Pseudomonadales > Pseudomonadaceae > Pseudomonas > Pseudomonas sp. FG13. Next base: position 63,881 of record NZ_JBMDKO010000010.1, read on the forward strand.
TAGCTGGCAAGGCGAGTTCAAGAGCCGACGCAAGAACCTGGAACCCTACTGGGGCCAACTGTCGATTTCCAAGGTCTACGGCGACAACCGCGAGCTGACCCACTACATCGGCATCTACGAAGACGTTACCCAGACCAAACTGGCCCAGCAGCGTATCGAACGCCTGGCCTACACCGACAACCTGACCAACCTGGGCAACCGCCCGGCGTTCATTCGCAACCTCGATGAACGCTTCGCCCGGGACAGCGACTCGCCCATCAGCCTGCTGCTGGTGGACATCGACAACTTCAAGCGCATCAATGACAGCCTCGGCCACCAGACCGGTGACAAACTGCTGATCAGCCTGGCCCGACGCTTGCGCAACAGCCTGAGCCCCAGCGGCAGCCTGGCACGCTTCGCCAGTAATGAATTCGCCGTGCTGCTGGACGACACCGACCTGGAGGCCGGGCAGCAGGTCGCCAGCCAGTTGTTGATGACGCTCGACAAGCCGATGTTCGTCGATAACCAATTGATCAGCGTGACCGGTTCCGTGGGCCTGGCCTGTGCCCCGCTGCACGGCCGCGATCCCCAGACCCTGATGCGCAACGCCGGACTCGCCCTGCACAAGGCCAAGGCCAACGGCAAGCATCAGGTCCAGGTCTTCACCGAAGCACTGAACGCCGAGGCCAGCTACAAGCTGTTCGTGGAAAACAACCTGCGCCGCGCCCTGACCCAGAACGAGCTGGACGTGTTCTACCAGCCCAAGCTGTGCCTGCGCAGCGGCCGTCTGCTGGGCATGGAAGCGCTGCTGCGTTGGAACCATCCGGAAAAGGGCATGATCCGACCGGACCAGTTCATCAGCGTGGCCGAAGAAACCGGCCTGATCATCCCCATCGGCAAATGGATCGCCCGCCAGGCCTGCCGCATGAGCAAGCAATTGACCGCCGCTGGCCTGGGCAACCTGCAGGTGGCGATCAACCTGTCACCTAAACAGTTCTCCGACCCGGACCTGGTTGCCTCGATTGCCAGCATCCTCAAGGAAGAACAACTGCCCGCACGGCTGCTGGAGCTGGAGCTGACCGAAGGCCTGCTGCTGGAAGCCACTGAAGACACCCACCTGCAACTCGACCAGCTCAAGCGCCTGGGCCTGACCCTGGCCATGGACGACTTCGGTACCGGCTACTCGTCCCTGAGCTACCTGAAGAAATTCCCGATCGACATCATCAAGATCGATCGCAGCTTCATCCATGAGATCCCGGACAACCAGGACGACATGGAAATCACCTCCGCGGTGATCGCCATGGCCCACAACCTGAAGCTCAAGGTCGTGGCCGAAGGGGTCGAAACCGCCCAGCAACTGACTTTCCTGCGTCGCCATCGCTGCGATGTCGGCCAGGGCTACTTGTTCGACCGGCCAATCCCCGGCGCGGAGCTGATCGAGAAGCTCAAGCGCTACCCGCGCGGTCCAATTGACTGACAGCGCTGTAACACTCGGGCACACTGACAGTCTTATTGCTTGAACTCGCTCAACTCAATCTGACTGAGAGGACTGATGATGGCCCTGCGCTCGGAAATTCTGGTGAACAAAAACGTGCTCCCTACTCAAGAACAAGCTCTGCCTGGCCGTGAAACCCCGATCAAGGTTCCGGATCAGCATTTCGTCAACGGCAACCCGCTGCTCGGCCCGTTTCCGGGCAACGTAGAATTCGCGATTTTCGGCCTGGGCTGTTTCTGGGGCGCGGAACGTCGCTTCTGGCAGCGTGACGGGGTCTACAGCACCTCGGTGGGCTACGCCGGCGGCTTCACCCCCAACCCGACCTACGAAGAGGTCTGCTCGGGCCTGACCGGCCACAGCGAAGTGGTACTGGTGGTCTACGAACCGGAAAAGGTCAGCTACGAAGAACTGCTGGCAATGTTCTGGGAACTGCATAACCCAACCCAGGGCATGCGCCAGGGCAACGACATTGGCACCCAATATCGCTCGGTAATCTATTGCACCAAGCCCGAGCAACTGGAAGCGGCGAAGAAGAGCAAGGCGGTGTTCCAGGCTGAACTGACCAAGGCCGGCCTCGGTGAAATCACCACCGAAATCGATGAAGCGCCGACGTTCTACTACGCCGAGGCTTACCACCAACAGTACCTGGCGAAGAACCCCGAGGGCTATTGCGGGATTGGCGGGACGGGCGTGACCTGCCCGATCTGACTTTCGAGCCTCGAAAAGCTTCGCGAGCAAGCCCGCTCCCACAAGGGATTTGTGTTCAGGCGCATACCGGATTCTTCCGAATCAGTGTGGGAGCGAGCCTGCTCGCGATGGCGTCCTGCCAGACAGCATCAAACTCGCGGATCAGCGCTCGGCAATCAACCAATCCATCTGCCAGCCACCTTGGGTCTGGCCAAGCTTTTTCGACAGCCACGGCAGCAACTCACGCAATTCCTCCTCCAACCCCCATGGCGGGTTGGCAATCGCCAGGCCGGAGCCGTTCAGGCTGTCGGGTGTGGCGAGTGGATGTACCAGCAACTCCACTCGTAACAGCTTTGGCGCGCCCGTGCCGGCCAGGTCCTGGTAGAAGCGACGCAGCATCCGCTGATCCTTCACCGGGTACCAGATCGCTGCCACCGTCTGACGCATCCGGCCAATGGCCTCCTTGAGGGAGGCGGCACAGCGTTGCATTTCGTCGAGCTTCTCGAAGGGCGGATCGATCAGCATCAAGCCGCGCTTTTCCGCCACCGGCAGCAAGGCGCGAGGCACGTGCCAACCTTCACCCAGATGCACCGCCACACGGCGATCGCCCTTCATGTTGTCCTTGAGCAGCACACCGTCTTCAGGGTGTTTTTCATTGAGCAAGACCCGATCCTGCGGGCGCGTCAGACGCCGCGCCAACTCCGGCGAGCCCGGGTAATAGCGCAACTGTCCGTCTGGGTTCATCTCGCGCAGCACATTCATGTAGTCGGCGGTCAGCGGCGGTAGATCGTCCTGCCCCCACAAGCGCGCGATGCCTTCCAGGTATTCACCGGTACGATTGGCCTGGTCGCCCTGCAAGTCATATAACCCGATGCCCGCATGGGTATCGAGGTAGGCGAACGGCTGCTCCTTGCGAGCCATCAGCGCGATCAGGCGGGTCAAGGTCAGGTGTTTGAACACATCGGCGTGATTACCGGCGTGGAAGGCGTGGCGATAGTTCATGGCGGCTCCTGCGAAGGGCGACGAGTTTACCGCGAAGCGCGTCGAACGTCAGGGTTTCGCAGCCGAGCGGGCACAGGCATCTACTCAGCCGAACTCTTGCATCAGGTACCCAGGCAGTTGCGCCTTTACCCCATGAACCGCCCCATGCACCTCAAGAAAATGTGCAAGCTTGCGCCGCAGGATGCGCTCGTCGACCCGCTCGGACAGGTACGGATGCTCCTCGCCCAACCACCTGAGCAGGTTATCCAGCAGGCAGTCCGTCGTGCCCCCCGTCAATGTTTTCAACAGCAAGGCTGGCACCTCCCACCAGGGGAACGCTCGTGGCGGCCGTTGAACATTTCCCATGATCTCCAAGGGCCGACCGTTGATCAGGCAACGACTGATGACCGGCAGCAACTGTCCGGCATCGACTTCGTCGGATTGCAGGAGAGGCAGCACATAACGTCCATCCCAAAAGCGAAAAAAGGCCGATCGGCCGCCAGGCAACAGCACCTGGGTGAGCCCACGCAAATGTTCGACAAGGACTTCCTGCCCCACCGAGGACACCGCCAACCACCCCCAATCGAGCGAGTCGGTCGTCGCAACCCAATGAAGAAAATCACTGTCCGCAGCGACCACGCCGACATAAGGCATGACAGGTTCCCAGTCGGCATAAGGCGTCTCGGCCCAGATCGGACTGGGGCCAAGCGCCATCGAACGCCTCCAGGTCGCCAACGGCATGGCGTCGCTGGCATTGCTGAAGATGGCGAACAGCTGCTCGGACGCTTGCAACGGGCGCTGTCGAAGCCAAGCGTGGGGCGACTGACCCGTACTCATGGACGCTCCTGAATATCAGCCAGCCCGGAAAGCGCGGACAACGGCGCACAGACGCCGTCCTTGCACCGCTCACACTCCTCGCAGAACGGCGCCTGGCCTTGCAGGCTGAGGATTTGCGCCAATGACAGTGGAGCGGCTACGGCGGCCACAAGCCTTTCGGGATGACCCGGCGAACCCGGCGCGGCGCTTGTGACCGCCATCGGCCCACCACCGACCTCGATGGGCACACTGCTGAAAATTCCCCCCGCACCGATGCTGATCCAGTGTCCACCGGCCTGGATGGTTGCGCTGGCGCCGCCGTCCAGCACGATCTGCTGACCAGCGCTGACATGGAAATGCTGGCTGGCACTGACCGCCTGACGGGCCACGCGAATGTGCCGCTCGCCAGTCACCACCAAATGATCGTCTTGCCTGACTTCAACCTGGCGCCGCCCATGGGTGATACGCAACTCTTCGGCCTTGAGTTCATGCCGCGCCGTGCCGCAGACCACAACGCTGCGCTCGTGATCGACCTGCACGCGCTGGTCATGGAGCACATGCTGGGTCCAGTTTCGCTGGGCCCGCAGGTAGATCTCCTCGGCCCCCTTGCGGTCCTCGATCCGCAGCTCGTTGTAACCGCCCCCGCCGGGGCTGCTCTGGCTGCGCAATATGCTGCGTGTCTTATCCGCCGGCAGATCCAGCGGCAACGGGTTGGCACCGTTGGGCAAGCAACCCACCACCAGTGGCTTGTCCACATCGCCATCCATGAACCCCACCAGAACCTCCATGCCGACCCGGGGAATCATCACGCCGCCATATCGATCATGGGCCCAGCCGGTGGCCACCCGCAGCCAGCAACTGGAATGCTCGTCACGCTTGCCGTCGCGATCCCAGATCATCTGCACCTTGATCCGTCCGAACTCGTCGCAATGAATTTCGCTGTCGACAGGCCCGCTCACCACCGCAGGCTGATAGCCGTGGGCGGGGGGCTTCTCATGAAGCAGCGGCGGACGAAAGAAAACGTCCCATGGCGTCGCCAGAAAGGTATTGCTATAGCCCTGGAACTCATCCTCGCCATCCGCGACCGTGTCCTCCAGCACTTGCGGCTGGCGACCCCGGTGGGTGATCTGGGTCAGGAGCCACAGGTCGTTCCACTGTGCCCGCGGGTGCCCATCGATTTGCATGAAGTGCCCACTGACGAGTGCGCATTGGTCGCTGCGCCCTTCGGCCAGGCGGCAATCAGCGCCATGACGCTCCAAGGCGCGCCGGGTCAGGTGCCGACCATGCTCGCGGTCGGAAAAAAGACCGGGGTAGCGATAGTCCTCCAGCACGGGTTGCTGTTGGCTGTCGAGGCTGGTTTGCAAGGACAGGCTGGGGTTACGGAAATCGTAATCGCACAGTGTCACAACGCTGGTCCGGGTCTGGAGTCGAACAGCCAGCCGCTTGATCGACGGCGCCCCCGCAGCCATGCCACTGCCCGGCAGATACAGCGTCGACTCGGGCAAGCGGGGGAACACCGTCTGGTCGTCGCCAAAAACCAGCAGGTGGCCGTCGGGGCTGTGGCGGAAGTGGTAATGAATACCGACCTCGGCACAGATCCGCTCGATGAACGCCAGATCACTTTCACCGTATTGCACACAGTATTCCCGCTCGGGGTATTGCCCACCGAGGCTGAACTGAAACGCATCGCCATGGATGCCATGGTCCTTCAAGACCTGCGCAATGATCGACGGCACGCTCAAGTGCTGGAAAATCCGCCGGTTGATACGGTGACGCAGGTACGCCAGGCGCGGCACCAGGCTGATCTGGTAACGGGTCAGGCGCTTGCCCGAATCGCCCTGGGCTACGCTGTAGACCTGGCCGTGGATGCCACGCCCCTGCTGATCGAAGGTCAGGTAGGCCTGGCGATGCAGTAGCGCCTCCAATGCCAGGTCCGGTCGTTCGCTCACCAGTTCCAGGTCAAAGCGATAGGGTTGGCTGATGGTTTCCTGGCCCGTGAACTCAAGCACCTTTAGCTCATTTGGCCCGCTGTCGAGCGTCAGGGTGAAACGCGGTGAGTTGGCAGGCGCGAACATCCGATGTATCTCAGCAGAATGAAAGGCGGGCGATTCTGCATGAGCCAAGCGGAGAGTTGACGGGACGTCATGAAAAACAGATTTACCTTACAAACAGGGGGATAGAAGCTGCAAAAGCGCGCTGTATTTTCCGATAGACACTTTCTGCGTCACGACCAGCCGTCGCACGAATGAATCCGTGGTTTCTTACACCAAGACGGCACTCGGTACTTCACGTGAGCGTGATAACGTTCCGTTGTCGCAAAAAGCAAAGGACGCCCCCATGACGGCACGTTACGCAAAAATCGCAATGATCCTGGCACTCGCCGCGTTCGCCTTCCTGACCGTGTTCAACAATGTCACGGACTACCGCTCCAACTTCAATTTCGTCCAACACGTGCTGAGCATGGATACCACTTTCCCGGATAACGCCGCCCGTTACCGCGCCATCACCCAGCCATGGCTGTGGCACGGCGCCTACTGGCTGATCATCCTCGGCGAAGCGATCACGGCCGGGTTGCTGGGTTATGGTGCCCTGGAGTTGTGGTTGGCACGCCGAGCCGATGCCAGGGTTTTCGCGCAAGCCAAACGCTGGGGCATCGCCGGCCTGACGGTGGGATTCTTCGTCTGGTTCTTTGGTTTCATGGTCATCGGTGGCGAATGGTTTCTGATGTGGCAATCGGAAATCTGGAATGGCCAGGATGCCGCGTTCAGGTTCTACATGGCGCTACTGGGCGTTTTGATCTTTCTCAATCAACCCGATGCAGATTCGCACTGACGCGCCGCTATCGCGAGCAGGCCCGCTCCCACAAGAATTGGCGATGTCCCCAGGAGATCACGCATAAAAAAACGGCCCGTCTCCATTGGCGACGGGCCGTTTCTCGGTACAACCTTCAGCGAGTCATCAGTGCTCGCCGAACAGACTTACTGATTCAGGCGGAAATCTTTTTCGGCCGCTTCGAAGCGCTGCAGCATACCGGTGGTAGGCGCGCCCATCTTGCTGACGAAGTAGATGGCCAGGCTGGCGAAGATGAAGCCCGGGATGATTTCGTACAGGCCCAGCAGCTCGAAGTGCTTCCAGACGATCACGGTAACCGCCCCCACCAGGATCCCGGCCAATGCGCCGTTACGGGTCATGTTTTTCCAGATCACGGAGATCAGGACCACAGGACCGAAAGCGGCACCGAAACCGGCCCAAGCGTAGCTCACCAGACCCAGCACACGGTTGCTCGGGTTGGCAGCCAGGGCAATGGCGACCAACGCCACCAGCAGCACCATGGCACGACCGACCCAGACCAGTTCCACCTGGGAAGCGCTCTTGCGCAGGAAAGTCTTGTAGAAGTCTTCGGTCAGGGCGCTGGAGCACACCAACAACTGGCAGCTCAAGGTACTCATCACGGCTGCCAGGATGGCCGACAGCAGTACACCGGCAATCCATGGGTTGAAGAGGATCTTCGCCAACTCGATGAACACGCGCTCAGGGTTCTCGCTTACAGGACCGGCCACATCCGGATGTGCAGAGAAGTACGCGATGCCGAAGAAGCCGACGGCCACGGTGCCGCCCAGGCACAGGATCATCCAGGTCATGGAGATACGACGGGCCTTGGCGATGGACTTGACCGAATCAGCGGCCATGAAGCGCGCCAGGATGTGCGGCTGGCCGAAGTAGCCCAGGCCCCAGCCCATCAGCGAGATGATGCCGATGAAGGTGGTGTTCTTCAGCATGTCGAACGACGTCGGGTCTTTCGCCTCGATGGCCAGGAACGTGGTATCCACGCCGCCGGTGGCCAGCAATACGATGATCGGTGTCAGGATCAGCGCGAAGATCATCAGGGTGGCTTGTACCGTATCGGTCCAGCTCACAGCCAGGAAACCACCCACGAACGTGTAGGCGATGGTCGCTGCGGCACCGGCCCACAATGCGGTCTCGTAGGACATGCCGAAAGTGCTTTCGAACAGGCGGGCACCGGCCACGATGCCGGAGGCGCAATAGATGGTGAAGAACACCAGGATCACCACCGCAGAGATGATGCGCAGCAGGCCGCTCTTGTCTTCGAAACGGCTGGCGAAGTAATCCGGCAGCGTCAGCGCGTCGCCGTTATGCTCGGTCTGTACCCGCAGGCGACCGGCGACGAACAGCCAGTTCAGGTAGGCACCGATGACCAGGCCGATGGCGATCCAGCTTTCCGACAGGCCGGACATATAGATGGCACCGGGCAAACCCATCAACAACCAGCCACTCATGTCCGAGGCACCGGCGGACAATGCGGTCACGACGCTGCCCAGGCTGCGGCCGCCCAGGATGTAATCGGAAAGGTTGTTGGTGGAGCGATAAGCCATCAGGCCGATCAGGACCATGGCTGCGATGTAGATCACGAAGGTGATCAGGGTAGGATTACTAACACTCATGAGTTACGCCCTGGCTTTGTTTTTATGTAGCGGTGGCAGAGAAAGCGTCGACAACAGACGTGTGGCGACGATTTGCAGGCCCGCGAATTTATGACTGATGTTTCCCCAGGAAAGCCATCAGCCGATGCCCCTCGGCTTGGAACCGGTTGCACCTTGGCCGCGAATGCTATTCAACAAACGAAATAAGGTGCAACCAGTTTCGTTCAAATCAGTTGCACCTGATCGGTTTTCTCGAAAAAACCGTTTTTTTTGCTCCCTTTTAGTGCAGACAACCAGGGTCGGCTAGAAGCCAAAGCACTAAGGCGGTGCGAGATAGGCGTGCCGGACTTTTATTCCTGACAGGCTGCTTAATATTTCGTCAAAAAAAGGGTTGCACCCGGTTGCACCTCAATCAGCGCGCAGCTAATCTTGCGCCAGCTGATGCCACGCCGTACGTGGTAAACATGAGGATAAAAATATGGCTACCACCACCCTTGGGGTCAAACTCGATGACCCGACCCGCGAACGCCTGAAGGCCGCCGCAACCTCGATTGATCGCACGCCTCACTGGCTGATCAAGCAGGCAATTTTCAATTACCTGGAAAAACTCGAGGGTGGTGCAACCCTGACCGAACTGAACGGCTCGGTCCGCGCAGAGGGCGACGACGCTGGCGATGTCCAGGTCGACCACGCCCACCAGTGCTTCCTGGAGTTTGCCGAGAGCATCCTGCCGCAATCGGTGCTGCGCGCCTCCATCACCGCCGCTTACCGTCGCCCCGAGCCGGAAGTGGTGCCTATGCTGATCGAACAGGCTCGCCTGCCGGCCGAAATGGCCGAAGCCACCAACAAGCTGGCGGCGTCGATTGCGGAAAAACTGCGCAACCAGAAAAGTGCTGGCGGTCGTGCCGGTATTGTCCAGGGCCTGCTGCAAGAATTCTCCCTGTCGTCCCAGGAAGGCGTGGCGCTGATGTGCCTGGCCGAAGCACTGCTGCGTATCCCGGACAAAGGCACACGCGATGCGTTGATCCGCGACAAGATCAGCACCGGCAACTGGCAACCGCACCTGGGCAACAGCCCGTCGCTGTTCGTCAATGCCGCGACCTGGGGCCTGCTGTTGACGGGCAAGCTGGTCGCCACCCACAACGAAGCCGGCCTGACGTCGTCCCTGAGCCGTATCATCGGTAAAAGCGGCGAGCCGATGATCCGCAAGGGCGTCGACATGGCCATGCGCCTGATGGGCGAGCAATTCGTCACCGGCGAAACCATCGCAGAAGCCCTGGCCAACGCCAGCAAATTCGAGTCCAAGGGTTTCCGCTATTCCTACGACATGCTGGGTGAAGCCGCACTCACCGAACATGACGCCCAGAAATACCTGGCCTCGTACGAACAAGCCATCCATTCGATCGGCAAGGCCTCCCATGGCCGCGGGATCTATGAAGGCCCTGGCATCTCCATCAAGCTGTCGGCCCTACATCCGCGCTACAGCCGCGCCCAGTACGAACGCGTCATGGAGGAGCTGTACCCACGCCTGCTGTCGCTGACCCTGTTGGCCAAGCAATACGACATCGGCCTGAACATCGACGCCGAAGAAGCCGACCGCCTCGAACTGTCCCTGGATCTGCTGGAGCGCCTGTGTTTCGAGCCGAAGCTGACTGGCTGGAACGGCATCGGTTTCGTCATCCAGGCGTACCAGAAGCGCTGCCCGTATGTGATCGACTACGTCATCGACCTGGCCCGCCGCAGCCGCCATCGCCTGATGATTCGCCTGGTAAAAGGCGCCTACTGGGACAGCGAGATCAAACGTGCCCAGGTCGAAGGACTGGAAGGCTATCCGGTGTATACCCGCAAGGTGTACACCGACGTTTCCTACATCGCTTGCGCGCGCAAACTGCTGTCGGTGCCGGAAGTCATCTACCCGCAGTTCGCGACACACAACGCCCATACTCTGTCGGCCATCTATCACATCGCCGGTCAGAACTATTACCCGGGCCAGTATGAATTCCAGTGCCTGCACGGCATGGGCGAACCGCTGTACGAACAGGTTGTAGGCAAGGTTTCCGAAGGCAAGCTGAACCGTCCATGCCGCGTGTACGCACCAGTCGGCACCCACGAGACGCTGCTGGCCTACCTGGTTCGTCGCTTGCTGGAAAACGGCGCCAACACCTCGTTCGTCAACCGCATCGCCGACCAGTCGATTTCCATTCAGGAACTGGTGGCCGACCCGGTCGCCAGCATCGAGCAGATGGCGACCGTGGAAGGCGGTTTCGGCCTGCCGCACCCACGCATTCCGCTGCCACGCGACCTGTACGGCAGTGAGCGCGCCAACTCCAGCGGCATCGACATGGCCAACGAACATCGCCTGGCCTCGCTGTCCTGCGCCCTGCTGGCGACAGCCCATAACGAATGGAAAGCCGCACCGATCCTCGGTTGCGCCGCCAGCGAAGAAACCCCGGCACCGGTGCTGAACCCATCCGACCACCGCGACGTGGTCGGCCAGGTGCAGGAAGCCACGGTTGCAGACGTCGACAACGCCATCCAGTGCGCCCTCAACGCCGCACCGATCTGGCAAGCCACACCACCGGCGGAGCGCGCTGCGATTCTCGAGCGTGCCGCCGATCTGATGGAAGGCGAGATCCAGCCCCTGATGGGCCTGCTGGCCCGTGAAGCCGGCAAGACCTTCGCCAACGCCATCGCCGAGGTCCGTGAGGCGGTGGACTTCCTGCGCTACTACGCGGTGCAGGCGCGCAACGATTTCACCAACGATGCCCACCGCCCGTTGGGCCCCGTGGTCTGCATCAGCCCATGGAACTTCCCCCTGGCGATCTTCAGCGGCCAGGTCGCCGCTGCGTTGGCCGCCGGCAACCCGGTATTGGCCAAGCCGGCCGAACAAACGCCGCTGGTTGCCGCCCAAGCCGTACGCCTGCTGCTCGAAGCCGGCATTCCGGAAGGTGTGCTGCAACTGCTGCCGGGCCGTGGCGAAACCGTCGGCGCCCGATTGGTGGGCGATGAGCGGGTCAAGGGCGTGATGTTCACCGGTTCCACCGAAGTCGCCCGCCTGCTGCAACGTAACATCGCCGGTCGCCTGGACAACCAGGGTCGTCCGATCCCGCTGATCGCAGAAACCGGCGGCCAGAACGCCATGATCGTCGACTCCTCGGCCCTGACCGAACAAGTGGTGATCGACGTGGTGTCGTCGGCCTTCGACAGCGCCGGTCAGCGCTGCTCGGCCCTGCGGGTCCTGTGCTTGCAGGAAGATTCAGCAGACCGTGTCATCGAAATGCTCAAGGGCGCCATGGCCGAATCCCGCCTCGGCAATCCCGAGCGCCTGTCCGTCGACATCGGTCCGGTGATCGATGCCGAAGCCAAGGCCGGCATCGAGAAGCACATCCAGGCCATGCGCGACAAAGGTCGCACCGTGTACCAGATGGCAATCGCCGACAGTGACGAGTGCAAGCGCGGCACCTTCGTGATGCCAACCCTCATCGAGCTGGAAAGCTTCGATGAGTTGCAGCGCGAGATCTTTGGTCCGGTGCTGCACGTGGTGCGCTACAAGCGCAAGGAGCTGGACCAGTTGATCAACCAGATCAATGCCTCCGGCTATGGCCTGACCCTGGGCGTGCACACCCGCATCGACGAAACCATCGCCAAGGTGATCGACAACGTCCATGCCGGCAACGTCTACGTGAACCGCAACATCGTCGGTGCCGTGGTCGGTGTACAGCCGTTCGGTGGTGAAGGCCTGTCGGGCACCGGTCCGAAGGCCGGTGGTCCGCTGTACCTGTACCGTTTGCTGTCGACACGACCGACCGATGCGATCCAGCAGTCCTTCGTGCGTAGCGACGCCGCCAGCGCACCGGACGTGCGCTTGCGCGAAGCCATGAGCAAACCGCTGACCGCCCTGCAAGCCTGGGCCGACAGCCAGAAGCTCGCCGAACTGAGCACTCTGTGCGTGCAGTTTGCGGCTCAATCGCAAAGCGGTATCACCCGCCAACTGACCGGCCCGACCGGCGAGCGCAACAGCTACGCCATCCTGCCACGCGAGCACGTGCTCTGCCTGGCCGACGTGGAAGGCGATCTGCTGACGCAACTGGCCGCCGTGCTGGCCGTGGGTGGCTCGGCCGTGTGGCCGGAAACCGACACGAGCAAGGCCTTGTTCGCACGCTTGCCGAAGGACATCCAGGCGCGCATCCAGCGTGTATCCGACTGGACCAAGGACGATGTGGTGTACGACGCGGTCCTGCATCACGGCGACTCGGATCAACTGCGCAGCGTTTGCCAGCAAGTGGCCAAGCGTGCCGGTGCCATCGTCGGCGTCCATGGCTTGTCCCAGGGGGAAACCGGCATCGCGCTGGAACGCCTGGTGATCGAGCGGGCGTTGAGCGTCAACACCGCTGCGGCGGGTGGTAACGCCAGCCTGATGACCATCGGTTAACGCCTTAGGCTGGGCAGCCGCAATGGTTGTCCAGCCTGCACAGCCTTGTGTGGGAGCGAGCCTGCTCGCGATAGCGTAGTCACATAAAAAACAGATGTGACTGACAGACTGTCATCGCGAGCAGGCTCGCTCCCACATTGATTAGCGTCGGCCTCACCTCTCCATCACTGCCATCAATCATCCTGTTCAGCCTCTATTCCCGGTTCTAGACTCGGCCCCATTCCAAAGAAAGGTAGGCCGCCATGTCCGAGACGTTGCTCAGTTCCCGTAATCTGGCTTTCGAGCTGTACGAAGTCCTCGATGCCGAGGGCCTGACCCAGCGCGAGCGGTTCGCCGAACACAATCGCGAAACCTTCGACGCGGCCATCGGCACGGCCCGCAGCATTGCCGAGAAATACTTCGCCCCCCACAACCGCAAGAACGATGAAAACGAACCACGCTACGAAGACGGCCAGGCCATTCTCATTCCAGAGGTGAAACCGGCCGTGGACGCCTTCCTCGAGGCTGGTTTCCTCAACGCCGCGCGCAGTTTCGAGGCCGGTGGCATGCAACTGCCCACGTTGCTGTCCCAGGCCTGCTTCGCCCACTTTCAATCCGCCAATGCCGCTTCAACCTCCTATCCGTTCCTGACCATGGGCGCGGCGAACCTGATCGAGAGCTTCGGCGACGAGGAGCAGAAACGCCGCTTTCTGCAACCGATGATCGAGGGTCGCTTCTTCGGCACCATGGCCCTGACCGAACCCCATGCGGGCTCTTCGCTATCGGATATTCGTACACGTGCAGAGCAGGCGCCCAATGGCACCTATCGACTCAAGGGCAACAAGATCTTCATTTCCGGAGGCGATCATCCGCTGTCGGAAAACATCGTGCACATGGTCCTGGCAAAGCTGCCGGACGCTCCGCCTGGTGTTAAGGGCATCTCGCTGTTTATCGTGCCCAAGTTCCTGGTCAACGAGGACGGCAGCCTCGGCCAGCGCAACGACGTGCTCCTGGCCGGGCTGTTCCACAAAATGGGTTGGCGCGGGACCACTTCCACGGCGCTGAACTTTGGCGACAACGGTGAGTGTGTCGGATACCTCGTAGGAAAACCGCATCACGGATTGAGCTACATGTTCCAGATGATGAACGAGGCTCGGATCGGTGTCGGGATGGGCGCGGTGATGCTGGGTTACGCCGGCTATCTGTACTCCCTCGACTACGCCCGCGAACGCCCACAGGGACGGGTCCCCGACAGCAAGGACCCGACCACCGCCCCCGTGGCGATCATCCAACATGCCGACGTGCGCCGCATGCTGCTGACCCAGAAGGCCTACGTTGAAGGCTCGTTCGACCTGGGCCTGTACGCGGCCCGGCTGTTCGACGACACCACCACCCTTGAAAGCGAAGCCGAGCGTCGACGGGCCCATGAACTGCTGGACCTGCTGACCCCGGTCGTCAAATCCTGGCCCTCGGAGTTTTGCCTGAAGGCCAACGAGTTGGCGATCCAGATCCTCGGCGGTCATGGCTACACCCGTGAGTACCCGGTCGAGCAGTATTATCGCGACAACCGCCTGAACCCGATCCATGAGGGCACCCACGGTATCCAGTCCCTGGACCTGCTGGGCCGCAAGCTGGCGCAGAACGGCGGTGCCGGGCTCAAGCAACTGATCCGCCTGGTGGCCGACACCAGCGAACGCGCCCAGGTCTACGAATCATTGACGCCCCTGCGTCAGCCACTGGAAGCCCTGGTGGCGCGCCTGCAATCGGTCACCCTCGGCCTGCTGACGGACCTGGCCCAAGGCAAGGTCAACAGCAGCCTTGCCAACTCGGCGCTGTACCTCAAGGTGTTCGGCCATATGGTCATCGGCTGGCGCTGGCTGGAGCAGGCTATCCGTGCCGAGGAAGGCCTGGCCAAGGGCAACGCCGCAGATCACGATTTCTATCAGGGCAAGCTGCAAGCGGCCCGGTACTTCCTGACCTGGGAAGTACCGGGTTGTCATCATGAGCTGGCGCTGCTTGAGGCACGGGATGACACGTGCCTGGAGATGCGGGACGAGTGGTTCTGAGTCGGGTCGATCTGGCTATACCCGATCCCATTGTGGGAGCGAGCCTGCTCGCGATGGCGACCTGACAGCCGACCTGTTTCTTCCCAGCTATACCCGATCCATTGTGGGAGCGAGCCTGCTCGCGATGGCGGCCTGACAGCCGACCTGTTTCTTCCCAGCTATACCCGATCTATTGTGGGACGAGGTACGACCCAAGGCCTTCAGGCCGCCTGTGCGAGCAAGGGTGGCCCCACAATGAGATGCAGGGCCGGCAGACATAACAATCAGGCCTGCTGAATCGTCTTGGAAATGACATCGACCGTGGCATCGACCTGCTCCTGGCAACGGTCGAGTTCTGCCTGGTGCTGCTTTTGCATTTCTATCTGCTGCGAGCACAGGTTCATGGCCGCCAGCACCAACAGACGATCGCCGATCAGCGTCGGATACTTTCTCTTGGTATCGGCCAGGGCAGCCTTGAGCATTGCAGCGGCGTCCAACAGGGTCTGTTCCTGCCCGGCCGGCGCCTTGATCGAATAGTCTTCTCCCAGGATCGAGACGACCGTCACCCCATCGGCACGGTGCTTCATGCGCTGACAGGACCGGTGCTGGCCCGCTCGATCAAGGCCTGGATACGGGCGGCGGTAGTGCCGTGGAGTTCTTCCTGTTCCATCAGGCTCAATTGCAGGCTTTCATTTTCATCCTTGGCCCTGGCAAGTTCCGCGCTCAGGGTTTCGTTCAGGCCGGTGAGGTGACGATTCTGTTGCACCAGGTCATTGACCAGTTGCTCCAGCTGGCTGAGGGATGTTTCCAACATATTGATTTCCAGGCTTTTTCAGGGGCGCGTACGATAAAGAAAAGTCACCGCCGATGCCATGGCTTGCAGGACGACGGTGCTTCGCTGGCGAGTTGTAGAGACTGCGAATGGGGAATCTGGTTCCTGCCCTTCGTCGCACCGACGATGTGGCTGTGTGACAAAAGCACGCAGCTGCCTCAAGACTTCAATCCCATGACCGATAAGTCAGTGACACCAGCCATAGCCCGCACGGACGCGCTTCTTCCCGGTACCTTCCATGTCCCTACGTAATATGAATATCGCGCCGCGGGCGTTCCTGGGTTTTGCCCTGATCGGCGCCCTGATGCTGGCGCTTGGGGTGTTCGCCCTGACCCAGATGAGCAAAATCCGCAGTTCCGGCGAAAACATTGTCGAGAACAGCGTGCCCAGCATCCAGGCCCTGGACGAATTCACCCAGCTCACCCTGCGCCTGCGCGTATTGTCCTATCGCTTGCTGGTCAACCGCGAGCCGGATATCCAACAGAAAACCTTTGAGCTGTTCGAACAACGCAACCAGCAGATCCGCGCGGCCCAGACCGCCTATGAAAAACTCATCAGCGCCCCTGAAGAGCGGGCCGCTTATGACCAGTACGTGCAACTGCTGGGTCAGTATCGTCAGCTCGAAGAGCGGATGAAGACACTGTCACGCAACAATCAGATCGATGAATTGCGCACACTGCTCAACACTGAGCTGCTGAGTAATTCCGACGCCATCAATGCTGTCATCAACCGGTTGATGGAGATCAACAATCAGCAAGCCGAAGCGCTCAACCAAGGTGCGACACAACAGTACTCGACAGCTTTCAACTGGGTCGTCGCGCTACTGGTCATCGCCACCGGCCTGACCCTGTTGTTTGCCTGGCTGCTGACCAACAGCATTACCCGCCCGATTGGCAGCGCCCTGGGTGCCGCCGAAGAAATCGCCAAGGGCAACCTGACCCGGCCGATCACCGTGGATGGCAATGACGAAGCCGGTCGCCTGCTGCGGGCAATGGCGACCATGCAGGAAAAACTGCGCGACACCCTGCAGCGAATCTCCGGCTCGGCGACCCAGCTGGCTTCCGCCGCCGAAGAGCTCAACAGTGTCACCGACGAAAGCGCCCGCGGCCTGACCCAGCAGAACAACGAAATCGAACAGGCCGCTACCGCAGTCAATGAAATGACCAGCGCCGTGGAAGAAGTGGCGCGCAATGCGGTCAGCACCTCCGAGGCCTCGAAGAACGCTACCTCTTCCGCTGGCGACGGTCGGGACCTGGTGCAGGAAACCGTCAGCGCCATCGAACGCATGAGCGCCGACGTGCAAGGCACCGCCACACTGATCGGCAACCTGGCCGATGAGTCCCGCGACATCGGCAAGGTGCTGGACGTGATCCGTGGCCTGGCGGACCAGACCAACCTGCTGGCCCTGAACGCCGCCATCGAAGCCGCTCGTGCCGGTGAAGCCGGTCGCGGCTTTGCCGTGGTCGCGGATGAAGTGCGCGCCCTGGCCCATCGCACCCAACAATCGACCAGCGAAATCGAACGCATGATCGGCAGCATCCAGAACGGCACGGAGCAGGCCGTGGACTCGATGCGCAACAGCACCGAACGCGCCGAGTCGACGCTGAACATCGCCCGCGGCGCCGGCCTGTCCCTGGACACCATCAACACCGCCATCGTCGAAATCAACGAACGCAACCTGGTGATCGCCAGCGCCGCCGAAGAACAGGCCCAAGTGGCTCGTGAAGTGGACCGCAACCTGGTGAACATCCGCGACCTGTCGGTGCAATCGGCCACCGGCGCCAACCAGACCAGCTCCGCCAGTGCCGAACTGTCGCGCCTGGCGGTGGACTTGAACAGCATGGTGGGGCGGTTCAGCCTCTGACCTGTTCGCGTTGCGGGCTTTGCTCTCTTCTGTGGGAGCAAGGCTTGCCCGCGATGAAGGCACCACGCTTCCTGGGCCCTGCTTCGGCCTCATCGCGGGCAAGCCTTGCTCCCACAGCAGCGAAAAATCTCCGCCCCCTGAAGGCAAGCCAAACCTTTTTTGACAGCATCGCATTTCAACAGGTTAGAATCGCTGGCACGCAGACTGCATGGTCAGTTTGTGCCCGTCTTTCAGTTTTCCCGGAGTACTGCCTTTGACTGCGACGACCATCAACAGCCTGTTCTTGATCGGCGCGTTGCTGGTGGGTGCGAGCATCCTGGTCAGTTCTCTTTCGTCCCGCCTGGGCATTCCGATCCTGGTGATCATCCTGGCCGTGGGCATGGTCGCCGGTGTCGATGGTGCCGGTATTCTTTTCGACAACTACGCCACGGCCTATCTGGTCGGTAACCTCGCGCTGGCCGTCATTCTGTTGGACGGTGGCTTGCGTACCCGCGTCTCGAGTTTCCGGGTGGCCCTGTGGCCAGCGCTGTCGCTGGCGACGATCGGTGTGTTGATCACCACCGGATTGACCGGCCTGGCGGCGGCGTGGCTGTTCAAGCTGAATCTCATCCAAGGCTTGCTGATCGGCGCCATTGTCGGCTCGACCGATGCCGCGGCGGTGTTTTCGCTGCTGGGCGGCAAAGGCCTGAACGAGCGGGTCAGCGCCAGCCTTGAGATCGAGTCTGGCAGCAACGACCCCATGGCGGTGTTCCTGACCGTGACCCTGATCGGCATGCTCGCCAGCGGCCAGACCGACCTGGAATGGAACCTGGTGGGGCATCTGGTGCGTGAGTTCGGCATCGGTGCGGTGCTCGGCCTGGGCGGTGGCTGGTTGATGCTGCAATTGGTCAATCGGATCAACCTGGCCAACGGCCTCTACCCGATTCTCGTCATCAGCGGCGGCCTGGCGGTGTTCGCCCTGACCAACGCCCTTCACGGCAGCGGTTTCCTGGCGGTGTACCTGTGCGGCCTGGTCATCGGCAATCGCCCGGTGCGCAGTCGCCACGGCATCCTGCACATGCTCGATGGCATGGCCTGGCTGGCGCAGATCGGCATGTTCCTGGTGCTGGGCCTGCTGGTGACGCCCCATGACCTGTTGCCGATCGCCCTGCCCGCCCTCGGCCTGGCGTTGTGGATGATCCTGTTCGCGCGGCCCCTGTCGGTCATCGTCGGCCTGCTGCCCTTCAAGGCCTTCCATGGTCGTGAAAAAGCCTTCATCTCCTGGGTCGGCCTGCGTGGCGCGGTGCCGATCATCCTGGCGGTGTTCCCACTGATGGCCGGCCTGCCCCATGCCCAGCTCTACTTCAACCTGGCGTTCTTCATCGTGCTGGTATCGTTGCTGGTCCAGGGCACGAGCCTGCCCTGGGTTGCCAAGCTGCTGCATGTCACCGTCCCACCGGAGCCCTTGCCGATTTCCCGGGCAGCGCTGGAGGTTCACGTCACCAGCGAGTGGGAACTGTTCATTTATCGCCTCGGAGCGGAAAAGTGGTGCATCGGTTCGCCCCTGCGGGACCTGAAAATGCCCGATGGCACCCGTATCGCGGCGCTGTTTCGTGGCCAGCAACTGCTCCATCCGTCGGGTAGTACGGTGCTGGAAACCGATGATTTGCTCTGCGTGATCGGCCATGAACATGACCTGCCGGCCCTTGGAAAACTCTTCAGCCAGGCGCCGCAACGAGGCCTGGATCTGCGCTTCTTCGGCGACTTCGTGCTCGAAGGAGACGCCCAGCTGGCCGCGGTTGCCGCCCTGTACGGGCTGAAACTGGACGGTATCGATCCGGACATGTCCCTGGGCCGCTTCATTGCCCAGAAAGTCGGTGGCGCACCGGTGGTCGGCGACCAGGTGGACTGGAACAACACCCTGTGGACCGTCGCGGCCATGGACGGGAACAAGATCGGCAAAGTGGGCGTCAGATTCCCCGAAGGAAGTCGCCCGGGTCCCGGCTTGTTCCTCTAAACTGCTCCCATTCTTTAATTTGCTCGTCCGGTCTCTATGCCTACCCTGCGCTCTTTCTTCGCCATCGCCCTGCTGGGCCTGAGTCTTTCCGTCTCCACGCTGCAAGCTGCTGAACCGCCCACCAGCGACGCGGTGCAGGCCAGCCTGGACAAGATCGCCGACCGCAAGCTGCCGGAAGCCGACCAGAAAGCCTTGCAAGCCGTACTGCAAGACACCCTGGCCCAGCTCGCCAGCAAGGCCGACTACGAACGCAAGTTGCTCGCCCTCAAGCAACAACTGGCCAGCGCGCCGAAGCAGAACATTGAAAATCAGCGTGAACTGGCGCGGCTCAAGAACACCGCCGTAGTACCCGTGGCGCAGCGCTATGCCAACCTGCCGATTCCCCAGCTCGAACAAATGCTGACGGAGCGCTCCACTCAGCAGAGCGATCTGCAGAAAGCCCTCGCCGACGCCAACAGCCTCATCATCACCGCCCAGACCCGCCCCGAGCGCGCCCAGGCCGAAATCGCCAGCAGCCAGACCCGCATCCAGCAGATCAATAGCATCCTCAAGGCCGGCAGGGACGCCGGCAAGCCCCTGAGCGCCGAACAGCGCGACCAGCTCAACGCCGAACTGGCGGCCCTCAACGCACTGATCCCGTTGCGTCGCCAGGAACTGGCCGGCAACAGCCAGCTGCAGGACCTGGGCAACGGTCAGCACGACCTGCTGATGGAAAAAATCGCCCGCATGGAGCAGGAAATACAGGACCTGCAGAACCTGATCAACCAGAAGCGCCTGGCCCAATCCCAGGAGACGGTGACCCAGCAGTCCATCGAAGCCCAGAAGGCCGGCGGCAGCAGCCTGCTGGCAACCGAAAGCGCGACCAACCTGAAGCTCTCCGACTACCTGCTCAAGAGTACCGACCGCCTCAACGAAGTGACCCAGCAGAACCTGCAGACCAAGCAACTGCTGGACAGCGTCACCCAGACTGACGCGGCCCTGGATGAGCAGATCAGCGTGCTCAAAGGCAGCCTGTTGCTCTCCAAGATCCTCTACAAGCAGCGCCAGACTCTGCCGCGCCTGAAGTTGGACCAGAACCTCGCCGACCAGATCGCCGACATCCGCCTGTATCAGTTCGAAGTCAGCCAGCAACGGGAGCTGCTGAACAACCCGAGCACCTACGTGGACAGCCTGTTGGCGTCCCAGCCGTCGGAGCAAGTCACACCGCAGTTGCGCAAGACCCTGTTGGACCTGGCCCTGACTCGCGTCGACCTGCTGGAACGCTTGAGCCGCGAATTGAGCGCGGTGCTCAACGAGTCCATCACCCTGCAGCTCAACCAGAAACAATTGCTCAGCACCGCGCAAAACCTGCGAGCGACACTCGAAGAACAGATGTTCTGGATTCCCAGCAACAAACCGCTGGATTTCGAATGGATGCGTGGCGTGCCGGCTCGCCTGGAAAAACAGGTCGACTCGCTGCCCTGGACCTCGAGCCTCAGTGAATTGGCCGACGGCCTGACACAGCGGCCGCTGCTGTTCCTCCCCCTGGCGCTGCTGATCGGTGCACTGCTGTGGCGGCGCAAGCACCTCTATGCTCGCTTGAACAAGGTTCACCAGGACGTTGGCCATTTCAAACGCGACAGCCAGTGGCACACCCCCCAGGCGATCCTGATCAACATCCTGCTGGCGATGCCGGTCGCCCTGGCGCTGGCCCTGTGCGGTTTTGCCTTGCAAATCGATGCCCGCGGCCAGAACGCCAACCTCGGCGCGGCGCTGTTGCAGATCGGCCAGGCCTGGCTGGTGTTCTATACCGCCTACCGCATTCTGGCGCCCGGCGGCGTGGCCGAGTTGCATTTCCGCTGGGAGAAACCCCAGGTCGAGTTCCTCCAGGGCTGGATCCGTCGGCTCGGGCTGGTGGTACTGGCGCTGGTAGCCGTGGTAGCGGTGGCCGAGTTGCAGCCTTCGACCCTGGCCGACGACGTGCTGGGCATGCCAGTGGTACTGACCTGTTATGCCTTGATGGCCTGGCTGCTCAGCCGCCTGTTGCTCAGCAGCCCGACCCACCGCAATACCTCCCTGTTCCGCAAGGCCGTCGGGGTGATTTTCACCGCGCTGCCCATCGCGCTGTTCGTGGCGGTGTGCTTCGGCTACTACTACACCGCACTGAAGCTCAGTGACCGGCTGATCAATACCCTGTACCTGCTGATGTTCTGGCTGGTGATCGAGGCCACCTTCGTACGCGGCCTGTCGGTGGCGGCCCGACGCCTGGCCTACCAGCGCGCCCTGGCCAAACGCCAGGCGGCCAAGGAAGCCGGCGATGGCGAAGCAGTGGTCGAGGAGCCGACCCTGGATATCGAGAAGGTCAACGAGCAGTCCCTGCGGCTGATCCGCCTGGCCCTGCTGGGCGGCTTCATCGCCGCGTTGTACTGGGTCTGGTCGGACCTGATCAGCGTGTTCTCGTACCTGGACAACGTGACCCTCTACGAATACACCAGCGGCACCGGCGTCAACATGAGCATGGTGCCCATCAGCATCGGCGACTTGCTCGGTGCGCTGATCATCATCGGCATCACTTTCG
The DNA here is from genome assembly GCF_057809755.1 of Pseudomonas sp. FG13. Classification (NCBI taxonomy): domain Bacteria; kingdom Pseudomonadati; phylum Pseudomonadota; class Gammaproteobacteria; order Pseudomonadales; family Pseudomonadaceae; genus Pseudomonas; species Pseudomonas sp. FG13. The sequence continues at coordinate 85,986 of NZ_JBMDKO010000010.1, forward strand.
CCCTGGCGCGCAACCTGCCGGGCCTGCTGGAAGTGTTCGTGCTGTCGAAACTGAACCTGGCCCAAGGCAGCGCCTACGCCACCACCACGCTGCTGTCCTATGTGATCGCCGGCGTCGGCTTCGTCACCACCCTGTCCACCCTGGGCGTGAGCTGGGACAAGTTGCAATGGTTGGTGGCCGCACTATCGGTGGGCCTGGGCTTCGGCATGCAGGAGATCTTCGCCAACTTCATTTCAGGGATCATGATCCTGTTCGAGCGTCCGGTACGGATCGGCGACACCATTACCATCGGCAACCTGTCGGGCACGGTCAGCAAGATCCGCATCCGTGCGACCACCATCACCGACTTCGACCGCAAGGACATCATCGTCCCGAACAAGACCTTCATCACCGGGCAGTTGATCAACTGGTCGTTGACCGACACCGTCACCCGGGTAACCCTGAAACTGGGCGTGGACTACGGCTCGGACCTGGATCGGGTCCGGGAACTGCTGCTCAAGGCCGCCCGCGACAACCCACGGGTACTGAAGGAACCGGAACCGATCGTGTACTTCCTGAACTTCGGCGAGAGCACCCTGGACCACGAGTTGCGCATGCACGTGCGCGATCTTGGCGACCGCAACCCGGTGCTGGACGAGATCAACCGTTTCATCAACCGTGAGTTCAAGAAGGAGCACATCAACATCTCCTTCCGGCAGATGGAAATCTACCTGAAAAACCTTAACGGCCAGGAATACAAGCTGGTGCCCGCCGAGCCCGAGAAAAAAACCATCACGCCCGCGCCTTCGTCGGTGACCAGCATCAAGCCGGTAGCGGAGCCGCCCCAGGACACACTCGACTGATCGCGGGGTGCCAGCAGGCATCGCGCCGGAGACGGCCATGAAAACGCTGGAAACCTTGTCCTTCGATAACCGCTTCGCCCGCCTGGGCGACGGTTTTTCGGCCCATGTGTTGCCTGAACCCATCGACAACCCACGGCTGGTCGTCGCCAGCCCGGGCGCCATGGCACTGCTGGATCTTGACCCGGCCGAAGCCCAGGCGCCGTTGTTCGCCGAACTGTTCGGCGGGCATAAGTTGTGGGCCGAAACCGAGCCTCGGGCGATGGTATATTCCGGACATCAGTTCGGCCACTACAACCCGCAACTGGGTGACGGACGAGGCTTGCTGCTGGGAGAGGTGTACAACGAAGCCGGCGAACACTGGGACCTTCACCTCAAGGGCGCGGGCCAGACGCCGTTCTCACGGATGGGCGACGGACGGGCGGTATTGCGCTCCTCGATCCGTGAATTCCTGGCATCCGAAGCGCTCCACGCCTTGGGCATCCCCACCACCCGCGCCTTGTGCGTGATCGGCTCGGACACCCCGGTGTGGCGCGAAAAACAGGAGCGCGCCGCCATGGTGCTGCGCCTGGCACCGAGTCACGTGCGTTTCGGCCATTTCGAGTATTTCTACTACACCAAGAAACCCGAGCTGCATGCCGCGCTCGCCGAGCACGTATTGAACCTGCACTTCGCCGAATGCCGTGAACAGCCGGAACCGTACCTGGCGATGTTCCGCGAAATCGTCGAACGCAACGCCGAACTCATTGCGAAATGGCAGGCCTATGGTTTCTGCCATGGCGTGATGAACACCGACAACATGTCGATCCTGGGCATCACCTTCGACTTCGGGCCGTTTGCCTTCCTCGATGACTTCGACGCCAACTTCATCTGTAACCACTCCGATGACCAGGGTCGCTATTCCTTCAGCAACCAGGTGCCCATTGGCCAGTGGAACCTCAGCGCCCTGGCCCAGGCCCTGACGCCGTTCATCAGCGTCGAAGCCCTGCGCGAGACCCTGGGCTTGTACCTGCCGCTTTACCAGGCCCATTACCTGGACCTGATGCGCCGTCGCCTCGGCCTGACAACTGCGGAGGAAGATGACCAGAAGTTGGTGGAGCGCCTGTTGCAACTGATGCAGAACAGCGGCGTCGACTACAGCCTGTTCTTCCGCCGGTTAGGCGATCAATCGCCTGAACAAGCCGTCACCAGGCTGCGGGACGACTTCGTCGACCTTATGGGCTTCGACGCCTGGGGCGCGCTTTACATCGCCCGCGTCGGCCGTGAAGGCAGCGTCGATCAGGAACAGCGCCGGATCCGCATGCACGCGGTGAACCCGTTGTATGTATTGCGCAACTATCTGGCACAGAACGCCATCGATGCTGCCGAGTCAGGCGACTACGAAGAAGTCCGCCGCCTGCATAAGGTGCTGAGCCGCCCGTTCGAGGAGCAACCGGGCATGGACAGCTATGCGCAACGACCGCCGGAGTGGGGCAAGCACCTGGAGATCAGTTGCTCGTCGTGACCCAGCTCAATAGCTGGAATCGGCTTTCAGCCAAACGCGCTTTTGTGGCGAGGGGATTTATCCCCGCTGGGCTGCGAAGCGGCCCCAAAAAGCTGCAATTGCACGCAGCCTGACAAGACTTGATCGGTTTTAAGGAGTGCTTCGCAGCCCAACGGGGATTTATCCCCTCGCCACAAAAGCTGTCTCACCCGACCTTATCGTTCCCCTGCTCAGGCGTCTCGATTCCCGGCTCTGCCTCGGTGGCATCCTTGTCAGTGGGTTTGGCCGGCGTTTTTTTCTCGGGATAGCCGGGCAGGCCGCGGGCGTCTTCGGGGGTCAGTTCGTCTCGTTCGTGACGGCGATCAATGGCATAGGCGGGAGCGGCGTTCGGGTCTTCGTCGCGACCGGCGGTGCCGAGCACCCAGCCGTCATCGTTGGGGTTGTCCTGCGGTGCGTGCGCGACAGGTTCTCGAGGATGGCTCATGGGACCTCCTTGGGTTGCGAACAGATACGTTGTGGTCTTTTTGACGCCATCGAAGGGCGTCAGTGCGGCGCATCTGATGAATGGCAACCTTGATAAACCGCCTCGGCGACACCAGATCAACATCATGACCGACTTATGGAGCTCACCATGTCTGACCCGATGCTGATCCCCTGCCCCCATTGCAACGGGCTCAATCGCATACCTGCCGAACGTCTGGCCGACCAGCCCAAGTGTGGGCGCTGCAAAGCTCCGGTGTTATTGGGCAAGCCGTTCGAACTCAAACAGGCCGACTATTCCAGCCAGGTCAAGGGCGACCTGCCGTTGCTGGTGGATGTGTGGGCGGACTGGTGCGGCCCCTGCAAATCCTTTGCGCCAGTGTTCGAACAGGCCGCCGCACAACTGACCGGTAAATGCCGACTGGCCAAACTCGACAGCGAAGCCAATCCGCAACTGTCGGCGCAATTGGGAATTCGTTCGATTCCCAGCCTGATCCTGTTCAAGAATGGCAAGGAAGTCGCACGGCAAAGCGGAGCGTTACCCTTGCCGCAACTGATGAGCTGGTTGCGCAGCCAGGGGATCTGACGCTACTCCATTGTGGGAGCGAGCCTGCTCGCGATGCGCAGACACATTCAACATCGATGTGCCTGTCAGTCCGCTATCGCGAGCAGGCTCGCTCCCACATAGGTGCCTGAAACAACCTCTCAGTCAGGCGTTTTCCAACAACCCATGCAACTCCACGAACTGCAGGGTCAACTTGTGCCGCGCATCCAGATGAATCAGCGGCAGGCTGGCCTGGTGGGATTCACGCATGCGCACCGAGCTGCTCAGGTACACCGGCAGTACCGGCAAGCCCTCGGCGATCAGTTCGTCGAGCATCTGCTGCGGCAGGCTGGCCCGGGCCTGGAACTGGTTGACCACGATGCCTTCAATCTCCAGGCCCTCATTATGGTCTTCCTTGAGCTCTTCTATTTCCGCCAGCAGGCCATACAACGCCTGGCGGGAAAAACTGTCGCAATCGAAAGGGATCAACACCCGATCAGCCGCAATCAGCGCTGAAACCGCATAGAAATTCAGGGCTGGTGGCGTATCCAAGTAGATCCGATCGTAATCCTCGTCCAGCTCTTCGAGTAATTTGCGCAGCTTGTTGATCTTGTGCTTCGCCTCAAGCTTGGGCTGCAGATCCGTCAGCTCGGCAGTGGCGGTGATGACATGCAGGTTATCGAACGGCGTTTCGTAGATATCGACCTTGTTCTTCTTCGAGAAGGGTCCGGAGGACAGGGTTTGCTTGAAGAAGTCGGCAATGCCCATGGGGATGTCGTCGCCGGTGAGACCGGTCAGGTATTGAGTGGAATTGGCCTGTGCGTCCAGGTCCACCAACAACGTGCGATACCCTTCGCTGGCGCTGACCGCCGCCAGGTTGCAGGCGATGCTGGACTTGCCCACCCCACCTTTCTGATTGAATACCACGCGCCGCATGTCAAAACCTCCGTGTATCAAAGATTCCCGAGTGTAGTAGGCGATGACACCGCTTCGCTACCTTCAGCATGGATGGACTACAGCGTTAGTGGCTTTTTCCGGTAAAGAAGCGTCAATTCGCGCGAAGGATGACGGAAGCAGCCGACAGACAGGTTCGTCACAATCGCGATAATGAGCTGGCCGAGCCGGGACGAACCCACCGTCAGGTTTTCCCGTTTTAATGTAACCATTGTTTGCTACAAGCCAACGGCACCGGGATAATGCGCGCCATTTGGGTCGCAAGGCCATGCTGGGTTGGACGCGGGTCAAACCACTGAACCGTGACAATAAAAAGCCCGCAGGGGTGGGATGAATTTTTTGATCAATTTCAATATCGCCCAATGGCGCGCATGGGCCCCTGGGCTCGAAAGCGTGGACGACTGGCAGGCCTGGAGCCAACAGCCGGTGATATTGCCCGCCAACGACGCCGCCCCTGATGTCTCGTTCCTGCCGGCCATGCAGCGCCGCCGCCTCAGTCGCCTGGCGCGGATGGCCTTCAGTGTCGGCTGGCCCCTGGCCGAAGGCCGACCGAACCTGCCGTTGGTCTTTATTTCCCGCCACGGTGAAACCCCGCGCACATTTGAGATTCTCAAGGACCTGGCAGCCGACCAACCGTTGTCGCCCACCCAGTTCAGCCTGTCGGTGCACAACGCAGTGATCGGCCTGTGGTCGATCATGCGCAACGAAACCAGCGAAATGACGGCCCTGGCCGCCACGGGCGACGGGTTGGAGCATGGTGTCCTGGAAGCCGCCGCGCTGTTGAATGAAGGTGCACCGGCGGTGCTGCTGGTCATCACCGAAGAACAACCGCCCCAGGTCTATGCACCCTGGGTTGACGACGTGCCGTTTCCCTATGCGATGGGGCTGCTGCTGACCCGGGGCGAAGACTGGCAACTGGCCTTGTCCACCCCACAGGTTCAACCGTCCGGCAGCGACTGGCCCCATGCCCTGGATCTGCTGCGTACGCTGTTGAACGACGAAACCACCTGCCAACATGCCTGGAAGAATCGTGTATGGACCTGGCAACGCAACCGGTGACGGGCAAGCATCGCGACGCCTATTACTGGCGCCTGCTCGCGACCGCTGCAAGCTTCGCCCTGTTCGGGCTGGGCGGGCTGTGCCTGCGGTTGCTGGTGTTTCCGCTGCTGGCCTGGTGGCCCGGCGATGCCCAGGTCCATCGGCAACGGGCCCGGCGCACGGTTGGACGGCTGTTCTGGTTCTTCATCCGGTTCATGGCCCGCACCGGCGTGCTCACTTATCAGATCGACGGCGCAGAAAAACTTGGCCGGCCCGGACAGATGATCATCGCCAACCACCCGTCGCTGATCGACGTGGTGTTTCTGATCGGGCTGGTGCGCGATGCCAATTGCGTGGTCAAGCAAAGCCTCTGGGACAACCCCTTCACCCGCGGCCCGTTGCGCTCGACCCAATACATCAGCAACGACGGCAGCATGGACATGCTCGACGCCGCCAGCGATGCCCTGAAAGATGGCCAGACCCTGATCGTGTTCCCCGAGGGTACGCGTACCCAGCCCGGCCAGGCGCCGGCCTTTCATCGGGGCGCTGCGGCTATCGCCCTGCGAGGTGCGAAAATCCTCACACCCGTGACCATCAAGGTCAGCCCGACCACCCTGACCAAGGCCGAACCCTGGTATCGCATCCCCCAACGCCGCGTGCACTTCAGTTTCCATGTGGGGGCCGATATAGATCCAAAGGCGTTCGCCACGCTCGGCCCCCCGCCTCTTGCTTCGCGCAGGCTCAACGATTTTTTGCATCACTATTTCATCAAGGAGCTCGCCGAAGATGAGCGATCTGCACCGTGACATCAAACAGCTGATCATCGACGCCCTCGGCCTGGAGGACATCGAGGTCGACGACATCGGCGACCACCAGACCCTGTTCGGCGAAGGCCTGGGCCTGGACTCGGTGGATGCCCTGGAGCTTGGCCTGGCGATCCAGAAACAGTACGGCATCAAAATAGATGCCGACGCCAAGGACACCCGCAACCATTTCAGCAATGTGGCAAGCCTTGCGGCCTTCGTCACTGCAAAACGCGCTTGAGACCGGACCATGCAAACTCGTGACGACATTTTCAACACCCTGCGCGATGCCCTGGTGGAGCTTTTCGAACTGGACCCTGAGCGCGTGACGCTGGAATCGAACCTGTATCAGGACCTGGAAATCGACAGCATCGACGCGGTCGACCTGATCGATCACATCAAGCGCCAGACCGGCAAGAAAATCGCCGCAGAAGAATTCAAGACGGTACGCACCGTCAACGACGTGGTCGAGGCGGTCTATCGACTGGTCCAACCGGCCGCATGAGCCGGCTGATTGGCCTTGGCCTGCTATTGGCGGGCCTGCTGTACCCCTTTGCGGTGTATTTCGGCATGGAGCACTTCGCCCCTTGGCAGTTCGGCCTGCTGCTGGGTAGCTTGTGGCTGGCCCGGGCATTGCTCGTTAACCGAGGACTCGGCAAAGGTGAGCCTGGCAATCTGTGGATGGCGGTCGCGGCGATCGTGTTCTGCGGGTTGCTCGCGCTGTTCGATAACCCGCTCCTGCTGCGTTGGTATCCGGTACTGATCAGTGCCTTCATGCTCGGGATGTTCACCCTGAGCCTGAAATACGGCCCGCCGATGATCGAGCGCATAGCCCGCCTGCGTGAACCGCAATTGCCGGCAAAAGCGGTGGTTTATACCCGCCAGGTCACGGTGGTCTGGAGTGTGTTTTTCCTCTGTAACGGTTTGCTCGCCGCCGTCCTGACGCTCTGGGCGCCGCTGAGCTGGTGGATGTTGTACACCGGTCTGATTTCCTACGGGTTGATGGGGCTGCTGTTTGCCATTGAATGGCTCATACGACAAAGGGTAAGAGGCCGCCCATGAATTGGATAAAACTTGAGCAGATGTTGCTCGAGGCTCAGCCGGAGCGCGCAGTCGCCGTCGATCCGGCACTCAGTCATTCGCAACTGCGGGACGAAGCGCTGTGCCTGGCCGCAGGCCTGCACGCCCGCGGTGTACAGCGTATGGCCGTGCACCTGGAAGACGCCGCCGACCTGGCCGTCGCCCTGCTCGGTGCCTGGCGTGCCGGGGTGCGCGTCCTGCTTCCCGCCGACCTGCAGGCCCAGACCCGCCAGCGCTGGTCGGCCGAGGTCGACCTGTGGCTGACCGACCAACCTGGCGACACCCATCCAGGCGACTTGCAACAGGCTCCCCTGGAGCCTGTCGAGCTGGACCTTGACCAATGCGGGTTGAGTCTGTGCACCTCCGGCTCCAGCGGCGAGCCCAAGTGCATCGAGAAAAACCTGCGCCAGTTGAGCAACGAGGTCCAGGCCCTGGAGCAATTGTGGGGCGCCGACCTGGGCCGCGCCTGCATGATTGGCAGCGTCGCCGCCCAGCACATCTACGGCCTGCTGTTCCGGGTCCTGTGGCCGCTGTGCGCAGGGCGGCCGTTCGTGCGCCGGCAATTGGCGTTTCCCGAAGACCTGCAACGCGCCAGCCGCGAGCACCCGGTCTTCGCCTGGGTCGCCAGCCCGGCACTGCTCAAGCGGATGGGCGACAACCTCGACTGGACGGCCTTGAGCAGCGTGCGCCGGGTGTTCTCCTCCGGTGGCGCCTTGCCGGCCGAGGCCGCTCAAAGCCTACAGCAGCGCCTGGGCCAATGGCCGACGGAAATATTCGGCAGTTCGGAAACCGGCGGTATCGCCTGGCGCCAGAGTGATGAACGGTGGCAGCCCTTTGCCGGTGTCGAACTGAGCCAGGACAGCGACGGTGCCTTGCTGGTCGCTTCGCCTTATCTGCCTCCCGCCCATGTGGAACATACCGCCGATGCCGCACGGATTGACGCCGATGGGCGCTTCGAACTGCTCGGACGCCTGGATCGCATCGTCAAGCTCGAAGAAAAGCGCATCTCCCTGCCGATGCTGGAACAGGCATTGGTGGCCCACGACTGGGTGAGCGAAGCGCGGCTGGGGGTAGTGCGGGAAAATCGTGCATCCCTTGGCGCTCTGCTGGTACTGAGCGAAACCGGCCTCCATGCATTACGTAACCAGGGTCGTCGCGCCGTGACCGAAACCTTGCGTCGCCACCTGAGCGGGCATTGCGAAACACTGGCCCTGCCACGGCGCTGGCGCTGGCTGCGCCAGTTGCCACTCAACGCTCAAGGCAAGCTGCCCCAGGCCGAGGTCGAAGCCCTGCTGGCGGCCCCGCGCCCAAAGGCTCCCGACGTGCTGGAGCAGGTCGAGACCGACGGCGAATGGAGCCTGCAATTGGTCGTGCCGCCGGACCTGGCGTACTTCAGCGGCCACTTTCCCACCGCCCCGGTACTGCCCGGCGTGGTGCAGGTCGACTGGGCCCTGAACCTGGGCCGGCAACTGCTGGACCTGCCGCCGCGCTTCGTCGGGATGGAAGTGCTGAAGTTCCAGCAACTGGTACGCCCCGGCGATGAAGTCCAGTTGCACCTGCGCTTCGACCGCGAGCGCGGCAAGCTGTACTTCGCCTACCGCAACGATACGGCAGCGTGCTCCAGTGGGCGGATTGTGCTGGGGGCAGCCCATGACTAATGCTCACACCGTCCTGTGGCGAGGGGATTTATCCCCGCTCGAGTGCGAAGCACTCGCCAACGAATTGTGGTGCTTCACAGGACTTGGGGTCGCTGCGCAACCCAGCGGGGCGGTGCGACGCTTCGCTGAATCCCCTCGCCACAAGAGCTCGGTGGAAGGCAAAAGACATGCATAACCCCTGCGCCGTCATCCCCGTCTACAACCACGAAACCGCCATCTCGACGGTGGTCCAGGCATTGCTCGCCAATGGCCTGCCCTGTGTGTTGGTCGACGACGCCAGCAGCCCGGCCTGCGCGGCGGTGCTGGAGCGGCTGGCCGTGGATGAGCGGGTTCACCTGGTCAGGCTGGCGGTCAACCAGGGCAAGGGGGGCGCCGTCATGACCGGCCTGCGGGAAGCCTCGCGCCTGGGCTTCAGCCATGCCTTACAGGTGGACGCCGATGGACAGCACGACCTCGACGACGTGAAAACCTTCATCGACCAGTCCCGCGCCCACCCGGACGCGGTGATCTGCGGCTACCCGCAATACGACGCCAGCGTGCCGAAAGGCCGCCTGTACGCTCGCTACCTGACCCACGTCATGGTCTGGATCAACAGCCTGTCCTTGCAGATCCGCGACTCCATGTGCGGCTTTCGGGTCTACCCCCTGCCAGCGACCCTGGCGCTGATCAACTCGGCGAACATTGGCAAGCGCATGGATTTCGATTCGGACATCCTGGTACGACTGGCCTGGCGTAACCAACCGATGTGCTGGCTGCGCACCCGGGTCCACTACCCCCAGGACGGGGTTTCGCACTTCCGTCTGTTCCACGACAACGTGCTGATTTCCAGCATGCACACCCGTTTGTTCTTCGGCATGCTGGTACGTGCTCCCCTGATTCTGTGGCAACGGTGGCGGACATGAGTCTCCAGGCTGACAAAACGCATTGGGCCGACCGCCAGGAGCGCGGCAGTTTCTGGCTGATGAAACTCACGGCGTTCGCTGCCAAGGTGTTGGGCCGTCGCCTGCTGAGTCCGGTGCTGTACGGCATCGTCCTGTACTTTTTCATTTTCGGTCGCAGCGCTCGCCGGGCAGCCTGGCAATACCAGCAGCGCCTGGCCGACTGGAGCGGCCGCATCGAATTGCGCCCTACCCACGGCAAAGTCTTCGGGCAGTTCATGGCGTTTGCCGACTCGCTGCTGGACAAACTCGACGTGTGGAACGGCAAACTGAGCATCGACCAGATCGAAATCGTCGATACGGCATTGCTGCGCAATCATCTGCGTGGCGCTCGCGGCCAGATGCTGGTGGGGGCGCATCTGGGCAACCTGGAAATGTGCCGGGCCCTGGCCGAACTGGGCGAAAAAGTCACCATGAACGTGCTGGTGCATACCAAGCACGCCGAACAATTCAATCGCCTGCTGGGCGAAGCCGGCGCCACGCACCTGCGGCTGATCCAGGTCAGCGAACTGGATCCGGCGGTGATGCTGCAACTGAGCGAGCGCCTGGAGCGCGGCGAGTGGCTGGCGATTGCCGGCGACCGCGTGCCGCTGCACGGCGGACGCAGCGTGACCGTGGACTTCATGGGCCACCCGGCCGCGTTTCCCCAGGGACCCTGGCTGATGGCCGGCCTGTTGAAATGCCCGGTCAACCTGCTGATGTGCCTCAAGCACGAGGGGCGCTATCGCGTCACCCTCGAGCCCTTCGCCGACGCGGTGGTGTGGAAACGCACCGAACGCGAGCAAGTGATCGCCCACTGGGCCGGTCGCTATGCCGAGCGCCTGGCGCAGTACTGCCTCCAGGGGCCCCAACAGTGGTTCAACTTTTACCCTTTCTGGAAGATCGATGACGATGCCCACTCTTGAGCCGGTAACCTTCGGCGAACGCCCCCTGCGCATCGAAGACGTGCTGGCCCTGGCCAACCGTCAGGCGCCGACGCAACTGCAGGATGATCCGGCGTTCCGCCAGCGCATTGCCAAGGGTGCGCAATTTCTCGATTCCCTGCTGGACAAGGAAGGGGTGATCTACGGCGTGACCACCGGTTACGGCGATTCCTGCGTGGTGGCCGTGCCGTTGCACCACGTCGAGGCCTTGCCGCGCCACCTGTATACGTTCCACGGCTGCGGCCTGGGCAAGCTGCTGGATGCCCAGGCCACCCGCTCGGTGCTGGCCGCGCGCTTGCAGTCGTTGTGCCACGGCGTCTCCGGAGTACGGGTTGAACTGCTCGAACGTCTCCAGGCTTTTCTCGAGCACGACATCCTGCCGCTGATTCCGGAAGAAGGTTCGGTGGGCGCCAGCGGCGACCTGACGCCGTTGTCCTATGTGGCCGCGACGCTCTCCGGCGAACGTGAGGCGATGTTCCGTGGCGAACGCCGGCTGGCCGCCGACGTACACCGCGAATTGGGCTGGACCCCGCTGGTGCTGCGGCCCAAGGAAGCCCTGGCCCTGATGAACGGCACCGCCGTGATGACTGGCCTCGCCTGCCTGGCCTTCGCCCGGGCCGACTACCTGCTGCAATTGGCGACCCGCATCACCGCGCTGAACGTCGTCGCCCTGCAAGGCAACCCCGAGCACTTCGACGAGCGCCTGTTCGCCGCCAAGCCACACCCGGGGCAGATGCAGGTCGCCGCGTGGCTGCGCAAGGACCTGGCGATCGACGCACCGACCGCGCCGCTGCATCGCCTGCAGGACCGCTATTCCCTGCGCTGCGCGCCCCATGTACTCGGCGTGCTGGCCGACAGTCTGAACTGGTTGCGCGCGTTCATCGAAACCGAACTCAACAGCGCCAACGACAATCCGATCATCGATGCCGAAGCCGAGCGGGTGCTGCACGGCGGGCATTTCTATGGTGGGCACATCGCCTTCGCCATGGACAGCCTGAAAAACCTGGTGGCCAACGTCGCCGATCTGCTCGACCGGCAACTCGCCCTGCTGGTGGACGAGCGCTACAACCATGGCCTGCCGAGCAACCTGTCCGGCGCCAGCGCCGAGCGGGCGATGCTCAACCATGGTTTCAAGGCCGTGCAGATCGGCGCCAGCGCCTGGACCGCCGAAGCGCTGAAAAACACGATGCCAGCCAGCGTGTTCTCGCGCTCCACCGAGTGCCACAACCAGGACAAGGTCAGCATGGGTACCATCGCCGCCCGGGATGCGATCCGCGTGCTGGAGCTGACCGAACAAGTCGCCGCCGCGACGCTGCTGGCGGCCAACCAGGGCGTGTGGCTACGCAGCCGTGCCGAGGACGCGCGACCGCTGCCGCCGGCCCTGGCCGCCATGCACGAGCAACTGGCCGGGGATTTCCCGCCGGTCATCGAAGACCGCGCCCTGGAAGGCGAACTGCGCCTGTGCCTGCAACGCATCGCCGAGCAACACTGGAGGCTGCATGCGTAGCCAGGGCGTGCTGCATGTCGAGACGCAGATTGTCGTACCGTTTTTCGATGTCGATTCGATGCACGTGGTCTGGCACGGCCACTACGTCAAATACCTGGAAATGGCCCGCTGCGCCCTGCTCGATGAGATCGGCCACAACTACAACGACATGCTCGCCACCGGGTACGCATGGCCGGTGATCGACCTGCAACTGCGCTACGTGCGCAGCGCGGTGTTCGGTCAGGCCCTGACCGTGCGTGCCAGTCTGGTGGAGTGGGAGAACCGGTTGAAGATCAACTACCTGATCAGCGACACGCTCACCGGCGAACGCCTGACCCGCGCCAGCTCGGTGCAGGTGGCCGTGGACATCACGACCCGCGAGATGCTGCTGGCCTCGCCCAAGGTGTTTGTCGACGCCGTCGAAAGGAAACTGTCATGAAACGCCTGCCCCTCTGGTTGCTGCTGTTTTGCCTGTCGCCCCTGGCCCAGGCCTTCGACTTGCAGCAACTGAGCGAACAGCTGGCCCGCCCGGATGCCATCCACGGCCAGTTCATCCAGGAAAAGCACCTGCGCGCCCTGCCCCAACCGCTCATCAGCAAGGGGCATTTCGTTCTGGCGAAACAACAAGGCCTGCTGTGGCTGCTACAGACGCCGCTGCAACAGGACTACCGCATTACCGCCCAGGGCATCGCCCGAAGGGACGGCAACGCCTGGCAAATGCTACCGAACAAGAGTGCCGGCGCCGAACAGAACCGGCTGTTCCTGGCCGTCTTGCAGGGCGACAGCAGTGGTCTGCTGCGGGATTTCGAGCTCAGCCTGTCGGGTGAGCCGCAGCGGTGGAAGCTGACCCTGACCCCGCGCTCGGTGTTGCTCAAACAGGTGTTCAACCAGATCAACATCGACGGTGGCGAACTGGTGCAGCGCATCGAGCTGCTTGAAACCCAGGGCGACAGCACGGTGCTGCGCATGCAGGACAGCGTCGCCACGCAACCCTTGAGCGAAGCGGAGCGACACGACTTTGCCGAGTGAACGCAGGTTGCCACGGCTGTTCCTGATACTGCTGCTGGCGGTGCTGGCGCTCGCCGGTTGGCAGTGGCGCAACGGTGCGCCACTGTCGGTCAACCTCATGGAACTGGTGCCGGGCACGTCCCCCGATGCCCTGGAGCTTGTGGCTGAGCAACGCATGCAGGAGCCGCTGAATCGCGAGGTGCTGGTGCTGGTCGGTCACGCCGACCGTCAGCAAGCCATCGCCCTGGCGCAAACCCTTGGCGAGCAATGGCAGGCCAGCGGCCTGTTCGATAAGGTGCAGTGGACGCTGCAAGCCGATTTGCCGGCGCTGCGCACGCAACTGCTGAACGGACGGCTGGCGATGCTCTCGGCCACGGACCGCCAGCAATTGATCGACCAGCCCCAGGCGTTCATCCAGCAGCGGGTACAGGCGCTGTTCGACCCGTTCAGCGGCTTCAGCCTGGTACCGAGCCAGGATGACTGGCTTGGCCTGACCGGGCGTATCCAGAACAGCCAGCCCCAACGCGGCGCGATACAGCTGGACGTAGGCAGCGGTGCATTGATTGCCGATGCCGATGGCAAAAGCTGGGTGATGCTACGGGCCCGCACCCAAGGCAACGCCTTCGACATGAACCTGCCGCTGCAAGTGGCCGATCTGCTGCAACGCAGCCGCGACCAGGCAGGCCAGGCCCAAGGGCAACTGTTAGCGGCCAGTGGCTTGCTGTACGCCGCCAGCGGCCAGCAACAGGCATCAAAGGAAATCACCTGGGTTGGCGGTGGCGCGACAGTGGGTATTCTGCTGCTGCTGTTGCTGGCCTTCCGACGCCTGCGGGTATGGCTCGCGTTCATGCCGGTACTGGTCGGCATGCTGTTTGGCGCGGTGGCCTGCGTGGCACTGTTCGGGCGCATGCATGTCATGACCCTGGTGCTGGGCTCGAGCCTGATCGGCGTAGCGGTGGACTATCCGCTGCACTACCTGTCCAAGAGCTGGAGCCTCAAGCCGTGGCGCAGTTGGCCAGCCCTGCGCCTGACCTTGCCGGGGCTGAGCCTGAGCCTGGCGACCACCTGCATCGGCTACCTGGCCCTGGCCTGGACACCCTTCCCGGCCCTGACCCAGATCGCGGTATTTTCCGCCGCCGGGCTGGTCGGCGCCTACCTGACCGCGGTTTGCCTGCTGCCGGCGCTGCTCAAGGGCACGGACCTGCGTCCTGCCCAGTGGCCGCTGCGCTTCTGCGAACAACTGCTCAAGGTCCGCGAAGCACTGCTGGCGCGGGTTCCCACGCCAATCCTGCTGGCGCTGCTGCTGATCTTCTGCGCCGGAGGGCTTTGGCACCTGAGCACGAAAAACGACATCCGCCAATGGATCGGCACGCCCCAGCATCTGACCGACGAGGCCCGCGATATCGCCCGCATCACCGGTTTCCAACCCACCAGCCAGTTCTTCCTGATTCGCGCCGACAATCAATCCCAACTGCTGGAACGCCAGACCGCCCTCAACGAGCGGCTGGACCAGTTGGTCGGCCTGGAAAAACTCCAGGGCTACCTGTCACTGAACCAACTGGTCAGCCCGCCGGCCGAACAGCAGAAAGTCCGTGAAGCCCTGGCCCGGCTCCCGGCGTTCTGGCAACCGCTGCTGGACCTGGGCGTGCCGGTCGCCGCCTTGCAGGCAGAGCTGACCCAACTACAGGCCTTGCCGGTGAAAGACATCGATGCCGCGCTGACCGGTCCGTTGGCCGAGCCATATCGCATGCTCTGGCTCGGCCCGACCGAGCAAGGCGTGGCTGCCATGATCAGCTTGCAGGGTTTGAACGACGCCGCGCTGCTGCGCTTGCAGGCGGTGGATCTGCCCGGCGTGCAGTTGGTGGACCGCCTGGGCGATCTGAATCGGGTGTTCGCCGCCACGCAGATCAGCGCCGCCGAGCTGAAACTGGCCTCTTGCGTGCTGATCGTACTGCTGTTGATCTGGCCGTTCGGCGTCTGGGCAGCCCTGCGGATCGTGGCCCTGCCGCTGCTCGCCGCGCTGTGCAGCCTGGCGAGCCTGGGCTGGCTGGGGCAGCCGTTGACCCTGTTCAGCCTGTTCGGGCTGCTGCTGGTGACGGCCATCGGCGTCGATTACGCGATCCTGATGCGCGAGCAGATCGGCGGTGCTGCGGTGAGCCTGCTGGGCACCCTGCTCGCGGCGGTCACTACTTGGCTGTCGTTCGGCCTGCTGGCGCTTTCCAGTACGCCGGCAGTGAGCAATTTTGGCCTGGCGGTGAGCCTGGGGCTGGCGTTCAGCTTCATGCTGGCGCCGTGGGCCGGGCACCAGGAGCATGCACCACCCGTGCTGGAACCCGCCCAATGACGATTACGCACCACTCTCACTCGAACATCGCTGCCTTGGCAAGGAGTCCAAATGTCTGCAATTGAAATGGAACGTCGCCAGGTCGTCATCATCGGCGCAGGGCCGTCTGGCGCCATCGCGGCGGCACTGCTCAAGCGCAAGGGACACGATGTGCTGGTCATCGAACGCCAGCATTTTCCCCGGTTCTCCATCGGCGAGAGCCTGCTGTCCCACTGCCTGGACTTCGTCGAAGAGGCCGGCATGCTCGACGCGGTAAATAGCGCAGGTTTCCAGCGCAAGAACGGGGCCGCTTTCGCCTGGGGCGAACGCTACAGCGCCTTCGATTTCGGCGACACCTTCAGCGAAGGCAAGCCCACCACCTTCCAGGTACAGCGCGCCGACTTCGACAAGCTGCTGGCCGATCAAGCCGCCTTGCAAGGGGTGGAGATCCGTTATGGCGAAGCCATCGCCAGCGTCGACTTCAACCTTGCCAAACCGCAACTGGGCGTTCGGCGCGAGGACGGCAGCGAGTACCGGATCGAGGCCCAGTTCGTCCTCGACGCCAGCGGCTATGGTCGAGTCCTGCCACGCTTGCTGGACCTTGAGGCACCGTCGAACTTCCCGGTGCGCCAGGCCGTATTCACCCATGTCGAGGACCGCATCGATACCCCGGCCTTCGACCGGGAGAAAATCCTCATCACCACCCACCCGACCCAACGCGATATCTGGTTCTGGACCATTCCGTTCAGTGACGGGCGCTGCTCGGTTGGTGTGGTCGCGGCGGCAGAGCATTTTGCCGGCCGCACCGACGACCTCGACGCCTGCCTGCGGGGGTTCATCGACGAGACTCCAAGCCTCGCCCGAGTGTTGGACAACGCCGTGTGGGATACCCCGGCACGGACCATCGGCGGCTACTCGGCCAATGTCAAAACCTTGCATGGCCAAGGCTTCGCCCTGCTGGGCAACGCCGCGGAATTTCTCGACCCGGTGTTTTCCTCCGGCGTGACCATCGCCATGCGCTCGGCAAGCATGGCGGCCGGCGTATTGCATCGTCAGCTGCAAGGTGAAAGCGTGGACTGGCAAAGCGAGTTCGCCGAACCGCTCAAGCGTGGCGTCGACACCTTCCGCTGCTACGTCGAGGGCTGGTACGCCGGCACCTTCCAGGACGTGATCTTCTATACCGAAGGTTCTTCCGACATCCGCCGCATGATCAGCTCGATCCTGGCAGGGTATGCCTGGGATCAACGCAACCCGTTCGTCAGCGAACCCAAGCGACGCCTGCGCATGCTCTCGGAAATCTGTGCGAGCCCGGCCCATGAGTGAGATGAACTACCTGAGCGACAACTACGTCGAAGAAACCCGCTTCGGCTTCTGGTTCCTGCGCAGCCGCACCTGGCAGCACCATGTGCTGCGCGTGGCGATCAACGACCTGCACAGCCTGTTCAGCACGCCGTTGCCCACCGACCCGGTGCTGCTGGACGCCGGTTGCGGCCAGGGCAAATCGTTCCAGTACCTGCGCCAGGTGTTCGCGCCACAGCGCTTGATCGGGGTCGATGCCGATCCCCATAGCCTGGCGTTGAGCGCCGAAGAAGCGGCCCGTCAGGGCATGACCGTGGAACTGATCGGCAGCGATTGCGCAACCTTGGCGGTACCGGACGCCAGCGTCGACCTGTTGTTCTGTCACCATACCTTCCATCACCTGGTGGAGCAGGAAAAGGCCCTGGCCGAGTTCTATCGCGTGCTCAAGCCCGGCGGCTACCTGATGTTCGCCGAATCCACCGAGGCCTACATCGATACCTGGGTCATCCGCTGGCTGTTCCGTCATCCCATGCACGTACAGAAAAGTGCCGCGCAATACCTGGAGATGATCCGCCAGCAAGGGTTCCGCTTCGAAGCCGACAACGTGTCCTATCCCTATCTGTGGTGGAGCCGCGCCAGGGACTTCGGTCTGTTGGAACGTTTTGGCCTGCGCCGCCCCAGGCCGTTCGGCGAGCGGAAAGAAACCCTGGTCAACGTCGTGGCCCGCAAGCCCGTCGAAGGAGTTGGCAAATGATCCGCGCCTGCCTCAATGGCCTGCTGGTCGGCTGCCTGTTGCTGCTCGGAGCCTGCGCCAGTCATGCGCCACTGCCCCAGCACACCCCCACCCTGGCGCTGCCGCTGCAATTGCACATCGAGCGCCAATTGGCCGGGCAGCGCCAGGACTGGCTGCTGGTGATCCAGCGCGAAGACGCCGGCATTCGCTGGTCGATGATGGACCCGCTGGGTATTCCCCTGGCCCGCCAACGCCTGGTCGATGGCCAGTGGCAAGCCGACGGCCTGCTGCCCCCCAACGCCGAAGCCCGGGAGCTATTCGCCGCGCTGCTGTTCGCCCTGACCCCTGAAACCGAGCTGTCCGGCAATTATCCGACCGCCCGGCAACAGACCGCGCAACGAACCCTGGATTCCCGCTGGCAGGTGCGCTACAAGCAGCCGCTGGATTTCCAACTGAGCCTGCCCCAAGGCCTCCACTACCGCATCACGCCGCTGACCGAGAGCACTCCATGACCGCCTATTTGAATGCCCTCGGCGTGATCTGTGCCCTGGGCCGCGATAAACATGAAGTGGCGCGCAACCTGTTCGCCGGCGATTGCTCGGGCCTGCGTATCGAAGCCGGGTGGGTGGCCGAGCGCGCCTTGCCGGTTGCTTCGGTAACAGGTGAACTGGCTCGCATCCCCGAGACCCTGGCCGCCCATGGCAGCCGCAACAATCAGTTGCTGCTGGAGGCCGGGTTGCAGATCCGGCCCGAGATCGACCGGGCCATCCAGGCCTATGGCCGTGCGCGCATCGGCATAGTCCTGGGCACCAGCACCTCGGGTATCGACGAGGCCAGTCAGGGCATCGCCCATTACCTGCGCGAACAGCGCTTCCCGGACGGCTACGACTACCAGCAGCAGGAACTCAGCGCGCCGGCCAATTTCCTCTCCGACTGGCTCGGCCTGAGTGGTCCGTCCTATGTGATTTCCACCGCCTGCACCTCCAGCGCCCGTGCCTTGATGAGCGCCCGGCGTCTGCTCGACCTGGGCCTGTGCGATGCGGTGCTCTGCGGCGGGGTGGACAGCCTGTGCAAGCTGACCCTCAACGGTTTTTCGGCGCTGGAAGCGGTGTCGAACGAGCGCTGCAATCCGTTTTCAGTAAACCGCAACGGCATCAACATCGGCGAGGCGGCCGTGCTGTTTCTGATGAGCAAGACACCAGGTAATGGAACGCCGATTGCCTTGCTCGGCGATGGCGCCAGCTCCGATGCCCATCATATTTCCGCCCCGGAGCCCAGCGGTCGCGGCGCTCGCCAAGCCATGGAAAAAGCCTTGCTCTGCGCAGGTCTCGAGGCCAGCCAGATCGACTACCTGAACCTGCACGGCACCGCCACGCAACACAACGACGCCATGGAAAGCCATGCGGTGGCCGGCCTGTTTCCGCAGGGGGTGCCGTGTTCATCCACCAAGCCCATGACCGGCCACACCCTGGGTGCGGCCGGAGCGTTGGAAGCGGCCTTCTGCTGGTTGAGCCTGAGCGCCGAAAACCCCACCGGGGCTCTGCCGCCTCATGTCTGGGACGGTCAGGCCGATCCCGACCTGCCGGCCTTGGCCTGGACCCGCGCCGACAGCTGCCTGAATCCGACCGCCCCCCGTCGCCTGATGAGCAATTCGTTTGCCTTCGGCGGCAACAACGTCAGCCTGATTATCGGAGATGCCCCATGATTGACTGGCCACTCGCCGAACTGCTGCCCCACGCAGGCGACATGATTCTCATCGATCGCGTCGTGGCATTCGATGATGAGCAGATCCATACCCACGCCATCGTCAAACCCGGGGGATTGTTCAACCGTGACGACGGTGGCCTGCCGGCCTGGGTCGGCATCGAGTTAATGGCCCAGAGCGTCGCCGCGTTTGCCGGTTGCCATGCGCGCCGACGTGGCGACGCCGTTGAGCTGGGCTTTTTGCTCGGCACCCGTAAGTTCGAATGCAACGTCGACTGTTTTCCAGTCGGTACCGAGCTGGACATCCGCGGTATGCGCTCGCTGGAAGACGACAACGGCATGGGTGTGTTCGAGTGCCATATCGAAGCGCCCGGCATACATGCCACAGCCCGGTTGAACGTGTTCCGTCCACCCAAGTCCGCCCACTACCTCCATGAACCATCCGCAACAGGAAACCAGCCATGACTGAATCCGTATTGGTCACCGGCTCCAGCCGTGGCATCGGCCGCGCCATCGCCCTGCGCCTGGCCCAGGCCGGGCATGACATCGTACTGCACTGCCGCAGCGGCCGTGCTGAGGCCGATGCCGTCCAGGCCGAGATCCAGGCCCTCGGTCGCCAGGCCCGGGTCCTGCAGTTCGACGTGTCCGACCGTGCCGCCTGCAAGGCCATTCTCGAGGCCGACGTCGAAACCCACGGCGCCTACTATGGCGTGGTGCTCAATGCAGGTCTGACCCGCGACGGTGCGTTTCCAGCCCTGAGTGAAGAAGACTGGGACGCGGTGATGCGCACCAACCTCGACGGCTTCTACAACGTGCTGCATCCGGTGATGATGCCGATGATCCGTCGTCGCGCCGCCGGACGAATCGTCTGCATCACCTCGGTGTCGGGGTTGATCGGCAACCGTGGCCAGGTCAATTACAGCGCCTCGAAGGCCGGACTGATCGGGGCGGCCAAGGCGTTGGCAATCGAACTCGGCAAGCGCAAGATTACCGTCAATTGCGTCGCGCCAGGGCTGATCGACACCGCCATGCTCGATGAAAACGTCCCCGTGGAAGAACTGATGAAAATGATTCCCGCCCAGCGCATGGGCACGCCGGAAGAAGTGGCCAGCGCGGTGAACTTTCTGATGTCCGCCGAAGCCGGCTATATCACCCGGCAGGTCCTGGCCGTCAACGGAGGCTTGTGCTGATGAAGCGCGTTGTCGTCACCGGCATGGCCGGCATCACCTCCGTGGGCAGCGATTGGGAGACCATCGCCGCCAACTTCGCCGCCAACCGCAGCGGCATCCGGCGCATGGACGAGTGGGACCGATTCACTGAGCTGAACACCCGCCTGGCCGGCCCCATCGATAATTTCAAGGTCCCGGCCCACTGGACACGCAAGCAACTGCGCAGCATGGGCCGGGTCTCGCGGCTGGCGGTCGCCGCGGCGGAACAAGCCCTGGCCGACGCCGGCCTGTTGGGTGACGAGTCGATCAAGGACGGACGCATGGGCGTATCCTGCGGCTCGTCGACCGGCAGCACCGACGAGGTCAAGGCGTTCGGCAACATGCTGCTCAACAGCGTGGCCGAAGGCCTGAACGCCAACTCCTATGTGCGGATGATGCCTCATACCACGGCGGCCAATATCAGCATTTTCTTCGGGCTTACCGGGCGGATGATCCCCACCTCCAGCGCTTGCACCAGTGGCAGCCATGGCATCGGCTACGCGTACGAGGCGATCAAGTTCGGGCGCCTGCCTTTGATGATTGCCGGTGGCGCGGAGGAACTGTGCCCGACCGAAGCGATGGTCTTCGACGCGCTCTACGCCACCAGCCTGAAGAACGATGCACCACAGACCAGCCCACGCCCTTACGACAAGGGCCGTGATGGCCTGGTGATCGGCGAAGGTGCCGGCATGCTGGTCCTTGAAGAGCTGGAACATGCCCTGGCCCGCGGTGCGCGAATCCACGCCGAAATCGTCGGCTTCGGCAGCAACGCCGATGGCCAGCATGCTACCCGTCCCGAGCTGGTCACCATGCGCCGGGCCATGGAGCTGGCCCTGGAAGATGCGGGCCTCGAACCCTCCGCCATCGGCTACGTCAACGGGCACGGCACCGCCACCGAACAGGGCGACATTGCCGAAACCCTCGCCACCAGCAGCCTGTTCGGTGAACGCATGCCCATCAGTTCGCAGAAAAGCTTCCTGGGCCATACCTTGGGCGCCTGCGGGGCACTGGAGTCCTGGTTCAGCATCGAGATGATGAACCGCGACCGGTATGTACATACCTGCAATCTCGACGAAGTCGACCCTCAATGCGGCCAGCTCGATTATCTGCGCAACGAGTTTCGGTCGATGAGCAACGAGTACGTGATGAACAACAACTTCGCCTTTGGCGGGGTCAACACTTCGTTGATCTTCCGTCGCTGGCACTGACGCCCGTTCCTCTGGTCAAGGAGACCCTGATGTCGCTGAAGAAAATCGCCGTTACCGCCGCCCTGTTGCTCAGCACCCTGCCGACTCTCAGCCAGGCCCGTGATACCGCGCTGTACCTGCCTTTCGACAAGGTCGTCGCCGAAGCCATCCGCACCGGCAAGATCGACGGCAGCGTGAAATTCTACCTGGCGGGCAACAAACCGGCCGGTAACGTCACCGTGGTCAGCCCCGGGGCGGTGACTAACAAGAAAACCAACGCCTTCAACAAATCCGACGAAGTAGCCTGCGAATGGGTGCTGCAATCGGCGCTGATCAGCCTGCACCAGGCAGCCAAGAATGCAGGCGCCAACGCCGTGACCAATATCGTCAGCTTCTACAAGAGCAACGAGCGCAAAGACCCTGCGACCTATGAATGCCATGCCGGCGCGATCATGGCAGGCGTTGCATTGAAGGGGGATCTGTCGAAGGTGCAATAAGCCCTCGGGCATTGATGCCGCCCGGCCCGCCGCCATCGCGAGCAGGCTCGCTCCCACAAAAGTTCTGTACCAGGCGCAGGCGTTTGGCTCACTGATACTCCACTGTGGGAGCGAGCCTGCTCGCGATGGCGGCAGGACAGTCGACAGCGATGCCAACTGATCCACCACTATCGCGAGCAAGCTCGGCTCCCACAAGGGATATGTATCCGGTACAGGTTTCTTGAGGGGCCACTGTCCCTCCTACCCCGCCCGACACCGCCACGTGCGGTATCTATCTACCACCCAGTCATCGTCCATCTTCAATAGGTTGTTCTTCCGAAAATTTCTCAGGAAGAGCACATGTTGGAAAACACCCCCTCACGGACTGATAGCCCGACAAACCCGGATTCCCCGCTGATCAGCCTGCTGGAAACCTCGCAGCAACGAATGATCCGCCTGAACGACGCCGTCCCACGTGCCTCGAAGGTGCTGGAGGAGTATCTGGATAACTGGTTCAACAGAACCTTCCCCGCCCTGCCTGGCAACGTCACCGCCAAGGAAATATTCGTGTGCAGGCGAAAGGAAGGGACCACGACCCGCCTCGACACGCTTTTCTGGCAAGCGATTGCGGGTAGGTTGAATGTCCGCGAGTTCCTCGACGAACCAGGCAACATTGACCTCGTCACTCATCAGAAGTACGCCAAGGATATGCCCGCTGCCCTGAACAGCAGTGACGCCAAGCAAGAACTCAAGCAGTTGCTGAGCATCACGCCCGACTCGTGCACACAACTGTTGACCCAGGCATTGGACGACTTCTGGGCCGGACCCGCCGATTTCAGCCAGGGCCGTAGCGTCAGCATCTGGCTGGCCGATGAATGGGCCGTACAGCTCAAGGCCCAGGCCGACCTCCACAAGCTGGACGGCACGTTGCGCCCGGCGATGCACAAGGCCTTGGTGGAGCGCGCCTTGTTGGCGCCAGACGCGGCGTCTCGTGGGCAATTCCCGGAATACCAGCGGCCCGGCTCCATAGCCTGAGCCTGATCCCGCCAGGGTGGGCTGTCAGCGTGCCGGTCCCCATGGCCGTGGTGCTGACCCAACATGACAACGTCAGCGAGTCGGGTGGCGCGGTGCTGTACCGCCCGGGCGAACCGCTGCACATTCACGAGGATCTTGCAGCACTCAAGGCCAACCTGCTGGAAGACGGCGAACCCGGAGGCGAGATCGAAACGGCACCGATTGCCGAGCACTTTCTCGTCCGCCTGGTCAGCGAACTGCGGACGGCGCAAAGGAACGCCGTCGGCAACGTTTTTCTCAATGGCCCTGCGGAAGCGGAGGAGATCGACGTCTGGATGAGCAGGCTGGATGCAATGGCGGAATTGGGCAATCGACTGGATCTGGCTGCCGCCCTGGATGAACGTGAACTGCGGCTTAGCCTGAAAAAACTCGATGACTGGTTGCACGCCAACCCCCACGTCACCGGTGGCGACCGTCTGGCGTGGTGGGAGGCGACCCAGGCGGTGCAGACAACCCTGGTGGAAACGGTCCCGGCACCAGACCCCGTGACGCTGGCCACCCCGGATGCCCTGCATGCCCGGACCCGCACCTTGTTGGCCGGTGTCATCCGCGAGAAATACCCGCCGGTCGATCCTGAAGACGTGTCACTGAGCATCAGGAAGCAATTGGTCGATCCACATGCCCCCACGGGCGGGTCACCGTTTGGGTCCGGAATATCCCAAGGCAGCGTCAGAGGGATCATCGACGACCGCCGCTCCCTGACAGAGTGGGCGATGTCCAACCTGACCCTGGATGAACGCAATGCCCCTCGGCCCGCCATAGAAGGGCCGCTGAGTTTCGCGCAGATTGTCGAGGTCATCGAAAGGGCCAATGTCGGCGCCCGGTTGCCGACCGAGCTGCAAGTTGTAGCCCGGCAAACCCAGGCGCAATGGATGGCCTTGAAAGCACAACAGATGCGAGCCCAGGTTTGGGCCGCCCATATCTCCGGCGACCTGAGACTCGACCGCGACAATACCGGGCTGAAACTGGTACTGGCGGCACTGGACAGCCCCGTGGCGGCAGGACGCGTCAAGGTTGGCGGGCACGAAGTGGTGGTCCGTCAACTGCACTGGGGCAATAGCGTACTGAAAGAAATACTGGCGTTTGGGGTCAAGGCCCTGGCGAGCCGCCCCTCGCTGACGCTGTACACACCAGGGGCACCGGACGGCAAGACGTTTCGCGACGTGGATGCGGCCAACAGCCGAACCTTGGAAGCCGCCCTGGTGCAGACCCTCACCGCCACACCGCAGATGGCTCGCTGGCTGATCTCGCACCTGCCGCTGCTGGAACAGGCCGAGCAGCTAGCCAGCCTGGTGCCGATGTCGGAGGACCTGACGCTCGAGGAGAAGATCAGGAAGGTTACGCGTTCCGTCTTCGCCTGGACCAAGGACCGGGCACAAAATGACTTCGCAAAGAAAATCGCCTCGCCGGTGGTGGAAGCGGACCTGTTCAAGGTGCTGCACGAAACGCAGATCACCCACGGGATGAAAACCGCGGAAATGCTCACGGTGACCAATGCCGAACGCGACAGCGCGTCCGCACAGGAAGGGCGCCGAAACGCCGTCATGCTGCTCACGGGCGCCATGTCGATGTTCCCGGTGGGCCGGTTGGGCGGCATATTGGGCCGCGCGATCCTGCCGACCATGGCGGGCGGTGCCGCGGTATCCGCGATCGATGATGAGGGCGGCAGCGTCCGTCAATGGGCCACTGATTTCATCGGCGGGTTGGGAGAGGTCATCGCCGAAGCCGGGCAGGACCTGATCATGGCCCGCGCGGGACGCCGTCGGAAACAGGCACGCCCGGCCCTGTCCTCCCTCCCCCGCATGCCGGATCCAGAGCTGGAACACTATCGGCTCAAAGGCTTCAACGGGCATGGGTTGATCGCCGAGGGACGCCACCGGTACAGGGGCGCCGACGGGCAGGGTTACCTGAAGCTTGGGAACGGCTATTACAAAACGGCGATCCAGGCTGGCGAACGGATCATCTACGCACCGGACAACCGCTCGAACCAGCGAACGGTCACGTGGGAAAATGACCGTTGGCGCATTGAGGAGCGACATCGGTTACACGGAGGTGGCGCACTCCAGAGCCTGTTCAGTCGCCCCCCGGAAACCCCACGACAACGCACCTGCGATGCCTTGGTGGAGGGCGTGCTGGTGATGAACCGCTACCCCTCCTATGAAGCGATCAGCACCGCAAAAGCCATCTTCGACTCCATGCCTGAAGCGCTGTCCGAACGCATACTGCGCGAGAGCATGGCGGATGTCGGTGCGGCCGACATCAACGCTTACCGCGCACGAATAGATGACTTGACCTGGGGGCGGGGCGACCTGTCCAGGCGCAAAGCCATTCAGATGCAACTATTGGACAAGATGAATACATGGAGCATCGTCCTCCTCAGTAGTCGAGACATCGAAGCAAACGTGTCCAACATTGACCTGAGCGAGACGCAAAAAATAAAAATATACGACACGATACTCGCGCACAGAAACATGTTCTTTACCGAAGACCGGATCAAGGTCAACACAACGGTTATAACGGACAACATTACCGGCGCGGTATTCATGGCCTTCACCTCCCCAGGCGGGAGGAAGAAGGCGGCCATGAACAAAATAGCCAAGGACACCCGGGACATGTTGGATGCCGTGGAAGCCAGACTGGATGCCACGACGCAGGCGCGATTCCCCGGAAATGATCCGGAAACAAAGGCAGCCCGGGAAAAATACACGGCCTCGGAGGAATACTATAACGAGTTGATTACAGCCCTGCGGGAAGAGAAGCTGCGCAGGCACAAACCCGGACTGCTGACGGAAATCAGAAACAATCGAGTGCCCTATATCATTGCCAACAAAGGGCGGACACAACGCAACGTCATGCTGCTCACTGGGGAAGACATCACGGACTTCAGCCGTACACTGGCCAACTACGAACCGTTCGATATCGAGATCGTGACCCAGGCTCGAACCCACAAAGTGGAAGGTACACCGTCCACCGTCACCCCTGCGGTTCTACCCACTCCATCGCCGGCACCGGACAAGTTCACCGTCACCACCAGCCCATTGGCCGAAGCCCAGATGTCCTACGCCAGCTTCTCTGAGGCGGCGAAAACCAGGGTCCGAGTCATCACCGAAGATATTCGCGCGGGAAGGGTAACCACCAAGAAGAGCAACCGATATTACTGGTACACCATGGCCCAACTGACCCCGGGCGGTGGCAAAGGCGCATGGCGCGCCGCGTTTGAACGCGA
Organism: Pseudomonas sp. FG13; assembly: GCF_057809755.1. Lineage (NCBI taxonomy): Bacteria > Pseudomonadati > Pseudomonadota > Gammaproteobacteria > Pseudomonadales > Pseudomonadaceae > Pseudomonas > Pseudomonas sp. FG13. The sequence continues at coordinate 112,450 of NZ_JBMDKO010000010.1, forward strand.
GGGCGATAGCTGGATACTCCGAGGGTTCTACGACTACCACGCCAATGGCCCTGCGACGGTTTGGGAAGGCTAAGAAAAAGGGCGCCAAGAGGCGTAATGCCAGTCAGTTAAGGATCAAACGGCACAAACCCTGTGGGAGCAAAGCTTGCTCGCGATAGCGACAGATCAGTCAACATTGTTGCTGACTGACTTACCGCAATCGCGAGCAAGCTTTGCTCCCACAGGGTTGTGGCTTAACTGATCGGCATTAGCCCAAAGGCGGCCTTTTTCAAGCCGTCCTTTCAGAACCGGAAATACCGGTATTTTTAGCCAATAACTCCACAAACGCCTTCGCCATCGGCGAACGCTGGTCCTTACGCTGCACCAACCACACCGCCGACACCGCCGCCGGGTCGAGCAATGGCCGGTAGACCACGCCATCGACCCGTATCCGCTGGTAAGACGCCGGCAATACCGAAACCCCCAGCCCTGCCGCCACCAGGCCGATGATGGTCATGGCTTCGCCGGCTTCCTGGGCAAAGTGGGGGCTGAAGCCGGCGTCACGGGCCAGGCTCAGCAGTTGTGCATAGAGGCCACTGCCGTAGCTACGGGGGAAGAACACGAACGGCTCCTGGGCCAGTGCCGAGAGAAACAATCCCTCGTCACTGCTCTTGGCCAGCGGGTGCTTGGCACTGAGCACCGCCACCAGCGGTTCGCGGCTGAGCTCGATTTCGCTCAAGGCATCGGGCAGCGGCAGGGGCCGCATGATGCCGATCTCGATCGTTTCGTCCAGCAACGCATCGGCCACCTGGGTACTGCTCATCTCCCGCAGGTTCAAGTGCACGGCCGGGAACCGCTGGCGAAACGAAAAGATCGCCTGGGGAATGGTGGAATTGAACGGCGCCGAAGAGGTGAAGCCGATCTTCAGTTCACCCAGTTCCCCTTGTTGGGCGCGACGCGCCACGTCGGCGGCCTTGTCGACCTGGGCCAGTACCCGCCGCGCCTCTTCGAGGAACAGCCGCCCGGCTTCGCTCAACTCGACCCGACGATTGGTGCGTTCGAACAAGCGCGCGCCGATCTCCTGCTCCAGCGCCTGGATCTGCTGGCTCAGGGGCGGCTGGGAAATACCCAAAGCCAGCGCGGCGCGGCCGAAATGCAGTTCCTCGGCCACGGCGATGAAGTAACGCAAGTGACGCAGTTCCATGGGCCATCCAATAGGTCGCTAAACGTCTTAAACAGGTCGAACAATATATTGGATAGAAACGTTAGTCAGCTATATGCTTTTTTTCATTGCCTGCCTGATCGTGCTCTTGCGAGGTCCATCGTGAAAACTGCTGTCGCGCCACTGGCCCATGAAATCCCCTCCCGCGTGCAGGACGCCGTCGTTACCGAATTGAAGGACATCTACATAGAAAAAGGCACGCCGATGTTCATGCGCACGGTACTGGCGCTGTTCTGCGGTGGCTTCGCAACCTTTGCCCTGTTGTATTGCGTGCAGCCGATGATGCCATTGCTGTCCAGGGAATTTTCCGTCAATGCGGCGCAAAGCAGCCTGATCCTGTCGGTGGCGACCGGCCTGCTCGCCGTCGGCCTGTTGATCACCGGGCCGATTTCCGACCGCATCGGCCGCAAGTCGGTGATGGTCACCGCACTGTTCGCCGCCGCACTGTGCACCGTGGCCAGCGCCATGATGCCGACCTGGCATGGCGTCCTGCTGCTCCGGGCCCTGGTGGGGCTGTCGTTGAGCGGATTGGCCGCCGTCGCGATGACCTACCTGAGTGAAGAGATCCATCCCAAGCACATCGGCCTGGCGATGGGACTGTACATCGCCGGCAACGCCATCGGTGGCATGTGCGGGCGCTTGATCACCGGCGTGCTGATCGACTTTGTCAGCTGGCACACCGCGATGCTGGTGATTGGCGGCCTGGCCCTGATCGCCGCGGCGGTGTTCTGGAGGATCCTGCCCGAGTCGCGCAATTTCCGCCCACGCTCACTGCATCCACGCAGCTTGCTGGACGGCTTCACCCGGCACTTTCGCGATGCTGGCTTGCCGTTGCTGTTTCTCGAAGCCTTCGTGCTGATGGGCGCCTTCGTGACGCTGTTCAACTACATCGGCTACCGCCTGCTGGCCGAGCCTTATCACCTGGATCAGGCCTTCGTTGGCCTGCTGTCGGTGGTGTACTTGTCGGGCATCTACAGCTCGGCCAAAGTCGGCGCACTGGCGGACAAGCTCGGCCGACGCAAGATGCTCTGGGCCACCATTGCCTTGATGCTGGCCGGTCTCGCACTGACCATGGCGACGCCCCTGACGCTGGTGATCCCTGGCATGCTGGTCTTCACGTTCGGCTTCTTCGGGGCCCACTCGGTCGCCAGCAGTTGGATCGGCCGCCGTGCCCTCACCGCCAAGGGCCAGGCATCATCGCTTTATCTGTTCAGCTATTACGCCGGTTCGAGCGTGGCCGGCACCGCCGGCGGCGTGGCCTGGCACCTGGGTGGATGGAACGGTGTCGGCCTGTTCATTGGCGCGCTGCTGCTGGTGGCGTTGTCGGTGGCGGTAAAACTGGCGAAATTGCCGGTGTTGCCAGGAAACATGCCGGTCTGAACACCACCTGTGGGAGTAAAGCTTGCTCGCGATTGCGGTAAGTCAGCCAGCAACAATGTCGGTTGGTCTGCCCCATCGCGAGCAAGCTTCGCTCCCACAGGGTTTGCGCCGTTTGATTTCCAACTGACTGGCATCAGGCACATGTCCAGCTAATCACTGACGCAACACCACCCGCGCTTCCAACATCCCATCGCGCGCTTCCAAGGCCAACGATCGCACAGCCGCACCGTCCCGTTCGTGGCGATCCAGCCAATGGAGCAGCGGATTGGCATCGCCAGTGACGGTGAGCCGTAACGAATCGCCCTCGATCTCCATCTCGACTATTTCTAAGCCCGCCGCTGTCGCACTGTCGTTGACCCGCACCGACAACGGGCGCAGAGCGGTGCTCGTATCCCGGTCGGGTTCGGCGCGCTGGATCCGTGCATTCAATTGTGCCTGTTGGCGATACTGCCGCTCAGCTATCTCCAGGCGTTGGCGGGTAGGTTGCCAGATCGAGGCATAACCCACCCCCACCAGGACTACCCCGGCGAGGCCCAGCAACAACCGTTGCTCGCGGCCAGACATGCTTGCCCAGGCCTGCTTCAGGCGCGTCCATCCACTGAGACTCATCAACTGTCCTCCAGGGTGAGGGTCGCCTGTACCCGGTTGTTCTGCTTGCTGGCGCTGCCCAAGGTAATGGGCAGGCCGTTTTGCTGCCCGCGTTCACGCAGTTGCTCAAGCTCGATGAAGCTGTTGGCGGTCAGTTGGATTTTCCAGCCTTCGTGCTCTCGGTACTCGATCTGCTGCACCTCGACATGACTGGCGCCAACCACCTGTTCAGTCAGGCGGGCCAGCCGACCGACCTGGGTGACCTGGTTTTGACCGCGACGCTGCTGCAATGCCTGGAACTGCGCCGCCAGGTCAACGCTGGGATCCTGCCCGGGATAGAGCGACCTGAATTGCTGCTCGCCTTGCGCATACAGGCGTCGGGTTTCATTGTGCAGAAAGCCGATGCGGGCTTCATCGAACGCCCAGGTCAGCGCAAACATGCCCAGCACGGCCATCGCCGAACCGCGCCAGGGTAGACGCTGACGCCGCCGCCGGAATTCACCCTGCAACAGGTTGATGGGATGTCCCTCGGTGCTCAGCAACCACTCGTCGATGCCGGGGCGGTCAGTCGCCTCGTCCAGCCAGTGGATGTCCCCGGACAGATTCGGCTTAAGCGCTGCCAAGGCTTGGACCGACAGCGCCATCCGCGCCGGTAGCGCTCCACCCAGCAGCCAGCGACCAAACCAGCGCACCCCGAAAGCCTTGTCCTCAGCGATCAGCTCAGCATCGACATGGATCGCCCGGGCATCAATGCCATGGGCGTCGAGCAACGCCAGCAGAGCCTGGAATCGGGCCCGCTGAATCACCAGCAGCGGATAGCGCTGCTGACGGTCCCGTAAACCGATGCCGATGTGCAGCGCCTCCAGGCTCTCGCTCAGTTGCTCTTCGATAGCGAATGCCAGGGCCTGGGGTCGGGGTTGGCGTCGAGAGGGCCAGGGATCGCTACGCATCCAGCTGCACATTTCCATCGGCAACAGCACATCGACGACCCGCCCGCTCAACTCGCGAGCGGCTTCGTGCAAAGGCAGGCAGCGGCGTTCACCCGAGGGCGACCACACACAGCAACGCCAATTGGCGCACGGGGCACCCATGCCTTCGGCGGTCAGGTAAAGCCAGGTTTTCATCAAGGAAGCTCACTGGGGCTGATGGGTAAAAAACGGCGCTGGCGAACACTCCAGAGTCCAGTCACCGGATCACGTTCGATGTCCGAGGCCAAGCGCAGGTGGCGGTTCGCTTGAGTCACGTTCACGGTGATCCGGAACCAGCGGCTGCTCACGCCCAGACCATGGCTGCTCAGGCCCAGGCCGGACAACAATGGGTCGCCAGTGAACGCCTGGACACTGGCGTAGGGGGTGTCGGCACGCCGCGCTATCACGGCGTCTGCAGCGCCGGCGTTCATGCCGTCCAAGGCCATCAGGACACGCTGCGGTGCGGTGTTGATATTCAGTTGCGCGTCCATGGGCAGCACTGCCACCCACGGTTCCAGGCGTTGCAGGGTCTGACCGTCGATACCGGGCAACAGACGCAACTGACTCAATTCCTGGACGGCTCCGACCTGGGGCAACGACAGCGCCGGTAAATCCAGCAGGGTGAGCAACCGGGCCCACCGTCCCAAGGTCACTTGATCGATCTGCCCGCGGGCCAACAATGGATTGAGGTTCAGACGCCCGGACAGGTCTTCGATATCAACGTCGACTCCGGTGTCATCCAGCGCCAGGGCAAGCGCCAGCCGGGCCCAGTCCTGGCTCAGGTCGACGGGCCCGGCCTGGGTATCCACGCTGTCTTCCAGCACGGCGCGCGCCCAGGCCTCGGCGGCCAGGCCCAATTGGCGCAATTGGACCTGTTGCAGCTGCTGCGCGCTGCTGTGCAACAACAGGCGATGGCTGCGCAACATTCCACCGACCAGCAACAACGCCAGGCTCAACACCAACAGCATACTGATCAATGCCACCCCGCGTTGATGCGTCATGGCAACGCTCCCGGCAACAGCAGGACCCGACGGATCTGTTCGAAGCGCCCCGTCGACACGTTCAGTTCCAATGCCAGCGGCCAGCCGTCGCCCGCGGCTTCGCCGTGCCAACCCCGTTGCGAATCAAACAGGCGCCAACTCAGGCTGCGGACATCATCGAGCAGTTTCTGCCGCTGCAGGGTGGCCGTTCCCTCGCCAAAGCTGTCGCGCCACAACGCTGCACCTTCGAGCCGATAACTCACCGTCTGTCGTTCGCTGCGGGGCTGGTCCAGTGGATTGCGCCAGTGGCTGCGCTGCAATTGCAGGTGCCCCGGCGCGAGCACGACAGACCCGGCCACGGCTTGCCACGCATCGCGCTCGATCACGCCCACGGCACGCTGCAAGGCCCTGATTTCCCGCTCATGCTGACCGGCCCCTTGCTGAGTACGCACGACGGCGTCGAACAGCCGCCAACCGGCGAGGCCGAGCAACGCAAAGAGGGCGATGGCAATGACCAGTTCCAATAAGGTGAACCCCGACTGTCTATTCATGACGGTTGCGGATCCACCCGGTCACTTGGTGTAGGGCGGACGAGCCGTCGGCGCGGCTGACCTGGATCTCGACTTGAAGCAGACGCGGGTCGCGGGCCGCGGCGATACGCTGTTGCAAGGTCCAGTCGCGACGATCCATGGATCGGGTCAGGTGCTGGCGGCCCGGCGCAGCGGCGGCTTGCAGGCGCAGCTCGCTCAACTGGTTGTCGGCCAGCCAGGCGCCGAACAGGCGGTCCTCGAGCGCGACACTTTGCCTGAGCACGAACTGGCTGGCCGACAGCGCTGCCGCTGCCACCGTCGCAAAAATCGTCAGGGCGATCATGACCTCCAGCAAGGTAAATCCCTTGCAAGCGGCCGGTCTGCGCAACTCACTCATCAATCGACAGCTCCGCCAGACCATCGCTCGACACCCGCGCGATACGCTGGCCGGCGACTTTCACCAGCAACCTGAACGGGCTGATCTCATCGCTGCTGAGCATCAGCAATTGCGGTGCGCCTGGCGTCTCGTCGAGGACCCAGGCATGACCGTCCTGCTCCAGCCCCAGCGTGATGCCTTCAGGTAACCGCTGCATGGGCGCCACCGCGGTCCAATCGCCGACGTCGAGTCGCACGGCCTGATAGCCGCGAGGCTGTACCCGCACACCGTATTCCAACCCATCCAGCACCGCCCGCTCGCGCAACTGCTGCACCACACGGACGAAGTCCTGGGCTTGCTGCCGGGCCTCACGCGCCGGGCTCGGCCCGATGGCGAGGCTGACCATACCCACCAAGACCCCGATCAAGACAATGACGACCATCAGTTCAAGCAACGTGAACCCCCTGCAGCGACGGCCCATGCTCATTCGCCCCAGTTGCCGATGTCGGCCGCCGTGCCGTCGCCGCCCGGCTCGCCATCGGCACCCAGCGAGTACAGGTCGTAGCTGCCATCGGCGGTCTTGAGACCAGGATTGAGGTACTGATAAGGCGTGCCCCAGGGATCGATCGGCAGGCTTTTCAGATAGCCCTGTGGGTTCCAGTTTCTTGCCGCAGGTGTGCCAGACGGACGTTTACTCAGTGCATCGAGGCCCTGCCGGGTCGAGGGGTAATGGAAATTGTCGAGCCGGTACATTTCCAGCGCCGTGGAAATCGCCTGGATATCGGTGCGGGCGGCCGTGATCTTGGCTTGATCGGGACGGCTCATGAACTGCGGCACCACCATGGCGCCTAGCACGCCGATGATGACCACCACCACCATGATTTCGATCAGCGTAAAGCCGCGTTGCAGGCGTGCGGGCCGGTTGCTTTGTAGTTTCATCGATCAATTCACCAATTGGTTGAGGCTCAAGATAGGCAGGAGAATGGCCATGACGATCAGCAGCACAACGCCGCCCATCACCACCAACATGGCCGGTTCGAAAAGGCTCACCACCAGCGCAATCCGCGCCGCGAGGCTGGCCTCCTGTTGTTCGGCGGCACGGGCCAGCATGCGGTCCAGTTCGCCGACCCGTTCACCGCTGGCGATCATGTGCAACATCAGCGGCGGAATATCGCCGCCGAGTTCCAGGCCTCGGGTCAGGGTTCCGCCCTCGCGCACCGAACGGGCAACATCGGCCATGCGGGCACGGATGGTCAGGTTGCCGATGACCTGCGCGGCGATGTGCAGGGCCTCGACCAGGGGCACGGCGCTTTGGCTCAGAATCGCCAGGGTGCTGGCGAATCGGGCGGCTTCCATCGCCCGCAAAACGTCGCCCAATAGCGGCAGCCTGAGCAGCAGGCGATGCCAGCGCAGGCGCCACAGCGGCTGGCGCAGGCTCCAGCGCCACAGCCCGAGCCCACCGGCCAGGACCACGAGCATCAGCGCCCCATAGCGGCGCACCCCATCGCTCACCGCGATCAGCGCCTGGGTGAGCCAGGGCAACCGCTGGCCACTGTCGATGAAAATCTTCACCACATCCGGCACCACATAGCCCAGCAGGAAAGCGACAATCGCAACGCAGGCCAGCAGCAGGATCAGCGGGTACACCAGCGCCAATTGAATGCGTTGACGAGACGCCTGACGCGCCTGGGTGTAAGTCGCCAGTTGCTCCAGCACCTGACCAAGGTGACCGGACTGTTCGCCCGCCGCGACGGTGGCGCAGAACAGTTCGGGAAATGCCTGGGGAAACGCTTTCAGTGCCGTGGCCAACGCGTGACCTTCCATGACCCGAGTGCGCACCGCTGACAGCAGGTGGACGACGCGACGTTTCTGGCTCTGTTGCGCCACGGCCCGCAGGGATTCTTCGAGGGGGAGCCCAGCCTGGATCAGCGTGGAGAGCTGCAACGTCAACAACGCCAGGTCGGCCGGACTCAGGCGCCCCCCGACGAAGCGGGCACCCAGGGTGGCTTGCGCCTCGCCCTCGCGCAGCTCCCAAGGCAGCAATCCGCGTTCGCGCAATAACTGACGGGCATGACGGGCGCTGTCGGCCTCCACGCGCCCCTTGCAGCGCCGCCCTTGGGCGTCTTCGGCCCGATAGTCGAAAGTCGGCATCGCACTAATCCTCCTGGGTGATGCGCAGCAGTTCATCGACACTGGTCAGGCCTTCCAGGACCCGCTGACGCCCGTCCTGGAACAGGCTGCGGGAGGTCTTGCGCGCCTCGAACGCCAGCGCCTGTTCAGTAGCCCCCTGATGAATCAGTTGCGACAGCGGGCTGCTGACACTGACCAGCTCATAAATACCGAAACGCCCGCGGTAACCTGCCTGGCATTCATCGCACCCCCGGGCCCTGAACAGCCGGGGCCCGACATCGGCCTCGAGCCCGAGCCGCCGACAGGTGGCGGCGTCGGCTACATAGGAGGTCTTGCAGGACGGACACAGGGCCCGCAACAACCTTTGCGCGACGATGCCGGCCAGGGACGAGGCCAGCAGATAGGCATCCACGCCCATGTCCACCAACCGCGTGATCGCGCCGACGGCGCTGTTGGTATGCAGGGTCGACAACACCAGGTGACCGGTCAGGGAGGCCTGGACTGCGATTTCCGCCGTCTCGCGATCACGGATCTCGCCCACCATCACCACGTCCGGGTCCTGGCGCAAAATGGCTCGCAAGCCACGGGCGAAGGTCATGTCGACCTTCGGGTTGACCGGCATCTGGCCGATGCCCGGCAAGTGATATTCGATCGGGTCTTCGACGGTGAGGATGTTGCGGCTCTGGTCGTTGAGGCTGCTGAGCGCCGCGTACAGGCTGGTGGTTTTCCCCGAGCCCGTGGGGCCGGTCACCAACACGATACCGTGGGGTTTGGCGAGCAACCGACGCAGGCTCGCCAGGGTGTCGTCCGGCAGGCCCAGGCGCGGCAGATCCAGGCGTCCGGCCTGCTTGTCGAGCAGGCGCAACACCACTCGCTCGCCATGGGCCGACGGCAGGGTCGAGACCCGTACATCGACCTCATGCCCGGCCAGCCGCAACGCCATCCGACCGTCTTGGGGGACTCGTTTTTCAGCGATATCCAGGTGTGCCATGACCTTGATCCGCGATACCAGCAGGCTGGCCAGCTCACGGCGTGGACGCAGCATTTCCCGCAGTTGGCCGTCGACCCGCATGCGGACCGACAGGTATTGCTCGTACGTTTCCAGGTGCACGTCCGACGCCTGTTCGCGCACCGCTTCGCTGAGCAACGCGTTGATCAACCGGATGATCGGCGCATCGCCCTGCTGCTCCAGCAAGTCGGCGGTCTGTGGCAGTTGATCGGCCAGGCTGAGCAAGTCCAGTTCCTCGTCCAGCCCTTGAGCCACCTGTTCGGCAGCGCTCTGGCCCTGGCGATAGACACAGGCCAGACGCGTCGCGAATTGCGCCGGCTCCAGCACCTGGATCGGCAGTTCCCGGCCACATAGGCGACGAACCTCCGCCAGCGCAGTCAGCGGCGCATCACAGCGCATCACCAGGCTCACGGCAGCCCCTTCGCCGTCCAGCAGCACGCCGTGGCGCCGGGCAAAACCGAAGGGCAACGGGGCCAGGGACTCGTTCACAGGTCACCTCGATTCTGCGGCAACGGATCTGCCGACGACGCCTCCAGGGAAGGCTCGAACAACTGGCGAGCGTCTCGCGGCAGCAACAGCGAATTGTTCTGCCGCGAGCCCGGCTTGCTCAGCTCCCGGAGCGCGTCGTAGCGCTGGCGGCTGACATCCGCCAGGTCTTCCTTGCCGCGCACGATGGTGGGCCGCAGGAACACCATCAGGTTGCTCTTGGTCTGGGTGTCGCGGGTCCAGCGAAACAGTGCGCCCAGGTACGGAATGCTGCGTAACAGCGGCACACCGCTTTCCTGGGAACGGACATCGTCGCGGATCAGGCCGCCGATCACGATGATCTCGCCGTCGTCCGCCAGGATCGTGCTCTTCAGGGCACGCTTGTTGGTGATCAGGTCCGAGGAATCCACGCCGGCAACAGACGGGGCAATGTCCGAGACTTCCTGCTGGACCTCAAGGCGCAAGGAGGAACCCTGGTTGATGTAGGGCTTGATCTTGAGGCTGATGCCGACGTCCTTGCGCTCCACCGTGGTAAAGGGATTGTCCGCGCCGCTGCTGTTGGTGGCGTAGGAGCCGGTCTTGAACGGCACGTTCTTGCCGACAATGATCTCCGCTTCCTGGTTATCCAGAGTCAGCAGGCTGGGAGTGGAGAGCAGGTTGCTGCGGGTATTGCTCGCCAGGGCCGAGATCAGTGCACTGAAGCGATCGCCGCCCAACCGCAGGAGCACGCCATCGACGTCCTTGGGGTTCAGCTCGCCGATGATCGGCGTGTTGGTTCCCGAAAAACTGATGACCCCCGCCGCGCTGCCACTCTTGATCCCCCACTGCACCCCCAGCGCTTCGGCAATGTCTCCGGAAATTTCAACGATGGCGGCGTGGATGAGCACCTGGGCCCGGGGCTGGTCCAGCTCCCGGACGATATTCTCGATGGTGCGGACCTGGGCCGGCTCGGCGACCAACACCAGGGCATTCTGGCTTTCGTCGGCCTTGATCATGAACGTGTTGGCGGAAGCGCTTTCTCGCAGGCCGGCCTGGGCCGCTGGGGCCTTCTTGTCTTGCCCGACGCCTTCCAGCACCTCGGCCAGTTGCTTGGCATCGCTGTGGCGCAAGCGGATGACCCGTGCATTGTCCTCGGCCGCGGAGGCCGGAACGTCCAGGGTCCGGGCCAGTTCGGCCAGGCGTTGGCGCACCCGCGGTGCGCCGATGATCACCAGGCGATTGCCCCGCGTGTCGGCGATCACCGAGCCTGCAGTGTCGCCCTCGCGCTTGCTGCCGGATGCTTCCAGGATCGACGCGATATCCCCGGCCCTGGCATGACGCAACTGCACCACCACATGATTGCGGTTGTGTCCCGAGTCCAGCTGTTGCGCGACCCGGCTGATGCGCTGCACATTGGCGGCCGTGTCGGTCACCACCAGCGCGTTGGAGGAAACCGAAGGCCCGATGTAGCCACCACTCGATACCAGGGGGCGGATCAGTCCTGCAACATCAGCGGCAATGCTCGACTGCAAGTCGATGACCCGGGTTACGAACTGTGATGGCGCTGGGTCCCTGGTCTCGCCGGCGCCGGCCCGGGTCCTGGCATCGGCGACCGGGGTGATCAGGATCCGCTCGCCTTCATCGATCACGGTGAAGTTGTGGGCATCGAGTACCGAATAGAACAACCGACGCACGCCTTCACGATCCAACGCCTCGCGGGACATGACGGAGATCCGCCCCGACACCCTGGGATCGAGCACCACGGTCTTGCCCAGGATCGCGGATATCTCTTCGACCACGTCACGCAACTCGGCATTGTTCATCGCCAGTTGCCAACGCGCCTCCTCGGCCCGTGCCATGTCGGCAAACATCAGTGGGCAGGACACGGAAAGACAGAGCAAGGCGTGGGATACACGGCTGCGGATAACGCTGTTCATGAATTCGATCACTCTGAATGCCCGGCCACCGGGCGTATGTATTGCGAGGAATGGGCTGTTGCAGGGCGCTCATCTTCGCGCCCCACCCGGTGCAGCCAGGGCTTTGCCTCTTGCTTCAGGGCCAGCCGTTCTTCACGCCCGTTGCGCCACAACGTCACATGATCGGCTTCCACCCGGCGCAGCACGCTGCCACTGGGCAAACGCTCGCCCACCCGGTAAATGCGCGCACCCGCAGCGTCAGCCAGCAACGCCCGCGACAGGCCCTGGGCGACGACAAAACTGGCTTGCAAGGTCATCGGCTCGGCGCTGGGCGCGTGGGCGCCTGCGGGTGTGAGGCCGAGCACGGTCGCCACGGCCTGGACGTTGGGCGAGCGGTCAACCGGAGCGGCCGGCGACTCGGCAACCACCGGCACTTCACGGCCCAATGCCTGGCGAAAACGCGACTCCTGCCCGGCCAGAAATACGCCATGCAGCAGCGGCACGAGCCACACCACGTGCCGTGCGAAGGAGTAATTTGAATGCATCACCGCGCTCTCGCTTGAAGACGCCGGGCAACCCCTACGGATTGCCTGGCGCCGTCCTCTCAGGACTTACAACTTGTCCCAGGCGCTTTGCCAGGAAGCACCGACACCGGGCTCGAAGCCATTCGCCGTCGGGCTGTATTGCTTGCAATAGCCGGACGCGGGGAACGGCTTGCACTCGAAGACCTCGTTGGTCTTGGGCTGCAACACCTTCGTACCGGCGCTGTATTCACCGAGGTTTTCAGGGAACACGAAGTCGTATTCGACGTCTGCGCCCTCACCGGTCAGGTTGACACTGCGAGTGTCCTGGCGAGTGGTCCGCCCGTCCTCAGTGGTGCCTACCAGCGCCAGGGTGTGGGCGCCCGGGGCACTGCGCACGTCCATGCTCAGCCCGATATTGCCTTCACCTGCGGATTGGCTCACGACACCGACCGGCTTGTTCTTCTCATCGAGCAATGTGGCTTCAAGGTTCATCCGGCGGTTCGTCTGCGCCGCGAACGTCATGTTGACGCGACCCTTGTCGAGTACATATTCCGGCTGCAGGGAAGCAATCGTCATGCTCGCGCCAGCGTCTTCCTGCATGTCCAGTTGCACTTCATACCGGCTCACGCCGCTTTCTTTCTGGGCATAGAGGTTGTTGCTGCCGCGGACCGGGGTGATATTGCCCTCATCGTCGCGAATACCTGCGCGAATCAGGGGATGGGCCTTGTTGATGGCTTCGGCCAGTTTGAACGACCAGTTCTCAGGCCTGCCTTCCTCGGCGGAGTCAATGCCGACAGTCACGCTGTAGGGGTGATTTTCGCCGGTGGCGGAGAACGCCCGCGCCTTGACCTTGTCCCCCACCAGCAACGGGGTCGACGACGCAATACTGCCCACCGGCGACCAACCGCCCGGCAGCGCGGCTTCAGCCAGGATGTTCACATCCGCCGGGTCGTAGAACGCATTGTCGGTGTCACCCACCGTCCAGACCGCCAGGATCACATGATGTCCCGTCTTGCTGTCGGGTATGACGCAGTTGTGCCTGGCACCCGGTTTCGGGGTCTGGTTGCCGCCATCCACGGTGCAGAACGGCGTACTGTCGAACGAAGCACGCTTGAGCGCTTCGTTCGGGTTCCAGCCATCGCGGGTAATGAAGTACTCATGCCGGGTCGCCGGGTGCACGGCGGTGTATTGCCATTGGAAGGCGATGTTGCGGTCGCGGATCTCGGTCAGTTGCCAGCGCGTGGCCGACTGCGCATCAAGGGCGGAAAACAGCGGATGCCCACCGCTGGCAATTTTTCCGTCGAAGGGCCCTTGCAGGGGAGCACCACCCGCTCCGTTGGGGAACCCCTTGAAGGTTTCACCCGTGCTCTGGGGCTCGAATTGCGCGCCACCGCAATTCTTGTTTTCACCTCTCTGGCACAACAGAGCGCGCGAAGGCGGTACTTCAAGGAAGCCATGGGCAAGCGTTCCCTGGGACACCATCAAGGTCGACAAGAGAACTAAGGAGGAAGCACACCCCGTCAATACTGTGCTCTTGTTGAAGTTGTTTTTCATATAAGTTCCAGGCTAGTCATTCGAGATTGGGGAAGACGTATCACCGTCATCTTGAAAGGCACGCAGGAGTGCTCGGCGCCGTACCTCTCAAGCGCCGAACCTTATCGAAAACTTAAAATTTGCTATGTAGGGTAAATCTCTCTAGGTAGAAGGAAGGATCTCTGAATCCATTTTTCTTACATGACGAAAGAAATTTCTTACACATAAGACATTAGCCGACATAAACAACAAACACGCCTGCCCAAACAACCGGTTAGTTGATGTTGAAAAGATAAACAGCGCACACAAAAAAGCCTGTCCGACGCGGGGTCGGACAGGCTGCTTTAGTGGGATCCGCGTAGGCCCTAGTCGTGATATTGCGCCGACAACTCATGCACCGCCCGCAGGAATGCACCGGCATGTTCCGGATCGACTTCCGGGGTAATGCCATGGCCGAGGTTGAACACATGGCCGCTGCCCTTGCCATAGCTGGCGAGGATACGCCCGACTTCAGTACGGATGGCTTCGGGTTTGGCGTAGAGCACGGTCGGGTCCATGTTGCCTTGCAGCGCGACCTTATGACCGACCCGTTCGCGGGCGTTGCCAATGTCGCAGGTCCAGTCCAGGCCCAGGGCATCAGCACCGGCATCGGCGATGCTTTCCAGCCACAGGCCGCCGTTCTTGGTGAACAGAATCACCGGGACCTGGCGCCCGTCATGTTCACGGATCAGGCCGCTGACAATCTTGCGCATGTAGGCCAGGGAAAACTCCTGGTACGCCGCCGCCGACAGGTTGCCGCCCCAGGTATCGAAGATCTGCACCGCTTGCGCACCGGCCATGATCTGACCGTTGAGGTAGGCCGTCACCGACTGCGCCAGCTTGTCCAGCAACAGGTGCATGGCTTGCGGGTTGTCGTAGAGCATGGCCTTGGTCTTGCGGAAGTCCTTCGACGAGCCACCTTCGACCATATAGGTGGCCAGCGTCCACGGGCTACCGGAGAAACCGATCAGCGGCACGCGGCCGTTGAGCTCGCGGCGGATGGTGCTGACCGCGTCCATGACGTAGCCCAGGTCTTTCTGCGGGTCGGGAATCGGCAGCGCTTCGATGTCGGCCAGGGTGCTGACGACCTTCTTGAAGCGCGGACCTTCGCCGGTCTCGAAGTACAGACCCTGGCCCATGGCATCGGGAATGGTGAGGATGTCGGAGAACAGGATGGCCGCGTCAAGTTGCGGGTAGCGATCCAGCGGCTGCATCGTCACTTCGCAGGCGAACTGGGGGTTCATGCACAGGCTCATGAAGTCGCCGGCCTTGGCGCGACTGGCGCGGTACTCCGGCAGGTAGCGGCCGGCCTGGCGCATCATCCATACCGGGGTAACGTCTACGGGTTGCTTGAGCAGGGCGCGAAGGAAACGGTCGTTCTTCAGGGCAGTCATGTCGGCATCCGGAAAAAAAGTGCGGGCATTTTCTCAGAGCTCGACGCAAAAGGCACGGCAAGAGCCGTGCCTTTTATCTATCGGGGCAATTTGTCGCGGTGCCGCATAAATCCAGCAACGCCACAAAACAACTGTGGAAGCAGCTTTTGTGGGAGCAAGGCTTGCCCGCGATGAGAACACCGCGGTCTCTTGAGTACGCGGCGCCTGGATCGCGAGCAAGCTTTGCTCCCACAAAAGCTTGCTCCCACAGGGTTGTGTGTCGCCTGGTCAGACTTGCAGATAATCCAGGATCCCTTCAGCCGCATTGCGGCCTTCGAAGATCGCCGTCACCACCAGGTCGGAACCGCGGACCATGTCGCCACCGGCGAAGATCTTCGGGTTACTGGTCTGGTGCTTGTACTGGCCTTGTTCCGGGGCCACGACGCGGCCCTGGCTGTCGGTCTGGATGCTGAACTGCTCGAACCAGGGCGCCGGGCTTGGACGGAAGCCGAAGGCGATGACCACGGCGTCGGCCGGGATGATCTCTTCGGAGCCTGGAATCGGCTCGGGACTGCGGCGGCCACGGGCGTCCGGCTCGCCGAGACGGGTCTCGACCACTTTCACGCCTTCAACCTTGTCTTCACCCACGATGGCAATCGGCTGGCGGTTGTAGAGGAACTTCACGCCTTCTTCCTTGGCGTTCTTCACCTCTTTACGCGAACCGGGCATGTTGGCTTCGTCACGACGGTAGGCACAGGTCACCGACTTGGCGCCCTGGCGGATCGAGGTGCGGTTGCAGTCCATCGCCGTGTCGCCACCGCCGAGCACCACCACCTTCTTGCCCTTCATGTCGACGAAATCTTCCGGCGACTTTTCAAAACCCAGGTTGCGATTGACGTTGGCGATCAGGAAATCCAGGGCGTCGTAAACACCCGGCAGATCCTCACCGGCAAAGCCGCCCTTCATGTAGGTGTAGGTGCCCATGCCCATGAATACGGCATCGTATTCTTCGAGCAGTTGCTCCATGGTCACGTCCCTGCCCACCTCGGTGTTCAGGCGGAACTCGATGCCCATGCCGGTGAAGACTTCGCGACGATTGCTCAGCACGGTCTTTTCCAACTTGAACTCGGGGATGCCGAAAGTCAGCAGGCCACCGATTTCCGGGTTCTTGTCGAACACCACCGGGGTCACCCCGCCGCGCACCAGTACGTCGGCGCAGCCCAGGCCCGCCGGGCCGGCACCGATGATGGCAACCCGCTTGCCGGTCGGCTTGACCTTGGACATGTCCGGGCGCCAGCCCATGGCGAACGCGGTGTCGGTGATGTACTTCTCCACCGAACCGATGGTCACTGCGCCAAAACCGTCGTTCAGGGTGCAGGCGCCTTCGCACAGGCGATCCTGCGGGCAGACCCGGCCGCAGACTTCCGGCAGGGTATTGGTCTGGTGAGACAGCTCGGCGGCCTGGAGGATGTTGCCCTCGGCCACCAGCTTCAGCCAGTTGGGAATGAAGTTGTGCACCGGGCACTTCCATTCGCAGTACGGGTTACCGCAACCCAGGCAGCGGTGGGCCTGGTCGGCCGACTGCTGGGGTTTGAACGGTTCGTAGATCTCGACGAACTCTTTCTTGCGTTGACGCAACAGTTTCTTCTTCGGATCCTTGCGCCCGACATCGATGAACTGGAAGTCGTTATTCAGACGTTCAGCCATTGTTAAAACCTCATCAAACTCTTCAGGCGCATATCACTGCGGGTTGGCACGAGTGCTGGAAAGCAACGACTTCAGGTTGGCAGCCTTCGGCTTGACCAGCCAGAAACGACGCACGTAGTCATCGAGGTTTTCCGCGAGTTCACGACCCCACTCGCTGTCGGTTTCCTCGACGTACTCGTTCAGCACGCGTTGCAGGTGGCTGCGGTAGGCTTCCATCGCCTCGCCGCTGATCCGCTGGATTTCCACCAGCTCGTGGTTGACCCGGTCAACGAAGCTGTTGTCCTGGTCGAGCACGTAGGCGAAACCACCGGTCATGCCAGAGCCGAAGTTGTAGCCGGTCTTGCCCAATACGCAGACGAAACCACCGGTCATGTATTCGCAGCAGTGATCCCCGGTGCCTTCCACCACGGTGTGGGCCCCGGAGTTACGCACGGCAAAACGCTCGCCCGCGGTGCCGGCGGCGAACAGCTTGCCGCCCGTGGCGCCGTAGAGGCAGGTGTTGCCGATGATGGCACTGTCCTGGGTCCTGTAGACGCTGCCCTTAGGCGGAACGATGACCAGCTTGCCGCCGGTCATGCCTTTGCCCACGTAGTCGTTGGCATCGCCTTCCAGGTACATGTTCAGGCCGCCAGCGTTCCAGACGCCAAAGCTCTGGCCGGCAGTTCCCTTGAAGCGGAACGTGATCGGCGCCTGGGCCATGCCCTGGTTGCCGTGCTTGCGGGCGATTTCGCCGGAGATCCGCGCACCGATGGAACGGTCGCAGTTGCAGATATCCAGGCTGAAATCGGCCCCGCTCAGGTCGTTGATCGCTGAAGCGGCCATGTCGACCATCTTCTCGGCCAGCTCACCCTTGTCGAACGGCGGGTTGCGATCGACCTGGCAGAACTGTGGCTTGTCTGCCGGAATCAGATCGCTACCCAGCAACGGGGTCAGGTCCAGGTGATGCTGCTTGGCGGTCTGGCCCTCGATCACGTCCAGCAGATCGGTACGGCCGATCAGCGCTTCGAGCGAGCGCACGCCCAGTTTCGCCAGCCATTCACGGGTTTCTTCGGCCACGTAGGTGAAGAAGTTCACCACCATGTCGACAGTACCGATGTAGTGGTCCTTGCGCAGCTTCTCGTTCTGGGTCGCCACGCCGGTGGCGCAGTTGTTCAGGTGGCAGATGCGCAGGTATTTGCAACCCAGGGCGATCATCGGCGCGGTGCCGAAACCGAAGCTCTCGGCGCCCAGAATGGCCGCCTTGATCACGTCGAGGCCGGTTTTCAGGCCACCGTCGGTCTGCACCCGGACCTTGCCGCGCAAGTCGTTGCCGCGCAGGGTCTGGTGGGTTTCAGCCAGGCCCAGTTCCCAGGGCGCACCGGCGTACTTGATCGAGGTCAGCGGCGATGCACCGGTGCCGCCGTCGTAGCCGGAGATGGTGATCAGGTCAGCATAGGCCTTGGCCACACCGGCGGCGATGGTGCCGACGCCAGCCTCTGCGACCAGCTTCACCGAAACCAGTGCCTTCGGGTTCACCTGCTTGAGGTCGAAGATCAGTTGCGACAAGTCTTCGATCGAGTAGATGTCGTGATGGGGCGGTGGCGAAATCAGGGTCACGCCGGGAACCGCGTAGCGCAGCTTGGCGATCAGGCCGTTGACCTTGCCGCCGGGCAGTTGGCCGCCTTCACCGGGCTTGGCGCCCTGGGCAACCTTGATCTGCAGCACCTCGGCGTTGACCAGGTACTCCGGCGTCACACCGAAGCGGCCCGTGGCCACCTGCTTGATTTTCGAGCTCTTGATGGTGCCGTAGCGCGCCGGATCTTCGCCACCTTCGCCGGAGTTGGAACGCGCACCGAGGCGGTTCATGGCTTCGGCCAGGGCTTCGTGGGCTTCCGGGGACAAGGCGCCCAGGGAAATACCGGCGGAGTCGAAGCGCTTGAGCACCGATTCCAGGGGTTCCACTTCGCTGATGTCCAGCGGCGTGTCCAGGGTCTTGACCTTGAGCAGGTCGCGGATCATCGACACCGGGCGGTTGTCCACCAGTGCCGTATATTCCTTGAACTTGCCGTAGTCGCCCTGCTGCACGGCGGCTTGCAGGGTATTCACCACGTCCGGGTTGTAGGCGTGGTATTCGCCGCCATGGACGAACTTCAACAGGCCGCCTTGCTGGATCGGCTTGCGCGGACTCCAGGCTTCGGCGGCCAGGGCTTTCTGTTCGGCTTCGATGTCGACGAAACGCGCACCCTTGATGCGGCTCGGCACGCCACGGAAGCTCAGCTCGCAGACTTCTTCGGACAGGCCGATGGCCTCGAACAGTTGCGCACCGCGATACGAGGCGATGGTCGAGATGCCCATCTTCGAGAGGATCTTGAGCAGGCCCTTGGTGATGCCCCTGCGGTAGTTCTTGAACACCTCGTAGAGATCGCCCAGCACTTCACCGGTACGGATCAGGTCGCCGAGCACTTCGTAGGCCAGGAACGGATACACCGCCGAGGCACCGAAACCGATCAGCACCGCGAAATGATGCGGATCACGGGCGGTAGCGGTTTCGACAAGGATGTTGGAATCGCAGCGCAGACCTTTTTCGGTCAGGCGATGGTGCACCGCACCGGTGGCCAGCGACGCGTGGATCGGCAACTTGCCCGGCGCGATGTGACGGTCGCTGAGCACGATCTGGGTACGCCCGGCGCGCGCGGCTTCTTCAGCCTGATCGGCCACATTGCGGATGGCCGCTTCCAGGCCGACGCTTTCGTCGTAGTTCAGGTCGATGACCTGACGCGCGAACCCCGGACGGTCGAGGTTGGTCAGCGAGCGCCACTTGGCCGGGGAAATGACCGGCGAGCTGAGGATCACCCGCGAGGCGTGCTCCGGCGACTCCTGGAAAATGTTGCGCTCGGCGCCCAGACAGATTTCCAACGACATCACGATCGCTTCGCGCAGCGGGTCGATTGGCGGGTTGGTCACCTGGGCGAACTGCTGACGGAAATAGTCGTATGGCGTGCGCACGCGCTGCGACAGCACAGCCATCGGCGTGTCGTCGCCCATGGAGCCGACCGCTTCGTAGCCCTGCTCGCCCAACGGACGCAGCACCTGGTCACGCTCTTCGAACGTCACCTGGTACATCTTCATGTACTGCTTGAGCTGGTCGACGTCGTAGAAAGCCGAGCCGTGGTCGTTGTCTTCCATGGTCGCCTGGATACGCAGGGCATTCTTGCGCAGCCATTGCTTGTATGGATGACGGGACTTGAGGCGGTTGTCGATGGCATCGGTGTCAAGGATCTGGCCGGTTTCGGTGTCCACGGCAAAGATCTGGCCCGGGCCTACGCGGCCCTTGGCGATGACGTCTTCGGGCTGGTAGTTCCAGACGCCGATTTCCGAAGCCAGGGTGATGAAACCGTTGGTGGTGGTGACCCAGCGCGCCGGGCGCAGACCGTTACGGTCCAGCAGACACACGGCGTAGCGGCCGTCGGTCATGACGATACCGGCCGGGCCGTCCCACGGCTCCATGTGCATGGAGTTGTATTCGTAGAACGCCCGCAGGTCCGGGTCCATGGTCTCGACGTTCTGCCACGCCGGCGGAACCAGCATGCGCACGCCACGGAACAGGTCGATGCCACCGGTCACCATCAGTTCGAGCATGTTGTCCATGCTCGAAGAGTCCGAGCCCACGCGGTTGACCAGCGGGCCGAGCTCTTCGAGGTCCGGCATCAGGTCGTTGGCGAACTTGGTGCGACGGGCCAGGGCCCAGTTGCGGTTGCCGGTGATGGTGTTGATCTCGCCGTTGTGGGCGAGGAAACGGAATGGCTGGGCCAACGGCCATTTCGGCAGGGTATTGGTGGAGAAGCGCTGGTGGAACACGCAGATCGCGGTCTTCAGGCGCTCGTCGCTCAGGTCTGGATAGAAGGCGGTGAGGTCCGCCGGCATCATCAGGCCTTTATAGATGATGGTCTTGTTGGAAAAGCTGCAAATGTAGTGGTCGGTGTCGGCGGCATTGGCCACGGACGAGCGACGACGGGAACTGAACAGCTTGATCGCCATTTCCTGATCGCTCAGGCCTTCGCCGGCGATGAACACCTGTTCGATCTGCGGCAGGCGCGCCAGGGCCAGGCTACCGAGAACACTGGTATCGATCGGCACTTTGCGCCAGCCGACGAGCTGCAGGCCGGCGGCCAGGATCTCGCGGTCCATGTTCTCGCGAGCGGCCTGGGCCTTCACCGGGTCCTGGTTGAAGAACACCATGCCCACGGCGTACTGCTTGGGCAGGGTGACGCCAAACGTTTCCTGGGCAATGGCACGCAGGAACTCATCAGGCTTTTGAATCAGCAAGCCACAGCCGTCGCCGGTCTTGCCGTCGGCGTTGATCCCACCACGGTGGGTCATGCAGGTCAGGGCCTCAATGGCCGTTTGTAAAAGGGTATGGCTGGGCTCGCCCTGCATATGGGCTATCAGGCCAAAACCACAGTTATCCTTGAATTCATCTGGTTGGTACAGACCTGCTTTCATAGACACTTTCTCACCAGGCTGCCTCTTATCGAGGCAAATTTCTTTTCAATTCAACCGCTTGCACTCCACGCTGAACGTACGCCAGCTTTGCGGGGGCAAAAGGGAGGTCATTGTACATGCCGACACAGACGCTCACAAATTTGACGACGAAACGCCGCAAATTCATGTCGCATTTGTGAAAGGTTTAAAGCTATATGCTGTGCTAGTCAAAACTTTTTTGGGTTCGACCGCTACGACTCAAACGCTACTGTGACGCAGACACCACAAGGCGCGCGGCCTGACAGGTCGCTCGCTCTTGCGGAAATGTTGAGGTTGCCGGGAGAGGCGGCCTGGGTAAGGCCGCCGAATCTTCAGCGAGTTGCAGCCAGTTCCTGTTGGACGCTGGCGACAGTGCGAGGCCAAGGTTTACCAGCCTGAACCTTCGCTGGCAAGGCCTTGATAGCGGAAACAGCTGCATCACGGTTGGCAAAGCTGCCGTAAGTGATCACATACAGCGGCTTGCCGTTGAGGACTTTCTTGAAATAACGATACTCGCCGCCCTGCTCCTTGACGAAGTTCTGCGCGGTGGCTTCGGAGCTGGTGCCGAGAATCTGTACGACGTAGTTACTCGGTGCCTGGCCGGCGTACCAGTTGCCACCCGCGGCCTTGGCCGGTGCAGCAGGCTTGGCGGCCGGGGCAGGCGTCGGCTTGGCGGCCGGCGCCGGGGCAGGCTTGGCCGTTGCTACCTGGGTCGGAGCCGGAGTCGGCTTGGCGGCCGGAGCAGGTGCGGGGGCGGGTGTCGGAGCCGGGCCAGCAGGCACGCCCGCAGGCGGTGCCGTGGTGGTCACGGTCGGCGGCGTGTCGCCATCGTCGATCGGTGGTGCCGCGCCATCGTCACCCTCGGTGATTCCGCCGGCAGCTTCAGCCAGGGGCCCGCGCATGACCGGTTGCGACTGGCCGACCAACGGTAACGGCATCGGCTGGGTGCTGCCGGCAAATTCCACCGCCGGCGCGCCACCATTGGGTTTCGGCGCCCCTTGGCCGAGGGGCAGTTGTGCCTGTTCGTTGGCTGGAGCGCCGGTCGTCGGCGCCTTGTTGCGACCCGGCATCAGCCAGGCGGCGACGACCGCGACCACGACGACGGCGGAAATCGCCAATACGTGTTTCTTCGGCATGTTGAACCCCATAGTTGGACGCTTCACCGCTGAGCGGCTGGCAATCATGACTTCGATCAAGGCATCCCGAGCGACCTGGTTGATGTTGCCAGGCCAACCGCCGGAGCCTTCGTGAATCTCAGAGATCTGATCGGCGGTAAAAAGTTCGATACCCCGGCCAGCGCCTTCAAGACGTTGATCCAGGTATTCACGCGTTTCTTCTTCGGTGTAGGGCGCCAGCTCGATGATATGGAAGCGCTCTTCCTCGAGCTCCAACTGCTCCAGATCGGCGATCAACGACGACTCGCCAAACAGGAACACATGGGGGCGCCCCTCCGGCGCACCGGCCGCCAGCGCCAGCAGGGCTTCCAGGGCCGACTCGTCGAGCTGCTCGGCGTCATCCACCAGCAGATAGACTTCCTGCCCGGTCAGCGCCAACTGGACGATCTGGTCGAGAATCGCACCCACTTCGGCCTGGGCCAGGTTCAACGCCTGGGCGACCTGGCGCAACACACCGGCAGCATCACCGGCACCCCGGGCCGAGACCACCACGCTTTGCACCGACTGTTTGTTGGTGCTGGCCACCAGGGCCTGGCGCAGCAAGGTCTTGCCACTGCCCTGGGGACCGGTCACTACCAGCAGCAATTGGCTGTAGCGCGCCAGGTGATGCAACTGACCCAATACCGGCTTGCGCTGGGCCGGAAAGAATTTGAAGCCGGGGACCCGTGGAGCGAAGGGGTCGTGACTCAATTGGAAATGGCCGAGGAAAGCCTCGTCGGCATGCAAACTAGTCATCGGAATCTTATTAACCTTTAAGCTGAGCCAAGGCGCGGTAATCCGCGCCCAGCGTGGCCTGTAGAACCTCTTTCGGATAATCGTCGGTCACCACCGCTTCGCCCATGCGGCGCAGCAGCACCAGACGCAGACGACCATCGATCACTTTCTTGTCGATTGCCATGTGTTCGAGAAAATCGGCCTCGGTCATTTCCTCGGGAGGCACCACCGGTAGCCCGGCGCGCTGGAAGAGACGAATGCCGCGATCACGCTCCTGCTCGCTGATCCAGCCCAGGCGCGCGGACATTTCCAGGGCCATGACCGTACCGGCCGCTACCGCCTCGCCATGTAGCCAGACACCATACCCCATGTGGGTCTCGATGGCGTGTCCAAAGGTGTGGCCCAGGTTGAGCGTGGCCCGTACACCCGACTCACGTTCATCGGCACCGACCACTGCGGCCTTGGCTGCGCAGGAGCGCTCGATCGCGTAGGTCAGGGCAGCCTGGTCCAGTTCCCGCAGGCGGTCGACGTTGTCTTCAAGCCACCCCAGGAACGGCTCGTCGCAGATCAGCCCGTACTTGATGACTTCCGCCAGCCCTGCGGACAGCTCACGGGCCGGCAAGGTATTGAGGGTAGCGGTATCGATCAGCACCACGTTGGGCTGATAGAAAGCGCCGACCATGTTCTTGCCCAGCGGATGGTTGATCCCGGTCTTGCCGCCCACCGACGAGTCGACCTGGGACAGCAAGGTGGTGGGGATCTGGATGAAGTCGACGCCGCGCTGGTAGCAGGCTGCGGCAAAACCGGCCATGTCGCCGATCACGCCACCGCCCAGGGCCACCACCGTGGTGCGCCGGTCATGCCGTGCGGTCAGCAGGCCGTCGAAGATCAGTTGCAGGGTTTCCCAGTTCTTGAACGCCTCGCCATCGGGCAACACCACGGAAATGACCGAAAAGGCTGACAGACTGCGGGTCAAGCGCTCCAGATACAAAGGGGCGACGGTTTCGTTGGAGATGATCGCCACTTGCCGCCCGGCGATATGTGGCGCCAGCAGTTGCGGCTGGTCCAGCAAGCCTTCGCCAATGTGAATCGGGTAGCTGCGCTCGCCCAGGTCGACCTTTAGTGTCTGCATGTGTCCCCACGGTGAAGATGGAATCAGGCGTCCTGCCTGCAATTAACGAAAAGTCCACGGTGCCTGCCATGACGCCACTCGGCGGCCATGTGCCACGCCCCGACGGATAACGACGAGACGGCGAGGATAGCGCATTTCCCGTGGTGCATTAACGGGGAGGCAATTGCTGCAGACGTTCGAGAATCTCCAGCACCACCATCCTCGGCGGCCGCTCATCGGTTTCCACCACCAGGTCGGCGATTTCCCGGTACAGCGGATCACGCAGCTCCAGCAGGTCCCGCAGGGTCTTGGCCGGATCGGCGGTACGCAACAGCGGACGGTTGCGGTCCCGGGCGGTACGACCGACCTGCTGTTCGACGGAGGCGTGCAGATAGACCACCCGTCCGCCGGCATGCAGTTCCCGACGGTTGGCTTCGCGCATCACGGCGCCGCCACCGGTGGCCAGCACCACGCCTTCGAATGCGCACAGCTCGGCGATCATCGCCTGCTCGCGATCACGAAAGCCTGGTTCGCCTTCCTTGTCGAAAATCCACGGGATATTGGCGCCCGTGCGCAATTCAATTTCCTTGTCGGAATCTTTGAACGGCAGGCGCAGCTCTTTGGCCAGCAAACGGCCGATGGTGCTTTTTCCAGCGCCCATCGGCCCAACAAGAATCAAATTTCGCACAGAATCAACGACTCACAGCAATCGCCTGGTTATTCATGATACGCGGAGTGAGGAATACCAGCAGCTCGGATTTTTTCTCCGAAACCAGATCACGCCGGAAAAGGCGGCCAAGATACGGCACATCGCCAAGAAATGGCACCTTATCTACAACCTTGCTCTGAGTATTTGAGAAAACCCCGCCAATCACAATGGTCTCGCCGTCATTGACCAGCACCTTCGCGTTGACTTCGTTCTTCTTGATCGGTGGTACTTCCTGCACCTTGTTCAGGTAGTCCGGTTCATCCTTGGTGACCTTGACCTCCATGATGATGCGGTTGTCCGGCGTGATCTGCGGGGTTACCTCCAGCGACAGCGAGGCTTCCTTGAACGACACCGAGGTCGCGCCACTGGAACTGGCTTCCTGGTAGGGAATTTCCGTGCCCTTGAGGATTTTCGCGGTCTCCTTGTCCGAAGTCACCACCTTGGGCTGGGAGACGATTTCCCCGTTGCCGGTTTTCTCCATGGCCGTCAGCTCCAGATCCAGCAGTACGTTGTCAGTGATGAACGCAATGCCGATACCCGACGTATTGCCTGCCGCGCCCATGTCGACGAACGGCTGGTTGGTGCTGGTGCTGCCCGGCGTGCCGATAGTGGTGGAGCTGCCGTTGGTCACACCCGAAGAGTTCCAGTTGCCCTGGTTCTGCACCGAGCCGCCCCAACGCACCCCCAGGCTTTTGTCGTAATCGACGTTGGCCTCGACAATCCGGGCCTCGATCATCACCTGGCGCACCGGAATATCCAGCTGGGCCACGATCCGACGCAATTCGTCGAGCCGATCCTGGGTCTGGTAGGCAATGATGTTATTGGTTCGCTCATCCACCGTGATCGTGCCACGTTCATCGGCTTTCGCTTCGGCGCTGGTCACCGATTGGAACAGCTTGGCGATGTCCGCCGCCTTCGCATAGTTGACCTGCAACAGCTCTCGCCGCAGCGGCGCCAGGTCGGCAATCTGTTTCTGGGACTCCAACTCCTGGCGCTCGCGAGCCGCAATCTCATCGGCGGGGGCTACCAGCAACACGTTGCCGACCTTGCGCTTGTCCAGCCCCTTGGTCTTCAGGACCAGATCCAACGCCTGGTCCCAGGGAACATTCTGCAATCGCAAGGTGATCCCCCCTTGCACCGTGTCGCTTGCCACCAGGTTCAGGTTGGTGAAATCGGCAATCAGCTGCAGGACCGAGCGCACTTCGATGTCCTGGAAGTTCAGGGACAGCTTTTCACCGCTGTAGGCGGCACGGTCGGTGTCGCGCTTGCGCAAGTCCTCGACTGTCATCGGACGGACACTGACGGTCAGTTTGTTGTCGGTCTGGTAGGTGGAGTAATCGAAGGTACCGCCGGGCTCGATGCTGATGGTGGCCCGGTCGGAACCGGCGCTGGCATTGACGAACTGCACCGGGGTGGCGAAGTCCTTGACGTCCAGGCGCACTCGCAATGGTTCTGGCAGTTGGGTCCTGGCGAAGTTGAGGATGATCTTGCCTTCCCGCTCCTGGATATCCGGCGCAATGGACGGGTCCGACAGGTCGATCACCACGTTGCCTTCACCCTGGGTCCCGCGCTGGAAGTCCACGCCACGAATGGCCCGGCCCACCGGTGCGTTGCTCCTGGCGGGCACCGCGCCGGCAGCTGCTGGGCGTGGGGCCTGGGCAATCGTTTTCGGCTCCGCGCCTTTACCGACCACCACGAACAGATTGTTGCCCTCGACCCGAGCGTTATATGGCACCAATTGGGTGAGGCCGATGATCAATCGGGTGCGGTCCCCCGCCTCGACGACGGTGGCGCTGCGTGCGTTACCGCTGCCCAGGTCCTGGGTCTTGCGCGCCAGCTGGCTGGTCACCCCAGGCAGGTCCAGGGCAATCCGGGCCGGTTGTTCGGTGGTATAGCCACGAGGCGTTGGCGGTGGCCCGTCGAAAGAGAGCTTCAACTCGACCCGGTCTCCCGGCAAAGCCGCAACATCCAGCGCCTTCAGGTTCGCCCCAAGCACCGTCGGTGACATCAGCGCTATCCATAGCGAAACACCGAGGGCTGTAAAAATCCTGTTCATTGTTCGAGTTCCACTGAGTGCTCTTTCAAAGGGATGGTCCGTGGTCGCTCCAGCCAGGCACCTTCGCCATCGGGAACGATTTCGACCACATCGACCTGGGTGGCGCTGACGGCGACGATTCGCCCGTCGTTGCGCCCCAGATAGTCACCGACCTTGAGCCGATGCACCCCGCCCGCACCGCGCAGCAGCGCATAGGAGCCACTGGCATTGGCGATCGTGCCGACCATTTCAAACTGTTCGATGTTGAAGCCTTCGAGGTACTGCTTGACCCGGTTCGGATCGGGCCGGACATTGCGCGAACCTTTTTGCCGTTCGGCCTGATCCACCCGGACCTGCCGCGAGAACGGGCTGCGCAGGTCGGACGCGCTGTAGGTGAAGGTTTCGTTTGGCTTGAACGTCGGCGTCGGCTCGATCTTGCCGGGCGGGCGCAACCGCACCTCGTTCATGTAGGCGTCCAGGTCCTCGAAGCCACTGTCGTTGTTACAGCCGGCCAGCAGAACAAGCCCGGCCAGCAGGCCCATGCAGCGGAGCGGCTTCATGGCTGCGCCCCCTGCTCGTTGTACCGATAGGTCTTGGCCTGGATGCTCATGCGTAGCTTCGAGCCCGACTCGGGGTCCGCGGGGGCAATGTCAAAATCGTGCAGCGTGACAATGCGGGGCAGCCCGGCAACACCGCTGACGAATGTCGCCAGGTCATGGTAGCCACCGGTCACCGTGATCTGGATCGGCAGTTCGATGTAGAACGGCTGGGTCACTTCGGGCAGCAGCTTGATCTCCTCGAACTCCAGGCCGCTGCCCAGGCCGGTGCGGGTGATGTCTTCCAGCAGGCCAGGCACTTCGGTGTCGCTGGGCAATTGCCGCAACAGCACACCAAAGGAGGTTTCCATTTGCTTCATCTGCTCGGTATAGCGCTCCAGGTTCGCGGCCATGTGGGCCTTGCCCGCGAATTGCGCCTTGAGGGTGTTTTCTTCCTCGCGCACCTGCTGCAACTCATCCTCCAGGTCGCTCACGGCAAAGTTATAGCCCAACCCCAGGACCAGGACTACCAGCAGGACACCGGCCAACCATTTGACCGGCAACGGCCAGGAACCGACGTTGTTGGTGTCCAGGTCACGGAAGTCGACCTTGCGCAGCGCGTCGAACCACTCCCCCGGCCTCATTGGGCGTCCTCCGCGTCGGCCGGCTGGGTCTGTCGGACCGTCAGTTGGAACACGTTGGCCTGGTCGAGCTGGCCAGCGGTCGTGGCCTTGACTTCCGTCAGGCTGGGCGCGTCGAACAGATCCGACGCGTCCAGGTTGCGCATCAGATCCGAGACCCGGTGGTTGGATTCCGCGGCGCCCTTGATGGAGAGCGTCTTGTCTTCCATTTTCACTTCGGTGAAATACACCCCGTCCGGCAACGTCCGTACCAATTGGTCAAAGATGCGTCCGCTGACCGGCCGATTTCCTTGTAGGTCCTGGATGATGCGCATGCGCTCCACCAGTTGTTGGCGACGGGCTTTCAGCTCGCTGATTTGCTTGATGCGCTCGTCCAGCACCGCGATCTGCTCAGTGATGTGCCCATTGCGCGCCAGTTGGTGATTGATGGCACTGTGCAGGTACTGAACGCCGATCAAGGTCACCCCCACCGCGCCGACCAGCGCCCCCACCAATGCCAGCAGGAAGCGTTTGCGGCGTTCTTCACGAAGCTCTTCGCGCCAGGGAAGAAGGTTGATCCGTGCCATCAGTCGAAACTCCTGAGGGCCAGCCCGCAAGCGATCATCAGTGCCGGCGCGTCACTGGCCAGGGCACCGGCATTGACCTTGCTGCCCAGGGCCATGTTGGAAAACGGATTGGCCACATGGGTCGGCGTGCTCAGGCGCTGTTCGATCAGGCGATCCAACCCGGCGACTGACGCCGTGCCTCCGGCCAACAGGATGTGGTCCACCGCGCTGTACTGGCCCGAAGCGAAGAAAAACTGCAGCGACCGCGAAACCTGCTGCACCAACGCCTCGCGAAAGGGTTGCAGCACTTCGCTGAGGTAATCGTCCGGCAAACCGCCCTGCTTCTTTGCCAGGCCGGCCTGCTCGAGGGTCAGGCCATAGCGCCGCTGGATTTCCTCGGTGAGTTGGCGACCGCCGAACAGTTGCTCACGGGTATAGATGATGCGTCCGTTGTGCAGCACGCTCAGGGTGGTCATGGTGGCGCCGATATCGATCACCGCAACGGTCAACCGCTCCTGGGACGCCGCCAGTTGTGTGGCGAGCAGGCCAAAGGCGCGCTCCAACGCATAGGCTTCCACATCGACCACCCGAGCCGTCAGCCCCGCCAGCGCCAGCGCAGCCTCGCGAACCTCGACGTTTTCCTTGCGACAGGCCGCCAGCAGCACCTCGACCCGCTCGCTGTTGCGCGCAGACACGCCCACGACCTCGAAATCGATGGCCACTTCATCCAGTGGATAAGGAATGTACTGGTCCGCCTCGATCTTGAGCTGGTTCTCCATCTCGTCGTCGGAAAGCCCCGCATCCATCTCGATGATCTTGGTGATCACTGCCGAACCCGCCACGGCCACCGCCACACTGCGCGTGGGTGTCTTGGCCTTGATCAAAACCCGGGACAACGCCTGCCCGACCCCCTCGAGCTCGGCGATGTTCTTCTCGATCACGGCGTTGGCCGGCAACGGTTCGACCGCGTAGGACTCGACACGGTAACGGTCACCCTGGCGGCTCAACTCGAGCAGCTTCACCGATGTGGAGCTGATGTCAATGCCCAGAAGCGTATGGGTTTTTTTATTGAAGAGTCGTAGCACTACCAATTCCCTATGACTATCCGTGAGTTACGGACTCTCTAATACGCATTGCGTTCAATCACCCCAGCCCGACGGACGTCCGGATGGCGTTTCCGACGGAAAAAAATGCTTATAATGCGCAGCGTTTTTTTCGCTTTGCTGCAAGCACGGGTCCTTCCCTGCACCTGGCGTCTTTTTCATTCTTTGCCTGGATATCCAAAAGCCTTGATTCGTCTGCTGAAATTTTTCGGATGGTCCGTCATCGCCGTTTTCTGCGGACTGCTCTTGGGTCTGAGCGGTGCGTTTCTTTACCTTAGTCCGGGATTGCCATCCGTGGAGGCGCTGAGAAGTATTCAGTTGCAGATTCCTCTGCGGGTATACAGCAGCGACAACAAGCTGATCGCCGAATTTGGCGAAATGCGCCGCACGCCGATCCGCTTCGCCGACATCCCCCCCAATTTCATCAATGCGTTACTCAGTGCCGAAGACGACAACTTCGCCAACCACTATGGCGTCGATCCGGGCAGCCTGATGCGTGCCGCCAGCCAGTTGGTCAAGAGCGGGCACATCCAGTCCGGCGGCAGCACCATCACCATGCAGGTGGCCAAGAACTTCTTCCTGACCAGCGAGCGCAGCTTCTCGCGCAAGACCACCGAAATTCTCCTGGCCCTGCAGATCGAACGGCAGTTGACCAAGGATGAAATCCTCGAGCTGTACGTGAACAAGATCTACCTGGGCAACCGCGCCTATGGCATCGAGGCGGCGGCCCAGGTGTATTACGGCAAGTCGATCCGTGATGTGAGCCTGGCGCAGATGGCAATGATCGCCGGCCTGCCCAAGGCACCGTCGCGCTTCAATCCGCTGGCCAACCCGGCGCGCAGCAAGGAGCGTCGCGACTGGATCCTGGGGCGCATGTACAAACTCGGCAAGATCAGCGAGGCCGACTACACCGCCGCGATCAACGAGCCATTGAACGCCAGCTATCACGTGCCAACACCGGAAGTGAATGCCCCGTATATCGCCGAAATGGCCCGGGCCGAGATGGTCGGACGCTATGGCAGCGATGCCTACACCGAAGGGTTCCGCGTGACCACCACGGTGCCGAGCAACCTGCAGGAAATGGCCAACACCGCGCTGCACGAAGGCCTGATGACCTACGATCAGCGCCACGGCTACCGTGGTCCCGAATCGCGCCTGCCAGGCAAGACCAGGGAAGCCTGGGCCCTTGAGCTGACCAAACAGCGCACCATCAGCAGCCTGGAACCGGCGATCGTCACCCAGGTGGACAAGGACGGTATCAAGGTCCTGACGCGCAACGGCGAGCTTGAGGAACACGTGAAATGGGACACCATGAAGTGGGCCCGTCCGTTCCTCAATACCAACAGCATGGGCGCCGCACCCCGGCAGCCATCGGACGTGGCCCAGGTCGGCGATCTGGTCCGGGTGCAGCGCCAGCCGGACAACACCCTCAAGTTCAGCCAGATCCCGGCCGCCCAGGGCGCCCTGGTGTCCCTCGATCCGCAGGACGGCGCGATCCGCTCCCTGGTGGGTGGCTTCGCCTTCGAGCAGAGCAACTACAACCGCGCATTGCAGGCCAAGCGCCAGCCGGGCTCGAGCTTCAAGCCGTTCGTCTACAGCGCCGCGCTGGATAACGGCTATACCGCTGCGAGCCTGGTGAATGACGCGCCCATCGTGTTTGTCGACGAATACCTGGACAAGGTCTGGCGCCCGAAGAACGACACCAACACCTTCCTCGGCCCGATCCGTCTGCGCGAGGCGCTGTACAAGTCGCGCAACCTGGTGTCGATCCGCCTGTTGCAGGCGCTGGGGGTAGATCGCACCATCGACTACATCGCCCGGTTCGGCTTCAACAAGCAGGACCTGCCCCGCAACCTGTCACTGGCCCTGGGCACCGCCACCCTGACCCCGATGGAAATCGCCACGGGCTGGAGCACATTCGCCAACGGCGGGTACAAGATCACCCCGTACATCATCGACAAGATCGAAAGTCGCAACGGCGAGACACTGTTCGTGGCCAATCCGCCACGGGTGCCTACCGGCGATCAGGCCAGCGATGGCATCGCCGCCCCGTCCGCCGAGACTTTCACGGTGAATCCGACTCCGGGCGAAGCCTCCGCCGCCACTCCAGCGACCCAGGCACCTGCGGTCGCCGAACGCATCGTTGACGGGCGCACCACCTACATTCTCAACAGCATGCTGGAAGACGTGATCAAGCTCGGCACCGGCCGTCGTGCACTGGCCCTGGGCCGTACCGACCTGGCAGGCAAGACCGGCACCACCAACGAATCCAAGGACGCCTGGTTCTCCGGCTACAACGGCGACTACGTGACCACCGTCTGGACCGGTTTCGACCAGCCCGAGAGTCTGGGTCGCCGCGAGTTCGGCGGCACCGTGGCGCTGCCTATCTGGATGAGCTACATGGGCGCCGCCCTCAAGGACAAACCGCCTCACACCCAGCCAGAACCGGAAGGCATCCTCAGCCTGCGGGTCGACCCGGTCAGCGGCCGTGCGGCTACACCAGGCACTCCCGGTGCGTACTTCGAGCTGTTCAAGAGCGAAGACACCCCACCGTCGGCCAACGAGCTGGGCAATGGCGTTGCACCAGGCAGCCCGCTGCCGGCGGATGAAGCGGCGCCGATCGATCTGTTCTGATATTGCATCGCGAGCAGGCTCGCTCCCACAGGGGTATGCATTTCAATGTGGGAGCGAGCC
>NZ_JBMDKO010000100.1:0-2836 GCF_057809755.1 Pseudomonas sp. FG13
CCTTACCTGACTGGCATCAGGGCAAGCTTTGCTCCCACAGGTTTTGCACCGTCTGGTCCTTATCTGACTGGCATCAGGGCAAGTCTTGCTCCCACAGGCACCGGGGTTCCTGTGGGAGCAAGGCTTGCCCGCGATTGGCCTTTAGCTGCGCTACAAGCTCAAAGCCCGGCCTTCGGTGAATCCAACGAATCATTCCCGGTCACCGTAGCCGTGCCGGTTGCCGCCTCGGCGTTCGCCTTCATGCGGCTCAGTTCATCGCCGGCCTGCTCGATCCGGGCGCGGGCGTTGCTCAGGTTCTGACGGCTCTTTTCCAGCAGGGACTTGGCCGAGCAATGCCCGGTGATGCCCCGCGCCAGCGCCATGCCGCCGATGGCCAGTTGAGCCAGACCGATGATGCCGCCACGACGCAAGCCCTTGCCCATCATCAGTACGCCGCCAGCCAGGGAACCCGCGCGTTCCCAGCCATGTACGTTTTGTGCTGGGCGGGATTGGAACGGCGTGCTCTCGATCGGCTCGAACGGATTGTTATCGCTCATGGTCTGTCTCCAGTGTGGGAATGGGTATAAAACTGACTGCCGGAGCGAATCCGTCGTTCCATGGAATTTCCCACCGGTCAGCGGAATTGCGGTCCCGAGCGGGTGTTGTTGCCTTTGGCCATGCGGTCGTACAGCACGACGTTGACCGTGGCTGCCAGGTTCATGCAGCCGGTGGTGGGGATGTACACCACATCTTCGCACCAGTCGCGGATGTCCTTGTCCAGCGAGCCGTCTTCGGGGCCGAAGATATACAGAGCCCGGTCCGGGTGGGTGTATTCGGGGAGCGGGCGGGCACCCTCCACCAGCTCCACGGCCACCGGCACACAGCCCAGGGGCAGGATCTTCTTCAAGTCGTCGATGCCGATCAACGGAATGTCGTAGTGGACTTTCTTGGTGTCGGTGACGAAATCGGCGGCCCGTTCATAGCGCTTGCCGGTATAGAACACCGACGCCACGCCGTAGCAACCGGCGGCGCGCATGACCGAACCGACGTTTTCCGGTGATTTTGGGTTGAACAGACCGATGCAGCTGTAGCGTTTGTTGGCCACGGGCGGGGTGCCTTTGGGAAAAGGCGCGATTATACGGGGAATGGGGGAGGGTGGTCAGTTTCAAGATTGGCGGTGAAGGTTGCATCGCCATCGCGAGCCTGCTCGCTCCCACAGGAAACCGCATTCCAATGTGGGAGCGAGCCTGCTCGCGATGAGGGCCTGACAGGCGCTCGGTACCTTGCCGGCTACTCGTCTTTCTTCATCAACCCAGCCAGCGCGGCAAACGGGTTGTGCGTCGCCTTGGCGATTTTCGGAGTGCTCAGGGAGCCATCGCCAAAGTACTGCTGATCGGTGTAGCGCGAGTGCTCGTTGTCATGGCAGTACAGGCACAGCAGCTCCCAGTTGGAACCGTCCTGGGGGTTGTTGTCGTGGTTGTGGTCGCGGTGGTGAACGGTCAGTTCGCTCAGGCGCTTGCCGGAGAACTCACGGGCGCAGCGGCCACAGACGTGAGGGTACATTTTCAGGGCTTTGTCGCGGTAACCCATTTCCCGGTCGCGCTGGGCGTCAGCGAGGATGCGGTCCAGCT
This sequence comes from Pseudomonas sp. FG13, assembly GCF_057809755.1. Classification (NCBI taxonomy): domain Bacteria; kingdom Pseudomonadati; phylum Pseudomonadota; class Gammaproteobacteria; order Pseudomonadales; family Pseudomonadaceae; genus Pseudomonas; species Pseudomonas sp. FG13. Next base: position 1,611 of record NZ_JBMDKO010000100.1, read on the forward strand.
TCGCGGTATTGGAAGGAGGCGTTGACGAACTCATGGGTTCACCTTTGTAGATAAGACTGATGACGGTTGAACGAAGTTTAGCTCAGGCCTTGAGCTTCTCGGCAATCCAGATGGTGTGGCGGGTGCCTTTGTTGCCATGGGCGAACACCTGCACCTCTTCCGCCTTGAAGCCAGCCTTTTTCAGCTTGTCGGAAAACTGCCGGTCAGCGCTGGCCGACCAGACCGCCAGCACCCCCTTGGGCCGCAGAGCCTTAGCGCAGGCGGCGAGGCCGCCGGCCGAATAAAGCCAACTGTTGGCTTTCTGGGTCAGGCCTTCGGGGCCGTTGTCGACATCCAGCATGATCGCGTCGAAACCCTGGGGCTCGGCTTGCAGCACCTTGGCTACGTCTTCCAGGCGGATCACCGTGCGCGGGTCCTCCAGCGGCCGCCCGGCCTTTTCGCCCAAGGGCCCACGATTCCACTCCACCACGCCGGGCACCAACTCGGCCACCACCACTTCGGCGTTCTTGCCCAGGTGCTTGAGGGCCGAGGCGAGGGTGAATCCCATGCCGAGGCCGCCGATCAGCACCCGTGAACCCGGCCGGCCGGCGACCTTGCGGCAGGGAATCTCCGCCAGGGCATCTTCGGAGCCGTGCATGCGGGTGTTCATCAACTGCCCGCCGTCACCGCCCTGGATCTTGATGACGAAGTCTTCGCCGTACTCGAACAGGCACAGGGCTCCGCCATTGTCGGGGATGGGGGTGGTGTCGAGCAGAACGAAACGTTTCATGGAAATCTCATGAGGGAGGGGCGGACCGGTGCGGTAGGGTCTAGCCTGAAGGTGACAGTAGCCACGGAGCCAGTGATGAAGTGCATCATTCTAACGGCCATTGCCCTGGCGGCGCTCTCAATAAGTTGTGCACAGGCCCAGCAGCCGACGATTCCGGTAAGCCCACCCAGCGTCCCTGGTGCGCCTGGTACCGCCACACCGATGCCCTACCCACCGGTCGCACCCAGCAGCGTGCCCAAGGCTGGTTCCGGCAATGACGGGCCACCCTTGCTGCCACCGATCGAGATACCCAGGCCGCCGCCGGACCAACCGCTACCGGGGATGGAGGTGAAGCCGCCCAAGGCCAAGTCGCCAGGGGGCTGACCCCCGTTCTGTGTGAATGACGGGGCCCCCTGTGGGAGCGAGCCTGCTCGCGATGGCGGTGGGTCAGTCACCTGCATGTTGATTGACCTGACGC
>NZ_JBMDKO010000101.1:0-2322 GCF_057809755.1 Pseudomonas sp. FG13
CTCCCACAGGGGGCTATGGATGGCCGCCATGGGTCTGCTGGCCTAGGCCGATGTGGGAGCGAGCCTGCTCGCGATAGCGGTGGATCAGTTGGCGAGAATGCTGGATGTACCATGAGCCGCGAGCGCCGGGCCGTAGCCTTCGATGAACTCCGGCGGCATGCGCTTGGGCTTGCCGGTGGAGAGCTCAATGCAGACGAATGTGGTCTGCGCCCGCAGCACGGTGGTGTTGTCACTGGGGCGGATCAGCTGGAAATGCCGGGTCATCTTCAGTCGCTGGTCCCAGTCGACGATCCAGGTGGCCAGCTGCAGTTCGTCGCCTTCGTAGGCAGCCGCCAGGTAATCGACTTCATGACGCACCACGGCCATCGCCCGGTCCAGTCGGCGGTACTCCGCCAGGTCCAGCCCCAGGCGCTGGGAATGGCGCCAGGCACAGCGTTCGAGCCAGGAGACGTAGACGGCGTTGTTGGCGTGGCCCAGCCCGTCGATGTCTTCGGCGGCTACTTGAAGATCCATGATGAACGGTGTTGCCCGATCCCAGCCCATGCCCCTCTCCCGGTCGAATGTGAATCGGGGCAGTGTACCCGATCCCTGTGGGAGCCGGGCTCGCCCGCGATAGCGGCGGGTCAAACTGCATCAATGTCGAATATACCGACGCGATCGCGGGCCAGCCCAGCTCCCACAACTCAGGCCGATTGCCGTGCCTGCAGATTGCGCCCGGCCAGCAGCGATAACACGCCATCGATGACACGGGGATCGGCCAGCACCCGCTGGTGCCCGCCCTGGGGCAAGCGCAACAGGCGGCTGTCAAACCAGGCCTCATGAATCAACTGCGACTCGTTGACCGAGACGGAGGTGTCGTCCTCGGCGTGGACGATCAACCCCGGCACATCCAGCTGATAATGCGCGACGTCCAGCTTCGAGGCACGCATGCCCACGTCCTTTTCCACCTGACGAATGAAGGCCGAACGCGCCTGGGGTGGCAGGCCCACCAGCCGGGCGAAGCCACGCAGCACCCCAAGAATGCGTGCGGGTGCGGCGATGCTGACCAGCGTCTCGGTGCGCAACCCCAACTGGACCGCGAGCATGGCACTGGCCCCGCCCATGGAATGCCCGATCACCGCTTGCAGCGGCGGCAGTTCCGCGGCGGCCTCGAGCATCGCCCTGGCGAATGACAGGAGATTCGCCTCACGGCCAGGTGAGCGGCCATGGGCCGGGCCGTCCAGTGACACCACCGTATAACCGGCGCCCACCAACGCCGTAATCAAAGCGGCGAACTGCGTGGGCCGCCCTTCCCAACCATGCATCATCAAGACGGTCGGGCCTTTGCCCCAGCGCAGGGCCGAAAGACCGAAGCGCAAGGTGATGCGCTCGGAGCTTGCCAGCAATGGCAATTCCCAGTCCCGTGGTGGCAGGTTCCGGGGATGCATGAACAGCGCGCGCATTTTCCTTGCCACCAAACGCGGAGCCACCCGACCCAGCGTGCCATTGACGCCACGAATCCAGCTCAATCTGTCCATCGCTCTTCTCCCACGGCTTGCGCCTTAGCTCACCGCACCGCAGATTTGGCGGCGCGCAGCACACGATCCGATAACTCCCCCGGCCCCAACGCCCTTGCCAGGGCCAGGCCACCGACCATCAAGGCAATGTCGGCGAGAGCCTTGTCGGCGTCTTCCGGGCTGGCCGCCAATTGCGCGGTCATTAATTCGATGTGTTCGTTGAGCACTTCACGAAACGGATCCGGCAGCCGTCCCAGCTCACCGATCGATGCCGGGATCGGACAGGCGTTCTCAGTGGAGTCCCGATGCTTGCGCGACAGGTAGAACGCCGCCACCAGGGCGCGTCGCTCTTCGCCGGTCAGTTCGGCATCCATGTCGGCGATCAGGCCGCGACGCCGGCTGAGCAGTTGCTTAAAAGCCTCCAGCATCAACGCATCCTTGCTCTCGAAATGGGCGTAGAAGCCGCCCACCGTCAGCCCGGCCGCGCCCATGACCTCGCCCACGCTCGGCTCGGCCGGACCACGCTGAATCAGCGCATCGCTGGCGGCCTTGATAATGCGTTCACGGGTCTGTGCTTTTTTATCGCTCATCGTCACCTCCGAATATTACGATCACAATATTATCCACATAATAATTTTCCGCAAGCAGAAACTCAGTCCGCTGGTCAGCAGTGTCTTTTCGAGGATAGGAGAATTGGCTGAACGCCAGACAAACAAAAGGGCCATTCAAGAATTGAATGACCCTTATAAAATCCCGCAGAGCGGGTAATCGTGGCGTCCCCTAGGGGACTCGAACCCCTGTTACCGCCGTGAAAGGGCGGTGTCCT
>NZ_JBMDKO010000102.1:0-1799 GCF_057809755.1 Pseudomonas sp. FG13
CAGCCTACCACCTTAAACTTGGACAACCAACGCCAAGCTGGCCTAGCCTTCTCCGTCCCTCCATCGCAATAACCAGAAGTACAGGAATATTAACCTGTTTTCCATCGACTACGCTTTTCAGCCTCGCCTTAGGGACCGACTAACCCTGCGTCGATTAACGTTGCGCAGGAAACCTTGGTCTTTCGGCGTGGGTGTTTTTCACACCCATTGTCGTTACTCATGTCAGCATTCGCACTTCTGATACCTCCAGCAAGCTTCTCAACTCACCTTCACAGGCTTACAGAACGCTCCTCTACCGCATCACTTACGTGATACCCGTAGCTTCGGTGTATGGTTTGAGCCCCGTTACATCTTCCGCGCAGGCCGACTCGACTAGTGAGCTATTACGCTTTCTTTAAAGGGTGGCTGCTTCTAAGCCAACCTCCTAGCTGTCTAAGCCTTCCCACATCGTTTCCCACTTAACCATAACTTTGGGACCTTAGCTGACGGTCTGGGTTGTTTCCCTTTTCACGACGGACGTTAGCACCCGCCGTGTGTCTCCCATGCTCGGCACTTGTAGGTATTCGGAGTTTGCATCGGTTTGGTAAGTCGGGATGACCCCCTAGCCGAAACAGTGCTCTACCCCCTACAGTGATACATGAGGCGCTACCTAAATAGCTTTCGAGGAGAACCAGCTATCTCCGAGCTTGATTAGCCTTTCACTCCGATCCACAGGTCATCCGCTAACTTTTCAACGGTAGTCGGTTCGGTCCTCCAGTCAGTGTTACCTAACCTTCAACCTGCCCATGGATAGATCGCCCGGTTTCGGGTCTATTCCCAGCGACTAGACGCCCTATTAAGACTCGCTTTCGCTACGCCTCCCCTATTCGGTTAAGCTCGCCACTGAAAATAAGTCGCTGACCCATTATACAAAAGGTACGCAGTCACAGAACAAAGTCTGCTCCCACTGCTTGTACGCATACGGTTTCAGGATCTATTTCACTCCCCTCTCCGGGGTTCTTTTCGCCTTTCCCTCACGGTACTAGTTCACTATCGGTCAGTCAGTAGTATTTAGCCTTGGAGGATGGTCCCCCCATATTCAGACAAAGTTTCTCGTGCTCCGTCCTACTCGATTTCACTTCTAAGATCCTTTCGCGTACAGGGCTATCACCCACTATGGCCGCACTTTCCAGAGCGTTCCGCTAAAATCAAAGAAGCTTAAGGGCTAGTCCCCGTTCGCTCGCCACTACTAAGGGAATCTCGGTTGATTTCTTTTCCTCAGGGTACTTAGATGTTTCAGTTCCCCTGGTTCGCCTCTTGCACCTATGTATTCAGTGCAAGATAACCATCTTGTGATGGCTGGGTTCCCCCATTCAGACATCTCCGGATCAAAGTCTGTTTGCCGACTCCCCGAAGCTTTTCGCAGGCTACCACGTCTTTCATCGCCTCTGACTGCCAAGGCATCCACCGTATGCGCTTCTTCACTTGACCATATAACCCCAAGCAATCTGGTTATACTGTGAAGACGACATTCGCCGAAAATTCGATCTTGCTCATGAGAGCAACTCACAAATTTTACCTTAGCCTGATCCGTTACCAGTGAAAGTAACGTTCAGTCTATCTTTCTATCACATACCCAAATTTTTAAAGAACGATCTAATCAAAAGACTAGAAATCAACATTCACCATCGTCTTGATGGAATGCTCATTTCTAAGCTTTAAACGAGGGTCACCAATCGGTAAATGGTGGAGCCAAGCGGGATCGAACCGCTGACCTCCTGCGTGCAAGGCAGGCGCTCTCCCAGCTGAGCTATGGCCCC
>NZ_JBMDKO010000104.1:0-1733 GCF_057809755.1 Pseudomonas sp. FG13
CGGCCGATGGCGCAGAACGCACTCCAGGGGGCCAGGCTCTGGCGGCCGATGGCGCGGACCGGACCATGACAGGACGCCTGGCATGATCAGAGCCACCTTCGTCCAAACGAAAAAAAACCCGCCGAAGCGGGTTTTTTGAGGACCAATTTGACTCCCTGTCTGGCATTCCGTGCCTGGTCCCATCATCCATGATCCCGAGCACTCCCTGTACTCAGTGGATGGACACAGATTAAGCCCATGACCGTCCTGGAAAAAGACGAGAACGCAGTGCCTATGCGTAAGCCTTTCGCCATACAACGCCGCTACAGCTTTTTACAGGCGAAAAAAAACCCGCCTAAGCGGGTTTTTCCAAGACCATTACGACTCCCTGTCGATAGCCATCCATGCAAGGTCGATCGTCCCTGATCCTGAGCACTCCCTGTGCTTCAGTGGATGAATACAGATTACGCGTCGGATCCAAAGTGCAATAGTCGACATCACTACCATCGCGTGTAAGACATTCGCCATACCACCCTTCCGATTCCCCTTAGTTACCCTCAGGGATCACCATCAATCGTCGATAGGACCGAGCTCAAGACTTGTTAAGGAACTCCTCGATATTGGCCATCTGCTCATCCCAGCCACGGCTGTCCATGCGGAAAGCCTTGAGTCGGCGTGCTTCGGGAATGCCGTCAAACCCCGACTCCACCACCTTGAGCAAAGTGCCTCCGTCGATGTCTTCCAGTTCGAATTGAACCCGCGTCTCGGGCTCCTGAGAGTAATCCACCTGGGGTTCGATGGCGTAGGGATGCCAGCGAAACGAGAACACTCGCTCAGGCTCGACCCGCTCTACCGCCACGTCCCAGGTAAGGTGCTCATAACCGGGATAAGTGATCTGCCCCTGGGTCCGTTCACCAGCCACAAACCGCTTACCCTCCAGGGCCACGCCGAACCATTGGCCAAAGGCTTCGGCATTGGCCAGGGCACGCCAGACCTGGGAGCGCGGCGCCTTGAGCAAGATCTTTCTTTCGATGCGATCGGATAAATGCATGGGTCACCTCCTGTGTTCAACAGTAGGCTTGTAAGACCACAAGGCCAACCGGAAAGTTGTATCAGACCGTTGTTTGAGTATGGGCCGATGACTGAAACCTAAAGCAGCGAGGTAAACTCCTCCGGCTTTTCCCCCCTTCAAGGAGAGATCGACCATGTCCTCACGCTTGCTACTGGCCCTGACACCGTTATTGTTTGTCGCCCTGGCCCAAGCCGACGACTGCGCCAATGCCACCACCCAAGGCGAGATGAACCAATGCGCGGCCCAAGAGAAGAATGCCGCCGACAACGAGCTGAATAGCTTGTACAAGCAGATCACAGCGCGCCTGAAAGACAATCCCGAGGGCAAGCAGTTACTGGTCAAGGCACAGCGGGCCTGGATCGGTTTCCGTGACACTGAGTGCAAGTTCTCTGCGTCCGGGGTCGAGGGTGGCAGCGTCTATCCGCTGATCTACAGCAACTGCATCACGGCGCTCACCAAGGCGCGGGTGGAGACCTTCAAGACCTACCTCAAGTGCAAGGAAGGGGACCTGAGCTGCCCGGTACCCGAGGCGTAGACGCTTCACCTTACGCAGTTAAACGGGTGCCCATCGATGCAATAGACACCTGGTCTGCACACTCGCGGTGAGTGCAAACTTTTTTGAGAGCAAAAACAAAACCCCTACCTGCGTCAGCAGATAGGGGTTTCGGAATTTAATCTTGAC
>NZ_JBMDKO010000105.1:0-1423 GCF_057809755.1 Pseudomonas sp. FG13
GGTCAGCAAATTGCTTGGGTGTTATATGGTCAAGCCTCACGGGCAATTAGTACAGGTTAGCTCAACGCCTCACAGCGCTTACACACCCTGCCTATCAACGTCGTAGTCTTCGACGGCCCTTCAGGGAGCTCAAGGCTCCAGTGAGATCTCATCTTGAGGCAAGTTTCCCGCTTAGATGCTTTCAGCGGTTATCTTTTCCGAACATAGCTACCCGGCAATGCCACTGGCGTGACAACCGGAACACCAGAGGTTCGTCCACTCCGGTCCTCTCGTACTAGGAGCAGCCCCTCTCAAATCTCAAACGTCCACGGCAGATAGGGACCGAACTGTCTCACGACGTTCTAAACCCAGCTCGCGTACCACTTTAAATGGCGAACAGCCATACCCTTGGGACCGGCTTCAGCCCCAGGATGTGATGAGCCGACATCGAGGTGCCAAACACCGCCGTCGATATGAACTCTTGGGCGGTATCAGCCTGTTATCCCCGGAGTACCTTTTATCCGTTGAGCGATGGCCCTTCCATACAGAACCACCGGATCACTAAGACCTACTTTCGTACCTGCTCGACGTGTCTGTCTCGCAGTCAAGCGCGCTTTTGCCTTTATACTCTACGACCGATTTCCGACCGGTCTGAGCGCACCTTCGTACTCCTCCGTTACTCTTTAGGAGGAGACCGCCCCAGTCAAACTACCCACCATACACTGTCCTCGATCCGGATAACGGACCTGAGTTAGAACCTCAAAGTTGCCAGGGTGGTATTTCAAGGATGGCTCCACGCAGACTGGCGTCCACGCTTCAAAGCCTCCCACCTATCCTACACAAGCAAATTCAAAGTCCAGTGCAAAGCTATAGTAAAGGTTCACGGGGTCTTTCCGTCTAGCCGCGGATACACTGCATCTTCACAGCGATTTCAATTTCACTGAGTCTCGGGTGGAGACAGCGCCGCCATCGTTACGCCATTCGTGCAGGTCGGAACTTACCCGACAAGGAATTTCGCTACCTTAGGACCGTTATAGTTACGGCCGCCGTTTACCGGGGCTTCGATCAAGAGCTTCGCGTTAGCTAACCCCATCAATTAACCTTCCGGCACCGGGCAGGCGTCACACCCTATACGTCCACTTTCGTGTTTGCAGAGTGCTGTGTTTTTAATAAACAGTCGCAGCGGCCTGGTATCTTCGACCGGCGTGGGCTTACGCAGCAAGTGCTTCACCCTCACCGGCGCACCTTCTCCCGAAGTTACGGTGCCATTTTGCCTAGTTCCTTCACCCGAGTTCTCTCAAGCGCCTTGGTATTCTCTACCCAACCACCTGTGTCGGTTTGGGGTACGGTTCCTGGTTATCTGAAGCTTAGAAGCTTTTCTTGGAAGCATGGCATCAACCACTTCGTCACCCAAAGGGTAACTCGTCATCAGCTCTCGGCCTTA
>NZ_JBMDKO010000106.1:0-1401 GCF_057809755.1 Pseudomonas sp. FG13
TGTTGTAGACGTCGTTGGCAGGCGTATTGACTGCAACAGTGCCGGTGGTTTCGCCCGCAGCAATGTTAATGACCGAACCGTTGCTCAAAGTGACAGTCACTGGCGTCTGCGCGGCATTGGTCAAGGTCGCGGTGTAAACAATCGAACCGCCTTCAGTGATGTTCTCGCTGGCACTCAAGGTCAGGCCAGTGGTGTCCACCGAATCAGTGATCGTGGTGACGGCTGGCGTGGTGCTCGGCACCAGGTTCTCGAAGTTGCCGCCGGTTGCGCCCGTGATCGTGGTGCTGACGGTGCTGCCATTGTTGTAAACGTCATTCGCAGGTGTATTCACCGCAACGGTGCCGGTAGTTTCGCCGGCTGCGATGGTAATCACCGAGCCGTTGCTCAAGGTGACGGTCACTGGCGTTTGAGCGGCGTTGGTCAGGGTCGCGGTGTAGGTGATCTGGCCGCCTTCGGTAATGCTTTCGCTGGCGCTCAAGGTCAGGCCAGTGTCGTCCACCGAATCAGTGATCGTGGTGACGGCAGGCGTCGTGTCCGGCACCAGGTTCTCGAAGTTGCCACCAGTCGCACCGGTGATGGTGGTGCTGACGGTGCTGCCATTGTTGTAAACGTCGTTGGCAGGCGTATTAACTGCGACGGTGCCGGTGGTTTCGCCAGCTGCGATGGTAATCACCGAGCCGTTGCTCAGCGTCACGGTCACTGGCGTTTGCGCCGCGTTGGTCAGCGTCGCGGTATAGGTGATCTGGCCGCCTTCGGTGATGGTTTCGCTGGCGCTCAGGGTCAGGCCAGTGTCGTCCACCGAATCGGTGATCGTGGTGACCGCAGGCGTAGTGTCCGGAACCAGGTTCTCGAAGTTACCGCCGGTTGCGCCGGTAATGGTGGTGCTGACGGTACTGCCATTGTTGTAGACGTCGTTGGCGGGCGTATTGACTGCAACAGTGCCGGTGGTTTCACCGGCAGCGATGTTGATTACTGAGCCATTGCTCAGCGTCACGGTCACTGGCGTTTGCGCGGCGTTGGTCAGCGTTGCGGTGTAAACAATCGATCCGCCTTCGGTGATGCTCTCGCTGGCGCTCAGAGTCAGGCCAGTGTCGTCCACCGAATCAGTGATCGTGGTGACGGCAGGCGTAGTGTCCGGAACCAGATTTTCGAAGTTACCGCCGGTCGCACCGGTGATGGTGGTGCTGACAGTGCTGCCGTTGTTGTAGACGTCGTTGGCAGGCGTATTGACTGCAACAGTGCCAGTGGTTTCGCCCGCAGCAATGTTAATGACCGAACCGTTGCTCAAAGTGACAGTCACTGGCGTTTGCGCGGCGTTGGTCAGCGTTGCGGTGTAAACAATCGATCCACCTTCGGTGATGCTCTCGCTGGCACTCAGAGTCAGGCCAGTGTTATCCACCG
>NZ_JBMDKO010000107.1:0-1019 GCF_057809755.1 Pseudomonas sp. FG13
CACCGGGATCCAGATCACCTGGATGCTGATCGGCTACGGTTTCGTCGCGGCGGTGCTGCCGGTGTGGCTGATCCTGGCCCCGCGGGACTACCTGTCGACCTTCCTCAAGATCGGCACCATCGTCGCCCTGGCGATCGGCATCCTGATCACCATGCCCGAGCTGAAAATGCCGGCGCTGACCCAGTTCACCAACGGCCTGGGCCCGGTGTGGAAGGGCGGGCTGTTCCCGTTCCTGTTCATCACCATCGCCTGCGGCGCGGTCTCGGGCTTCCATGCGCTGATCTCCTCGGGCACCACGCCCAAGCTGCTGGACAACGAAACCAACGCCCGCTACATCGGCTACGGCGGCATGCTGATGGAGTCCTTCGTGGCGATCATGGCGATGGTCGCCGCGTCGGTGATCGAGCCGGGCGTGTACTTCGCCATGAACAGCCCGGCGGCGGTGGTCGGCGGTGACGTCGTGGCCGTGGCCCAGACCATCAGTGGCTGGGGCTTTGCCATCACCCCGGACGCGTTGCAGGCGGTGGCCCGGGACATCGGCGAAACCACCGTCCTGGCCCGTGCCGGCGGTGCGCCGACCCTGGCGGTCGGTATCGCGCAGATCCTGCACTCGGTGCTGCCGGGTGAGAACACCATGGCGTTCTGGTACCACTTCGCGATCCTGTTCGAAGCGTTGTTCATCCTCACCGCGGTAGACGCCGGCACCCGTGCCGGGCGGTTCATGCTGCAGGATCTGCTGGGCTCGTTCGTGCCCTCGCTCAAGCGCACCGAATCCTGGACCGCCAACCTGATCGCCACCGCCGGTTGCGTGGCCCTGTGGGGCTACCTGCTGTACCAGGGCGTGATCGATCCGCTGGGTGGCATCAACACCTTGTGGCCACTGTTCGGTATCTCCAACCAGATGCTGGCCGGTATCGCGCTGATGCTCGGCACAGTAGTGCTGATCAAGATGAAGCGCCAGCGTTACATCTGGGTCACGCTGCTACCGGCGGCCTGGCTGCTGATCTGCACCACCACGG
>NZ_JBMDKO010000108.1:0-708 GCF_057809755.1 Pseudomonas sp. FG13
GCCCTCTGGATCGTCGTCGCAGCCGTGGCCATCTACCTGGTCGCCTACCGCTACTACAGCCTCTTCATCGCCAACAACGTGATGCAACTCGATGCGCGCCGGGCCACCCCTGCCGTGCTCAACAACGATGGCCTGGACTTCGTCCCGACCAACAAGCACATCCTCTTCGGTCACCACTTCGCCGCCATTGCCGGCGCGGGGCCGCTGGTCGGGCCGGTTCTGGCGGCGCAGATGGGCTACCTGCCCGGCACGCTCTGGCTGATCGCCGGCGTGGTGCTGGCGGGGGCCGTGCAGGACTTCATGATCCTGTTCCTGTCCACCCGTCGTAACGGTCGTTCCCTGGGCGACATGGTCCGCGAGGAAATGGGCCGCATCCCCGGCACCATCGCGCTGTTCGGCTGCTTCCTGATCATGATCATCATCCTCGCGGTGCTGGCGCTGATCGTGGTCAAGGCCCTGGCCGAGAGCCCGTGGGGGATTTTCACGGTGATGGCGACCATCCCGATCGCGATGTTCATGGGCGTCTACATGCGTTACATCCGCCCGGGCCGCATCGGTGAAATCTCGCTGATCGGCGTGCTGTTGCTGCTGGGCTCGATCTGGCTGGGCGGGCAGATCGCCGCCGACCCGGTCTGGGCCAAGGCCTTCAGCTTCACCGGGATCCAGATCACCTGGATGCTGATCGGCTACGGTTTCGTCGCGGCGGTG
>NZ_JBMDKO010000109.1:0-650 GCF_057809755.1 Pseudomonas sp. FG13
ACGGCGGCGAAGTTGAAGTCGTGGCGCACTTGCCAGGATTTTTCCTTGGCGTTGTCGTAGCTGGAGTTGTAGCTGTCGTTGGCCAGGGTGCCGCCGCTGGTGCCGTTGACGCGCATCCAGGCATCGTCGCCGCTGAGTTTCTGCAGGCCGACGTAGAAGGTGTTGCCACCGTACTTGGCCGAGAGCATGGCGAAGGCGGTCTTGTTGTCCAGGTCGCCGGCCAGGGCGCTGCCGTTTTCCTTGCCGATGAAGTAGCCGAGGTTGGCGCCCAGGGTCCAGTCGCCGATGGGTTGGCTGTGGGTCAGGTTGAAATACTGCTGCTGGTAGATGTCGCTCAGTTCCGAGTACCAGACACCGACCTGGGTGCGTTTGTCGTTGAAGGCATACTCGCCGCCGCCGAAGTTGAAGCGGTCGGAGGTGAAGGCCGGGCGGCCGTTCATGAACATGTCTTCCATGCTCGCATCGTTGCGCGGGCTGTTGCCGCGGAACTGGCCGCCGTAGAGGCTCAGGCCGCTGATTTCGGTGGAAGTGACCTGGCCACCGCGGAAGGTTTGCGGCAGGGAGCGACCGTCGTCGGAACGCAGGATCGGCAACACCGGCATCCATTCGCCGACCTTCAGTTCGGTCTTCGACACCTTGGCCTTGAGGGC
>NZ_JBMDKO010000011.1:0-133836 GCF_057809755.1 Pseudomonas sp. FG13
ACACTGGATTGTGGAGGCCCACAACCTCAGGCACACCACCAAACCCTGTGGGAGCGAGCCTGCTCGCGATGACGCCGGCCCATCCAACATCAAGGCCAACAGACCCACCACCCTGCCACAGTCAGGGTTACAGCGATGTCATCAGCCTGCCTTGACCTTGCTGGCCTGGGGACCTCCGGCCATGGGGGTGGGGGTGGCTTTCATCAGTGTATCCAGCGCCTGCCGATAGTTCTTGCCGGCCAGGCTCATGCTGTTGTTGTGCGTTCCTCCAGGCACCAGCAACAGGTGCTTCGGCTCGTGGGCCGCCTTGAACAGTTGCTCGCTGAATCGCGGCGGAACGTAGTTGTCCGCCGCGCCATGCACCACCAGTAGCGGCATGTTGATTTCGGGGATCTTGTCGATGGAGTCGAACTTCTGCGACAGCAGCCAGCGCACAGGCAGGGAGGTGTCCGCCATGGCGGTCGCCACGTCGCCCAGCGAGGTGAACGTGGACTCGATGATCAAGCCTCGGGCCGGCACGGTGCTGCCGTCTTTCGCAGCCTTCTGGCCGAGTTCGGCGGCGAGGTCCACCGCGACGGCGCCGCCCAGGGAGTGACCGTAGATCAGTCGCAGGGCCGGGTCCGGCTGCAACGCTTCAAGCCGCTCCCAGGCAATCCGCGCATCCTCGTAGACGCTGGCCTCGGACGGCAGGTCGCCATGGCTCTTGCCGAAACCACGGTAATCGATCGCCAGCACCGAAAAGCCCAGGGCGCGCAGTTGCTGGATGCGGAACAACTGGCCCGTCAGGTTCCAGCGCACCCCGTGCAAATACAGGATCGCTGGCGCGTTCTTACGTTCCGCCGGCCACCACCACCCGTGGATATTTTCCCCGGCCTTGAAGCTTTTGGGCTTGAGGTCGAACTCCTGCACGCTGCTCGGAAGGCCGCTGAACCAGCTCGCCGTCCCCGGCTCGATGCGAAACACCAGCTCCCGCTCCTTGTGCTGCAACACCGCACAGCCCGCCGGCAAACCGACCACCATCGCAGCCATGCACAAATAGGCGAACCAGCGGCGCCGACGGCGAGGGAGTAAAGATGAAGGCATCGAAGCGACTCGCTACTCAAGACACAAAGATGCGTTTTAACAGATCCTCTCGCAGGATGGCGGGATTTTGCATGGCTGCCAGTTTCTGACGAGTGACCGGTGTGGTTGATTTGAGTACCCGAATCAGCCACACAAGGCACTTAGCCACGCACATCCTCAAACTCAGTCAACACAAACCGCTGCCTCGCCCCGCCATAAGGCACCTTGGGCACCCCCTCCAGGCGCTTGCGCAACACTTCGGTCAAGGAACACCCTGCTTCCAGGCTGTCGTCGCCAAAGTCCCCTTCGAGGTGTAGCGGATGCACAACCACTTCGAGAGCGCCATGGTCTGGTGGTGCTGCGTGTTGCAGGTCGGCCGGCGTGCAGACGTAGTCGGCCGTGGCGCCGCTGAGGTTGCGCAAGCGCCGGTTGAACAAGGTTTTGAAAATGCGTTTGGGCAGGTTCAGGTTGGCCCCCAGGTTGCGTGCCAGGCGTACGGGCACGCCTTGCCGTGCGGCGAAGCGGGCCACGACTTCGCCGATGGGCCAGATGTTGTGCACATGGTTGTGGGAATCGAGGTGGCTGGGCCGCACGCCGTAGTCCAGGCAACGTTGCCACTGGGCTTGGAGTTCCTCCAGCACCGCGGCCAGGTCCTTCGCGCCCAGACGCAGGGCATGACGCGACAGGCTCAGGTCGAATTCACCGTTTGCGTCGCAAAATGTGCGGCGCGCTGCAATCGACGGGCTCAGCGGCGAGCCATGAGTAATATTGAAGTGCAAGCCAATACGCCCGCGGAGCATGGGGTGCCGGGCCATCTTGCAGGCCTGTTCGAAACCTGGGGTATTGACCATCAGGGTGGCGGAGCTGATGACCCCTGCCTTGAAGGCCGATTGAATGATTGCGTTGTCGCTGAGGCTGAGTCCGAAGTCGTCAGCGTTGATTATGACTTCGCTAGGCATGACCGCTCTCCTTGCTTTTTGGATTGGGTGAAGAAACAGCCGTTGTGTTTTGTTGGCGCGGGCCCTTGCCGAGCCACGGCTTGAGACTCTTCCATAGCCGTAGCGCCAATCCCAGAACCAAGCCACCGGGTTGCCATGAATAGAAGCTCCAGCGCCAGTGTTCCAGTTGTCCGGTCATGCGCTCATGCAGTTGATGGCTGGAATTTTCCAGGCTGACTCGGGATGCATCGATCCAATGCCAGTTGTCATCCAACCCCCAGCGAATCCACTCTTCGAGCAGCACCCGGCCGCTGCCCAGGTCGGCGTGCCCCGGCAGGAATGCCAGGTTGTAGTCGTACAAGCGTCCCTGCTCCAACAGGCCGAGGCGATAGCTGATGCAGTGCCCATCCAATTCCAGCATCACCACCCGCACCAGGCCTTCGGCGGCGAGGGCTGTGAAGGCGTGATTCATCCACTGTCGGCGCATGGGGTCGGAGAAGATGCCGACACCTTCTTCACCTTTCCAACTGGCCGTCTCGACTTCGGCGAGGGTTCGCAGCAGCGGTCCCATGCCGATGGCATCCGGTGTTACCCGTTGGATGCGGGCACCGCACGCGGCGATCCGCTTGCGCGCCCGGCGCAGCTTGTAGCGCGGATCGCCGGAAATTTCCTGATGGTCGCTGTCGCTGATCAGATGCACCGGCACCCGACAACTCAACCGCCGTTCTCCGGTGGAACTCAATGCCATCCAAGCACTGAGGACGCTTTCTTCACCCACCGGTTCGGTCACTTCATTCAACTGTAGCAATGCATGGGGCAGTTGCTGACGGATCTGCATCAATGCCTGGCCCATGGCGTCGGCGTCCAGGTGCACCAGCAAGGCGATGCGGTCGGCCAGTGGATAGCCCAGGTGACGCAGCACCCGAAACCGCAGCCCGCAGATGCGTTCGCGCGTAGACACCAGGGGCAGGCACAGGTTGAGCGCCTGATCCTGCCAGCCCAGCAGCACATGCAGCTCCTGGTCGGGCTGCAGCGCCAGCTCTGCCGCTTGCAGCCAGGCCAGGGTGTTGAACGGCGTCGTATCGGCCACCAGGGTTCGCAGCTGTTCATAAGCTGATACAGGAAAGCTTGCCGCGCCCAGGGAGCGACACCATTGGAACCGGATGGTCATGAACGTCAGGCCGCCGCAGTGGATGGAACCGGTTTGGCCGGTTTACGGAAAGAGTCCAGGACCGAGCCGGTGTAAAACGTGTCACGGAAGAACCGCCAGCGGCCGAACAAGCAATACATATGAGTGATCTGGCCGCGCTCCTGATAGTCCATGCGCAGGTGCAGCTTGACGGCTGGAATGTTGCGCAGCTCGAAGACGTCGACCACTTTGTTGCAACCCTGCTCGGCCATGGCTTTCCACAGATCCAGCTGGAAATCCACCGATAGTTGGGTCCCCCAGTAAGCGCGGTACAGTTCACCGCCGAACTCGAAGAATTCACCCGGTTTGACCGGGAACCAGCAGCGAAAGAAATGGCGGTCGAAATAGTCCCGTTTGCTGCCCCAGATGAAAGCGACGGTGTCGCCCTTGTCGTCCAGGTACATGAGCCCGGTGTGGCCTTCGGCAGCCAGTTCGCGCATGGTCTCGACGCGATCGCCAAAGTACGTGGCGAAGGCATCGGCGTTACGGGTGGTAATGCGTTCCCGGCGCAACGGGGTATAAGGCCTGAGGTTGTTGGGCCGTATCGGACTGACCAGATCGCGTTCCATCCACACCAGCTGTTCGTGGAAATACAGGTAGTGTCTGCACAGCTGATTCAGAACGGCACGCAGACCTTTTTTCCGAATTTGATCACGCAATTTTTGCAGAACGTTCATGGTGCCTCCTGGCGAGGGGCGGGTTGGGGAAAGACCCCATTGCGAGCTTGCTCGCGATGGGGGTTGAATCGCCATGGACATCAAGCTGGGGCAGCCGATGCACGCGGCGGGGTCGGTTTACGAAAAGCGTCCAGTACCGAGCCGCGGTAGAACGTGTCGCGGAAAAACCGCCAGCGGCCGAACAGGCGATACACGTGGGTGAGCTTGCCGCGCTCCTGGAAGCCCATGCGCAGGTGCATCTTGATCGCCTGGATGTTTTGCAGATCGCAGACATCGACCATGGTGTTGCAACCGTGGTCCGCCATGACTTTCCACACTTCCAACTGCATGTCTGCCGAGATAGTGGTACCCCAGTACTCACGGATCGCCTCGCCACCGAACTGAAAATACTCGCCAGGCTTGATCGGAAAATTGCAGCGATAGAAATGGCGGTCGAAATAGTCCCGTGTACTGGCCCAGGCGAAACCCACGGTATCGCCCTGAGCATCCAGGTACATCAAGCCTATGTAGCCTTCGGCCGCCAGCTCGCGCATGGTTTCGACGCGGTCGCCGAAGTGCCGGGCAAAGGCATCGGCATTGCTGACCGTGATGAACTCCAGGCGCATCGGTGGGTAGGGCTTGAGGTTATGCGGGGGGAGTGGGGTCCGCACATCGTGCTCCAACCACACCAGTCGGGTGTGGAAAAACACGTAGCGCCTGAACAGCAGTTTGAGAACGGAGCGCAGGCCCTTTTTCTGAATGCCATCACGTAATGCTTGCAGAACGCTCATGGTGCCTCCTGACGGGTGGCGGGTTGGGGGAAAGAGAGGGCGGTCCAGCCGAGGGCAAACACGGTTTCTCCTGGCAAGAGAAACCGGATCTGCCCGGCCTCGCAGTTGAACGGGGCGCTGCGGCTTTGGTTGTCGGGGCCGAAATACACCAGCTCTGCCTGCGCCTGGGGGCAGGACGCGCCGTCCAGGCTGACCTGTTGCGGGCGCGTGCTTTTGTTCACGCCCAGCAGGCTGCGCCTCGCGTCGGTGGCCATGGCCAGCACGTCGACTTCGAAGGCGTCGTTATCCAGGCGTAGCACCTGATTGAGCCAATGCTGTTGGATGAACTGCTGGGCCAGACCCACCGGCTTGAGTTCGAAGCGCTGGTTGTCCAGCACCCGCACCATGCCCTTGGGGTACTCGGGTTCATCGGCGAGCATGAACCAGTTGAGCATGTCCAGCCAGCCGTCGGCGGAGGCATTGATGACCACGGACGTCCACCACAGGGCGGCGTAGTGGGTTTCCTGGTCGTAGGGGCTCAGGCTCGAACCGCTGGACATGTTGGTCTGGTCCAGCAGCAGGGCCTTGCGTGGTCGTCCGTTGTTATCCAGGCCCACCAGGCGGGCGGCCTGACGCACGCTGTGGCGGTACACACGGGTGGCGAGCAGGTCGCGAATCATCCATTCATGCCAGGCCAACGCGTCGATCTGGTCATCGTATTTCGTCAGCAGGCGTCGCGCCCAATCGATCCCGCGTTTGTCGGCAGCGTTGTCGGCCAGGGGGCCGTTGGTGAACCGTGAGCTGGCGGGAATAGCAATGCGCACGCCTGCTCGTGCGTTGGCGGGTAGGGCGCGGACCTGATTGGCCATGCTCTCGAACACTTGCTGGTAGCTGGCGAAATCGGCGTAGTTGAGGTTCGGCTCATCGGCGAAACCCAGGTAATGAATGCCTTTGCCACCAAGGGCGCGAGTCGCCGTGAGCCAGGCCTGCAAGCCGCTGTTGCTGACCCGATCTGCCCGCAGATCGGCCTTGCGTGCGCTACCGGCCAGCAAGGTGATGTCCCGGGTGATGCCGAAGCGGTCCTGGTATAGGCGCCGAAACTGATTTTCATAGTCGGGCTTGTCTGCAGTGATGTCGACCAGACTGTAATAGCTGGCGGCCTGGGGCTTGAGGGCTTCGATCACCGGGTAGGCCGATGGCGGGGGCATGACGTAGGGCAGGTAGACCCCCAGTTTCGGGGTTGTTCCCAGGACATCGTCATAGAGTTTCAGGCGCGCCTGCCCCGGGTCCTGGCGCAGCGGTTGCAGATGCTCTGGGTTTTGGGCGAACAGGTTCGCCGTGCCATCCAGCCAAAATGCCGCCTTGCCGTTGCCCTGCAATTGCAGGCGCCAGGTTTGCTCGACATTGGCGACGGGCAGGGCGACTCGATCGAACTGCCCATAGACCGGGTACGGCTTGAGGTTCAACTGCACCTGTTTGCCATCGGCGACGCGCTGGGCTCGCAGGTTGCGCACGCCGCCATGGAACTTGCCCGCCAGCACGGCCTGTTCGCCGGGGGCGACCTTGAAATACAACTCATCGCCGTCGTGGGTTTCGGCACTGAAATGCACCTTGGCCGGGGCGAACAGCGCCCGGGTATGGGCGTCGTGTTCGACGGAGTAGCGGCGGAAACTGTAGCCGGGAATTTCCAGGCGATAGCTGGCGGCTCCCGGCAACAAAGGCCACTGCTGTTCGCCACGCTCCTGGACCTTCTTGATCAAGCGTTTCCCTACCAGGCGCCCCTGGCCGTCGAGCAGGTACAGGTGTTCCGAATTGGCGTTGGCCTGCCAGGCCGGTACCCAGCGCACGGTCACCCGGTCCGGCCGGTCGGTCTGCAGGTACAGGCTGCCGTCGCGGATGCCGGTCCAGGACATGGAGGCGCCATGGGCCGGAAGTGCCAGGGCCCATAGGCATGCAGCAGCCATTATCCAGCACCGCGCCGACCCCATCGTGAGCAGGCTCGCTCCCACCCTGCATCGGCCGCGGATACTGTGATCGACACCAGGCCCCTGTGGGAGCGGGCTTGCTCGCGAAGGGGTCGTCACATCCAGCATCTGTACAGGCCGAGCCGCCGCTTTCGCGAGCAAGCCCGCTCCCACAGGGTTCGGTGAGATCCCTGTGGGAGCGAGCCTGCTCGCGATGGCGGACTGAGGGGCGACGAAGCTCATGCCGATTTCCCCATCAGCATCTGCCGCATCGGCAACAGGTCGCTGGGCAGGATGATCAACGTCTGCCACAGCGCCACGCCGCTGAGACGGCAATACATCGCCAGCAACGCCAGGGTCACCCCCAGGTAAGCGATGGAAGACGCGGCGGCGGCACCGACGATGCCGTAGCGAGGTATCAACAGCACGTTCAACGCCAGGTTCAACAACGCCCCCACACCCATCAGCAGCGATACCGTGCCGGGCCGGTTCTTGCCCAGCAGGTCCAGGCGCAGGATGCTCGCATAGCACAGCCCGAACAGCCCCGGCAGCAGCGCCAGCAAGGCCGGATAAGCCGGTTGGTAGGCCACGCCGAACAAGGTCACGATCAACCATTCGCCGATCAGCGCCATGCCCAGGCACGCACCGAGCATCACCGTGGCGGTCAGACGCAGGGCCAGGGGTGTCAGGCGCTGCATGTCGTGGTCCTGTTGCAACAGGCGTTTCATCAGGGGTGTGGTCACGGCCTCCGGCACGATCAGCAGCAGCTCGGCGGCGGCGCTGGCCATGGCGTAGTGACCCAGGGCGGCGCTGCCCAGCAGGGCGCCGATGAACAGGTAGTCCGAGCGCAGAATCACTTGCTGGAACAACAGGTCCGGATGGCTGCGGGCGCCGTAGCGCAGCAGCTCGCCCTGAGTGGCGCTGTTCCATTGCAACGACACATCGTGACCCCGCCGCAACCAGACCCAACCGGCCAGTACTACCAGGCTCAGGCCCGTCAACCAACTGATCAATGCCGCTTCCAGGGCCGCGTCTTTCCACATCCAGAACAGCGCCAGGAACAGCAACAGCGGCACCAGGGATTCCATCAGGCGCAAGGCATTGAAGCCGCCTACGCCGCCTGAGGCATTGTGCAGCGTCAGCAGGCCGCTCTTGAGCACACTCAACGGCACGGCGAGCAACAGCAGCCAGGCCAGCAGACCCAATTGCATGGTGATGTCCAGCTCCGCACCGAACACCCGCGCCAGCGCCACCACCAAGAAGGTCAACAGCCCGGCCAGCAGGCAGCCGAACACCAGCACCTGGCTGAGCAGCAGCCCCATCGAACGCTGCTGCGCCGCCTGATAGCCCACGGCTGAGTTCAAGCCACCGCTGGTGGCGGCGCTGATCAGGTCCGGCAGGGTGCTGAGCAGGGCGAACAGCCCGCGTTCGCTGGGGCCCAGGATGCGCGCCAGCAATACGTTGCGCAGCAGGCGCAGGCCGATCATCGCCAGGCGTGTGCCCATGCTCAGCACCAGGTGTTTGAGGTAATGCGCGCGGCTCATGGACGTGCTCCTCGACGAATGCGCCAAGCCAGCAGTTCGGGGTGCTGGGCGTTGCGTTGACTGACACCGAAGCGCGGCAGGTTCAAAGGGTCGCCGTCATTGCGATACAGCCCGGCCTCGGTCCCCAGGGCGAACGAGAAACCGTGGGCCGCCACTTGGTGGCGCACGCGTTCGTCGTTATCGCCATTGGGGTAGCAATACACCGGCAAGGGTTGAGCACAGGCGTTTTCCATGGCTATCCGGCTGCGACTCAGTTCTTCATGCAGGCGCTGGTCGTTGAGCTGGGTGAGGATCGCGTGGCTGGCCCCGTGGGGGCCGAAGCGCACCAGGCCTGAATCTTCGAGCATGCGCACTTGGGTCCAGTCCAGCGCCTGGGGCTGGGCACCAGGGGGGCAGGTGTCAGTGAGGTCGCTCAGGATTTGCGGATCAAGGGTTTTGAGGCTTTGCAGATAGTGCAACAACGACAGGCTGCGGCGTTCGTCATCCAGGTCGTCGAGCATCACCGGCAACGGCCGTCCGGCCTGTTGCAAGTGTTCGATCAGCGCCAGCCGCGCCACCTGGCCGTGGCTGCCCCACAGGGTTTCGCCGATGCTTTCCCACCAGAAGTGTTGGCGGCTGCCGATGAAGTCGGTGGACAGGAAAATACTCGCCGGCACCTGGTATTGGCGCAGCAGGGGAAAGGCATTCATGGCGTTGTCGCGCCAACCGTCGTCAAAGGTCAGGGCCACCCGCGGACGATCTGGAACGTTGGCGGGGTCGGCCAGCAGCAAGGTCATCAGGGGCACGCATTCGAAATGCCGTTGCAGCCAGATCAGCAAGTGTTCGAAGGCTTCCGGCCCCACGCACAATTCGTTGCGATGGGGCAGTTCGGCGGCGCGGTCGTTGCTCAGCACCCGGTGCAGCATCAGGATCACGCCGGCCCCCCGCAGCGGGCCGCGGCCCAGGGCCGTGTTGAGGTACAGCCAGCCGCCGGTGAGCTTGAAGACTTGTTTGATCGACATTCGCCACCTCCTCAGCGGTTCTGCTCGGGATTCCATTGGCTGTAGCGCCGGCCCCGCAGGAATTGCCACAGGCCAATGCTCATGCCCGCGAGCGTCACCAGCACGAACGCCGCCAGGCGAAAGGGCCGGGGCAAGCGGTGGTGCATATCCAGCAGGCCAAGCAGTGCCATGGCGTAGCCGAGCACTTGGGCTGCCAGGCTCAGGCGATAGAACCCCTGGTCGCTCCACAACCAGAGGTTGCTGAGCAGCAGCGGCAGCAGCAACACCGGCGCCAGGCGGCGGATCAGCTTGTGGCTGATCAGGCCGATGGCGTACAGGCCATGCCGCAGCGGATTGAGCAGTGCCCGGCGTTGGGCCAGGCTTTGCAAGCCACCGACGGTGACCCGCTGGCGCCGACGAAACTGCTTGTCGGCCTCGTCCACCCCCTGGTCGATCACCCGGGCCTTCGGTGCATAGACGATGGATTTGCCGGCGGCCGGGGCGCAGGTGCTGAGGAAGAAATCATCGTTGACCTGGGCCGGGATCGGCTCGAACAGCTCCCGGCGCAGGGCCAGCAGCGCGCCATCGGCCGAAACCATGCAGTCGGTGCGGCTTTCCACCCGCCGCAACCAGCCCTCGTAGTGCCGATACAGGCTGTCGCCCAGGCTCAGGCCCTTGCCCGGCACGGGGATTTCCATGTGTCCGGCACAGGCGCCGACCTCCGGATCACCCAGCGGGGCGAGCAAATGGCCGAGGGTGTCGTGGCTCCATTGGTTATCGGCGTCAGTAAAGACCAGGATCTCGCCGCTGCTGTGGGCCACGCCGGTATTGAGGGCCGCGGCCTTGCCCTGGCGGGGCAGGTCGAGCACGGTGAGACGCGGGTCGATCACCTTGCGCGCGCAGACCACTGTGTCGTCGCTGGAGCCGTCGCTGGCGAGGATGATCTGCAGCGAGCGCGCCTGATAATCCTGGGCGAGCAAGGTACGCAGTTTGTCTTCGATGTGTCGTGCTTCGTTGTGGGCGGCGATGACGATGCTGATGTCCATCGGCAGCGCCTGGCCGTAGCGCCGGACTGGAAACAGCGGCGTCAGTAGGCCGAGCATGAGTGGGTAACCGAGGTAGGCATACACCGGCAGCAACAGGCAGGTCCAATAAATGAATTCAGCCACGGGCAGGTCTCCTGACGTTCCAATGACAGAGGTTGAGCAACAACGCGGCACCGGTCAGGTGCAGGCGCATCCCGTGCAAGGCCCACAATTGCAAGGTCAAGCGCGGGTCGCGACGACTCTGGCGCAGGCTGAGGAACAAGGGCGCAAGTGTGGTGATCAGCAACAGCAGCGACGCCAGGCGCAACTGACCCTGGAGCAAGGCGACCAGTGCCAGCAGATCCAGCCCCCAGGTCGCGATGGACAGCACCGGGAAACGCAGCAGGCGCAAGCTCGGACCGTGGCTGCGCAGCAGTTGCAGATGACTGCCCTGGCGCCACAGTTCCTTGCTTATCCACTCGCGCCAACTGCCTTCGTAACCCCAATGCAAGGCCACGCATTCGTTGACCAGCAACAGTTGCGCGTCGATCTGGCGCAGGCGCAGGGAGAAGTCCTTGTCCTCGCCGGTGCGCAGGGCTTCGTCGAAACCGCCGACCCGCTCGAACCATGAGCGACGCATCAACAGGTTGGCGCTGGGCAGCCACTGCACCCGGTGCAGGCGATGGGAGCCGGGACGCTGGCTGCGGCGCTGCCAGGCTTCGGCGAACCAAGGCGCCTGGCGGGGAGTGTCGAGGTCCAGGCCCAGTACATCGCCTTGATGACCCTCCAGCTCCAACAGCAGCTTGAGCCAGTTGGCCGGCATCTCGATGTCGGCGTCGATGAACGCCAGCCAATCGCCATGGGCCACCGCCGCGCCGCGGTTACGCAGGGCACCGATGTGCACACCGGGCACGATCAACACCCGCGCGCCCAGTTCATTGGCGATGCGCGGGCCATGATCGTCGGAGCCGTTGTCCACCACGATCAGCTCGCATTCCAGCTGCGCCTGGCGGGCAGCTTCCTGGGCCGCCAGCAAGGTACGGCCGATGTGCCGGGCTTCGTTGTACATCGGGATCACGATGCTGACCCGGTTCATGGGCGCGCCTCCTGCGGCGTTGCCTGTTCGGCCTCCTGGCGCAACACGGAGGTCAAGGCAAGCATGATCCACAGCAGCTTGTGGTTCGGCGCACTGAGGAACATCAGGAACAGCATCAGCGACAGGAAGCTCATGCCCAGGTGCGTCAGCAGATCCGCCTGTGCCCAGTCCCGGCGTTCGAGCCAGATCCGGCGGGCCTGCAGCAGGTTGTACAGGCCCAGGCCCAGCATGCCGACGAACATCAGCCCGCCCGGGATGCCGATTTCACTGAAGATTTCCAGGTAGGTGTTATGGGCCCGGCGATACAGGTCCCCCAGCTTGCGATTGGCCGAGAACGCCTTGGCGTAGCCGGTGGGCGCATAGTGCAGCGGGAAGGTGCCGGGGCCGGTGCCGAGCACCGGGTTTTCGCGGATCATCTGACTGCCGACCACGATGTACGAAGCACGCCGGCCGAGGGATTCATCCTTGTGGGCATTGACGCCGGCACTGAGAATGCTCAACGACTGGATACGTGCGACGTAGCCGGCTGGCATCACGGCGACTGCCAGGGGAACCAGGAGCGCCAACCCGAGCATGGCGAACCCCAGGTGCCGTGGACGGATGCGCGGCAATTGCGCGCGATAGTGATACAGCCCGATCGCCAGGCTGAGCAGGAGCACCACCAGCCCCGAACGCGATTCAGTCTTGGTCATGCCACCCAGCAGCAGCGCCAAACAACCCATCCAGAACAACCGGTGCAGCAGGTTCGGCCCGCGCACCACCAGCAGCAACGCCAGTGGCATGGTAAAGGCGATCAGCAGGGCGAAGGCGTTCGGGTCCTCCAGCAGGCCCGAGGCGCGGCCCTGGTCCTGGTATTTGGCGGAAAACATCGCCATCACGCAGGTGGTGCTGACACTCAGCGTCATCAGGCGGCAGAACAGGTCGAGGTTCAGTTCGCGGCCGATCAGCAGGGTGATGACGAACAGGATCAACCCCACGCTCAGTTCGCGAAAATGGGTCATCGACAGTTCCAGGCTGTCCGACAGGTAAAGGCTCAGGCTATACAGCATCATGAAGCCGATCAGCGGCCGCCAGATATTGCTGCGCAGGCGCGTGCCCGGAATCTGGTGCAGGGCCAGTTGCAGCATCAGTATCAGTATCAGTGCCAGACCGAAGAATTTGCTGCCAGAGAGCGGGTTGTCCTTGAACAGCCCTTCGAACGGGACCAGCGCAGCGATGCCCAACAGGCCCCAGCCGGGTTTGCGATAGAGCAAGGCGACACCCACCAGGCCCAGCACCGCCCCCGGCGCCAGGAACGGATAAGGGCTGGCCAGCAAGGCCAGGCAAACCAGCCCCAGCAGGCTGACAATCGAGAGAGGGACAATCATGGACGAGCCTCCCGTGCCGTACGGATGTAGAGCTGCGACCAGCGTTCGGCCAGCGTGCGCAGGTCGTAGCGGTCCTGTTGGGTGCGGCGTGCGTTATCGGCCAGGATCTGCGCCAGGGGCGGTTCGCTGAACAGCGTTTCGATCTGCCGGGCCAGTTCGGAGCTGTCGGCAGGTGTGGCGAGCAATCCGTTGTGACGGTCCTGTACCACATCGGGAATGCCGCCGACGCCGAATGCCACCACCGGTACCCCGGCTTGCATGGCCTCGAGCAGAATCATCGGCGTGCCTTCGGTGCGCGAACTGATCACCAACGCGTCGAGGCGGCTCCACCAGGCGTTCATGTCGGTCTGGTACCCGGGCAGTTCGATACGCGTGGGTAGTCCGGCATCGTTGATGCGCTTGAGCAGGGCCTGACGTTCCGGGCCGTCACCGAGCATCACCGCGTGCAGCGACGGATGCCGCTGGCACAGGGGGATCAGGGCGTCGAGGAACAGGTCCGGGCCTTTCTCGCTGCTCAGGCGGCCGACGTAGCCGACCCGCCAGCGCTGGCCGTCATCGCGGTGGGCCACTGGTGCCGTGGGCGTCGGCAAACCGTTGGGGATCACGGCGACTTTTTCCGCCCGCACGCTGGCCTGGCGATGCAGCACCGCGATGCTCTCTGCCACGCAGACCACGCGCTTGACCGACGCCGTGCGGCACAATTGCAGGCTCAGCCAGGTGTAGAAACGCTGTTTCGGGCTGCGCGGCGTGAACCCGTGCTGGGTGATGACCAGTGGCAGGCGCAGCAACGTGGCCGCGGCCCAGCCGAACAGCAGCCCCTTGAAGTTGTGGGTGTTGAGCAAAGGTTGCTCGCTGCGCCGTTGGCGCAGGTGTTGCAACAGCTCGGCCCAGCTCCCGCAGTGATGGCAATCGACCCCGGCCTGGCGAAAGCGCGCGATCAAGGTCGGCGGCGCCGCGAGGAACAGCACCTGGTGCTGCCCCGGAGTCGCCAGGCAATGATCGAGCAGCATCCGCTCGGCCCCGTAGAAGCCACCGCTGTCGAGCAAATGAATGATCGGCAGGGGGCTGCTGCGGTGGGACGGGCCGAACGGCGCGTTCAATTGCGCACCCAATGGACAAGGCTGGGCAGGCTCCAGTTGCGGTGCGGATTGATCTGGTCGGGGGACTGCTCGTTGATCACCAGCAGCACCGGTACGTCCAGTTGCTGGCTGATCTGCGCTGGGTGCTTGAAGCGATGGTCGAAGAACTCACGCACGTAGACCAGGGCAATCGCCAGCAGCAGGCCGCTGAACAGGCCGAACGGGATAATCAGCATCGGCTTGGGGAAGGCCGCGGCGGTCGGTTCGAAGGGCGGGCTGAGCACGCGGGCGTTGGACAGGTCGTTGTCCAGCGAACGGGCGGTGCTGGCTTCGGCGAACCGTTGGGCGTAGGTGGAGAACGCCGCATGCAGGGCGTTGATCTCGGTGTCCATCTGCTGCAGCTTGCTCTGGGTTTCCTGCAACTGGTGGATACGCCCCTTGAACGCGGCGATACGCTGGACCTTCTGATCGATCACCGAGCTGACCACCGCCAGGTCGGTGGTGCGTTCCTGGATCCGGTTGTTCACCACCTTCAGGAATTGTTGACGGGTGCGCACGATCTGTTCCCGGGCCAGCAGCATCGGTTCGCTGCCGGGTTGGAAGATCGCCAGGTCGTTCATGTAGCGGCTGACCTGGCCGGTCAGTTGCTCACCCAACTGTTTGATCTCCCGGTCTTCGAAGGCGATGTTGTCCACGGTGGTGGTGAAGGTGAAGGGAAAGGTGTAGTCGTTGAACCGCGAGCTGTTCGCCGCCGCCAGACTGGTCTTGAGATAGTCGAGCCAGCGTTGGCTTTGCAGCAGGCGATCCTGGTACAGGTTCAAGGCCTGCTCTTCAGTGTTGATGGCGTTCAGGCGGAAGGTGATTTCCTCCTTCGGATCAGCCGACCCGACGCCTTCAAGCAAGGCCAGCCGGGTACCTTCCAGGCCGTCGAGGCGACTCTGGTATTGGCTTTTCTTCTGCTCATAGAAGGCCTGCGGCAACTCGATCGATTGCAGCTCCTGGCGACTGGAGAGGTAGTTCTGCAGCAGTTGCGCCACGAACCGAGTGCCTTGCTGCGGATCACCGAAGCTGTAGACGATGGAGATGACGTTGGAGCCGGGTAGGGTCTCGATCTTGAGGTTGTCGACGGCTTCGTCAGTCAGCGTATCGAGCACGGTGTCGCGCACCGGATCGACCTCCAGTCCGAGGCCATCGCGCAGCGGGTTGATCACGTACTCGCGCAGCGGCGTGGTGACGTAGCGCTTGAACGGTTCACTGACCCATTTGTTGAAGATGCCGGGGCTGGGGTTGTACTCGCCCTGGTCGCGCAGGGTACTGATGGTCTGCCGGATCAGCGCCGGCGAACGCAGGATATTGCTCTCGGTTTCCATGTCCGCCAGGGACGGCGGAATGAAGGTGGCGTTTTCCTGGTTCAGCGACGTGGTGGCGTCGCCTTGTGAGAGTTTTTTCGACTGTACGATCACCTGGGCGGTGATATCGAAGCTCTGTTTGAGCACCAATGGCAGCGCCAGGGCAATCACGGCGAAGATCAGGAAGATGCGCTTCACCCACTGCTTGTTGGCGAAGAAGATCCTGAAGAACTCATGCAGATAGTTTTCCTTGGGATTCATGATCGATCACCTGGCTCAGTTGCTGTTGCTGCCTTTGTTGTCGAGGCGGTAGCCGAAGCTGAGCCCCACGCCCTGGAACAGCACCACGTCAGCCAGTTGCCTGGCGAGTTCGCCGGCGCTGGCAAGCTTGGTCTTGGGCACGAAGAGCATGTCTTCCGGTTGTAGGTAGGCAATTTGCGAGGCATCGCCGCTCAGGGCTTTTTCCACGTCGTAGTGACGGGCTTCGACCTGGTTGCCGTTGCGACGCATGATCACCACCGAGTCGAGCCTTGCCTTGACGTTCGTGCCCCGGGCAAGGGTCAGTGCCTCGAGCACGGAGATCGGCCGGCGGATCGGGTAGGAACCGGGTTGGGCCACTTCACCGAGGACATAGATTTCATTACCAGCGGTGGACTTGAGCAGCACGTCCACGGTCATGTGGCCGGGCAGTTGGGCATAGCGCTCGTTGAGGAAGGTCTCCAACTGGGTGACGGTCATTCCTTGCAACGGCACCGAGCCGATTTCCGGGAAGCTGGCGTAGCCATCCCGGCCCACGATGATTTCCCGGCTCATGCCGGTGGCCGGGTGGGTCAAGGTGTTGCGCAGGTTCGTCTCGTTGGACAGCGGGCTGGTCACCAGCACCGTCAACTGGTTGCGATTGGGCTGGAACAGCATTTTCTGGTCGTAGGCCCGTTGCACCGCCAGGCGCGCTTCGTCGGTGGTCATGCCGGCGACTTTCACCGACGTATTGGCTCCCGGCAGTTCAATACTGCCGTCGGGCATGACCAGTTGCGAGCCGTTGAGCTGGCTGGCGGCGGTGAAGTTCAGGGCCACCTGGTCGCCCGGTTGCACGCGATAAGCCTGGGGACTGGTGGTGCCAATGTGAAAGATCACATCGAGCACATCCTGGGGCCGCAGGGTCTGTTCGACCTTGGGCATGTCGGTGGCCTGGGCGTTGGCCGGTGCGGCCGTGAGGATCTGCACCGGCATCGATCGGGTATCGCTGGTGCTGGAGCAGCCGGCAAGCGGCAGCAACAGCAGGACAAGCATCTTGGCGTTCATCTCGTCATCCTTCTGCACGCTTACAGGTTGTTGTAGAGCCATTTGGGCATGTAGTACTTGCGCCGGTTGAACACACTGCCCACCACTTTCGCGCCGGCCTGGGCCAGGCGCTGGCGGGTGGCCTGGGCCACTTCCCAGCGGGTGTCTTCACCACGTACCACCAGCACCACGCCATCCACCTGGGCGCTCATGACCAGGGTGTCGGAGGCCGCATACACGGCGTCGGCGTCGATCACCACGAAGCGGTACTGCGCGGCCAGGTGCCTGAACAGATGTCGCAGTTGTTCGGGATTGAGCCGTTCGGCATTGCGCCCCAGGCGGCCGATGGGCAGCACGTCGAAGGGCAAGCTGGAGGTTTGCACCACGCAGTCCTGCAACAGGGGCGGGGTGAGGTGGTTGAACAGCAGGTCGCTGAAGCCGCGCTCCTTTTGCAGCCCCAGTTGCTGGCTGAGGTTGCGCGGTGACTGGCTGGCGTCCACCAGCAATACGCGGCCGTTGCTCATCTGCGCCAGTTGAGCGGCCAGTGCCATGGCGCTGGTGCTGGTCCCGGTGCCGGTGTTTGCGGACGTCAGAAGCAGGATCCGCAGGGAAGGGTCGAGCACGGTCGAGGTCAGGTTGGTCTCGCTCGGGCTTGCGATGCTCAGGATATTCGTTGAACCGTCCATTTAACTCGCTCCGTGGCCGCTGAAAACTTTGAAGGGGGTAATCATCAGGATCTTCAAATCCAACAACAGGCTCTGCTCGGCGATGTAGCTGAGGTCCAGTTCCACGCGCTGGTCGAAGTCGATATTGCTGCGCCCGGAGATCTGCCACAGGCCGGTCAGGCCGGGGTAAATGCTCAGGCGCACAAGATGGTTGTCCTTGTAGCGATAGGCGTTGAACGAGGTTGGGCGCGGGCCCACCAGGCGCATGTCGCCGGTCACCACATTGATCAGGTTCGGCAGTTCGTCGAGGCTGCTGCGTCGCAGGAACCGGCCGATGGGGGTGATACGCGGGTCGTTGTCGATCTTGAAGTCGATGGCGTCGGCACCGTGTTTGTTGAGGTGGCGCAGCGACTCCTTGAGGGCCTCGGCATTGGCGACCATGGTGCGGAACTTGTACATGCCGAAGACGCGGCCGCGGTAGCCGGTGCGCTTCTGCACGAACAGCACCGGTCCGGGGCTGGAGAACTTGACCAGCACGGCCAGGCCCAGCAGCAGCGGGCAGAGCAGGACCAGAAGGACCAGGGCACCGATGCAGGCCACCACCCGGTTGGTCCGCGAGACCGTCCACGGTCGACCACCGTCGCGGCCGGTCAGCCAGCCACGACCTTGCCGGTGGATGGCCGCGTCCAGGCGCCTGCGGTGTTCGGGGTCGACACGCTTGTCGCAGGGGGTGTTGATCGGAAGGGATTGCTCATGACGGGTCATAGACTCCTCCGCTGGGTTTCGTCTGCAAGTTCAGCCGCGAGCGGCGGGCGGGCAGCAGGCAGCGCGTAGTAATCGAGGAACCAGTCGATGAAGCGGCCCAGGCCTTCGTCCAGTTCGATGCGTGGCTGGAAGCCGGTGGCCCGTGCCAGGTCGCTGGCGTCGGCGCAGGTGTTGAGCACATCCCCCGGTTGCAGGGGCAGCAGTTCGACACGGGCGGTCAGCCCCAGGTGTTTTTCCAGTAGCGCAACGTAGGTCCGCAGAGCCACGGGGTGTTGCCCGCCGATGTTGTAGATGCGCCAGGGCGCGCGGCTGGTGGACGGGTCCGAGGGGTCCAGATCCCGTGCTGCAGTGACGCGGGGCGGACGTTCGATCAGCCGGGCGATGCTTTCGACGATGTCGTCGATGTAAGTGAAATCACGCTGGTGCTCGCCATGATTGAACAACTGCAGCACCCGGCCTTCGGCGATGGCGCGGGCGAACTGGATCGGCGACATGTCCGGCCGGCCCCAGGGGCCATACACGGTAAAAAAGCGCAGGCCGGTGCAAGGGATGCCGAACAGGTGGCTGTAGCTGTGGGCCATCAGCTCGTTGGCTTTTTTGCTGGCGGCGTACAGCGACAGCGGATGGTCGACGTTGTCCCGTTCTGAATAAGGCGTGCGCGGGTTGGCGCCATACACCGAGCTGGAAGAGGCGTAGATCAGGTGCCTGAGCGGGTGACTGCGGCAGCTTTCGAGGATGTTCAGGAACCCGGTGAGGTTGCTGTCGACGTAGGCCCGTGGGTTCTCCAGGGAGTAGCGCACCCCCGCCTGTGCAGCGAGGTGGATCACCACGTCCGGGCGGTACGATTGGAACAGATCATCGAGGGCGCCGGCGTCGGTCAGGTCCAGCCGTACCAGGGGGAAATCACCGGCCTGGGCCTTCACCCAGGCGATGCGGTCATGCTTGAGCTGGGGGTCGTAGTAGTCGTTGAAATTGTCCAGCCCGCACACCCGATGACCGTCGCGCAGCAGTCGCCGCACGCAGTGGGCGCCGATGAAACCGGCCGCGCCGGTCACCAGGATATTCACGCTTGCGGCCCTGGTGCCGAGCCGTCCGGCACGGTGTGCCGTAGCCCGATGCCGCGATACAGCAGCCCGGCGGCAGCGAGTTGGTCCGGGTTGTACAGGTTACGGCCGTCAATGATGACCCGGGCGCGCAGTTTGCTGGCCAGCAGGTCGAAATCCACCACGCGGAAGTTCTTCCACTCGGTGCAGATCACCAGCGCGTCGGCGTCTTCCAGGGTGTCGTCACGAGTGGCGCACAGGTTCAGATCCTTGCGGTAGCCGTAGAGCCGCCGGCATTCAGACATGGCTTCCGGGTCGTAGGCCTGGACGCGAGCGCCTTCGCGCCATAGTGCTTCCATCAGGTAGCGACTGGGCGCTTCGCGCATGTCGTCGGTGTTGGGCTTGAAGGCCAGGCCCCAGACAGCAATCGATTTACCGGCCAGGCCATCGGGAAACTGTTTGGCGAGCTTCTCGAACAGAATGTGCCGCTGGCGGTCGTTGACGTCGGTGACGCTGCGCAGCAGGTGCAGCGGCATGCCACTTTGTTCGGCGGTGTGCAGCAGGGCCCGCAGGTCCTTGGGGAAGCACGAGCCGCCGAAGCCACAGCCGGGATAGATGAAGTGATACCCGATGCGTGGGTCCGAGCCGATGCCCTTGCGCACCGCTTCGATGTCGGCACCCAGCCGTTCGGTGAGGTTGGCCAGTTCGTTCATGAAACTGATGCGGGTGGCGAGCATGGCGTTGGCGGCGTACTTGGTCAGTTCGGCGCTGCGGTTATCCATGAACATCAGCTTTTCGTGGTTGCGGCAGAAGGGGGCGTAGAGTTCGCTCATCTGGTCGCGGGCCAGGGAGTCGGCGGTGCCGACGATGATCCGGTCCGGGCGCATGCAGTCGGCCAGGGCGCTGCCTTCCTTGAGAAATTCGGGGTTGGACACCACCCGCACGTTCAGCCGTTTCAGGCCCCGTCGGGCCAGCGCCTGGCGAGCGCATTCGGCCACCTTGTCGGCGGTGCCCACTGGCACGGTGGACTTGATGATCAAGGTGCGATCGCTGTCCATGAAGTCGGCGATCTGCCGAGTCACCGCCAGTACATGGCTCAAGTCTGCCGAGCCATCTTCATCGGCGGGGGTGCCGACGGCAATGAAGATAAGTTCGCCATGGCTGACCGCATCGCTGGCCTGGGAACTGAACGACAGGCGCCCGGCCTTGATGTTGTCTTCGAGTAATCCGGAGAGCCCCGGTTCGCTGATCGGGGGGACCGCTTGCTGCAGTTGCCGGATCTTGTTCGGGTCGATGTCGATGCACAACACACGATGCCCGACGTCGGCTAACGCCGCCGCCTGGATCAACCCAACATACCCCGTCCCAAATACGCTCACGTCCATTCTGGCGTGCCTCGTAAATCGTTTTTATGTAACTCGGATGAAACTGTTTAGGGGGGTATAGCGCAGCCTCAGAAAAGCGTGTCAGCAAAATGACAGTTGTCACTGTTGGCAAAACTAGAAAGCGTTTGGCCTTTTGATATCAAGTTATTGACAGTCTTGGAAAAGTGCCGGTTTTAAAGGCTTGAAGGCGCGTCAAAAAAATCGATGAACGGTATTTATCCATAGGTTTTTCATTTTTTTTAGGGCTTTTCGTGTCATTTTTGGGCTAACTTTTTTTTGACGCGTGTTTGGTTCATTGCCTTTCTTGCGCTTTTGAAAGCCGCTGCTAGTGTCCAGGAACAGAGCCCTTTGCGAACGTCACGATTGCGTCGAGAAAGAGATGGCCCGATACCTCAAGGAACTGCTGCTGGCGCTGTACCTGATCAGGGGATATGACTATTACCTTGACCGTCTGGCGGCGCTGGGTATTGGCTTTGCGACGGTGTTGTTCGTCGCGATGTTCGTGGCGTTGGTAGCGGCGTTGTGGATGACCGCCTATATCCGCCAAACCCTGGTACGGCACCTGTTCGCACTGGCGATGTTTGCGTCGGCGGTGTTCTTCGAGGTGTACACCCGGGTGACCGACAGTTACCTGACCTACAGCCAGTTCGTGTCAATGGTGTATTCCGGTGGTTTTATCCAGGAGGCGGCCTGGCAGTATCGCGAGGTGATCATTCATGCGGTGGTCGCTGGGCTGTTGCTGTTGTTGGGGATCGGCCTCAAGCCTCGCCGACGGATACCGTTGCCCGGTTATCTGCCCGTTGCCGCGCCGCTATTGGGCGTGCTGTTGCTCAGCGGCGTGCTCTTTGTGCGGGCAGGTGAGGGCGCCCGCGGGCTACCGGCTATGTACACGCCGCTGGCCTATTTGAACTTGTTCGCCTATGAGTCCTTGCACAACACGGTCGGCCCCCGGGAGCCGGTGCGCCTGGTGCGGCAAACGCCGCCGATCGGGCACGACATCGTGCTGATCATCGATGAAAGCATCTCCGGCAACTACCTGGATATCAACACGCCGTCGGGCGTACACACCGGGCTCAAGACACCGCCATCCGGGGTGGATATTTTCAACTTCGGCTATGCGGCGTCCATTGCCAATTGCAGTGCCGACACCAACGTCACCCTGCGCTATGGCGGCACCCGCGCCGACTACATGCGTATCAACAGCACCCAGCCTTCGATCTGGCAGTACGCCAAGGGCGCGGGCTTGCGCACCGTCTACATCGACGCCCAGCGCACGGGTGGCAACCTGCAGAACCTGATGACCGATCTGGAGAAAAAGGACATCGATGTGTTTGTCCAATTCGATCAGATCAGCGTGCGCGACCGCGACATGGCGGCGGCAGACAAGCTGATCGAGTTGCTCGGCGATGACCAGCCGGAGTTGGTGCTCATCAACAAGGTCGGCGCGCATTTCCCGGTGCACGACAAATACCCCGACGATTTCATGAGCTACCGTCCTGCTTTGCCGCGTGGGCAGTATCAGGACGTGGCCGACACCGGCCGGCGTGACGGTTTCAATGGCCAGAAGGATGACTGGGTGCTCTACCGCAACGCCTACCAGAACACGCTGCTGTGGAACGTCGGCGAGTTTTTCCGGCGGCTCTTCAGCCAGGCCTCCTTGGCCAATGCCGTGCTGATCTACACGTCAGACCATGGCCAGGACCTGCATGAACGCGGTAACCCGGGACTCAACACCCATTGCGGCGGCGACCCGGCGGAGGAAGAGGGACTGGTGCCATTGGTGGTGATCCAGGGTAGCCACCTGCAGACGCTCGACTGGCGCGAGGCCTGGGCCAGGAACAAGGACCGCTCCAGCCACTACAACATCTTCCCGACGCTGTTGCAGCTGATGGGCTATGACCGTGCGGGAGTTGAAGCCCTGTATGGAAAATCCCTGGGCCAACCGACCGAAGACGACTTCACCTTCAACTACCGATTCAATGCTCGCCTGGGTGCCAAACCGGCCTGGAAACACATTGACCTGAACAGCATCGTGACCCCCAAACCGGTCCAGGCTGAGATGGCAGCAGGGCACTGAAGGGTGGGTCAGCTTGCATAGATGTTGACTGTGCCGCCGCCATCGCGAGCAGGCTCGCTCCCACCCCCTGATCTTGGGTGGACACACCATCCATGCCCACCGCCAATCCCTTGTGACAGCCTATCTTGTTGCGGCGATCGTTCCGGGGTGGGTGGGGTCGTGGAGAAGTGAGAAGCCCTGGTCGAGCAACGTGCGGCCAATGAAGCGCGACCCCCCATCGTTCAAGTGCGCGTCATCGCGATAGAGCATTTGCCCGTCGATGATCGGGCTGCACAGTCCCGCAGGGCAGATCACTTGATTGGGGTCGATAAAACGTACCTGGGGCAACCTGACGCGTATCCCTGCCCAGTAAGGTGCAGTTATATCCAGTTGGGCCGAGCATCGGCGATCGATGCCGAACATCAAGCGGCGCACGGGACAGGTCGCGGCTTTGTCGATGTTCTGGTTACTGAGGATCACGATCACCTGGTCTGTGTTGGCCGCCACTCGCTTGATGCTGGCTTCGACCCTATCGGCGGCGGCTGCGTCTTTCGGCCAGGCCCCGGCCAGCACGACGTAAGGGTAATGATTCTGCTCGATCAGGCTGAGCACGCGTCTGTTACGTTCCATGCAATGGGCGGCATACACCGTCGATACCTGAGCGGTGTAGCTGAAGATTGGCGGGCAGCCATCCAGGGTGTAATCCATCAGCTCGATGCCGTTGGGTTCGGCCAGGATATCCACCATGCCGGTGAAATGGTTGGCGAACGAGTCACCGACCATGATCCCGTCTATCTGCTCCTTGTGTGCTCCAAGTCGACAATGGGGGTTGGGCTCGGTGTCGTATTGCGCATTGGGCATGTGGCAGTCGCTGCGAAGTTTGTTCGGTTCGACCAGAGTCATTGCCTCGAGCGCCGCCACTTCAGGCGCAAAGCGCTGGGGAAAACCGTGCAACTGCAGGCTCAGCGCAGCCAGCACGGCGAGCCCAAGGGCCGGAGCGATGAATCGTCGAGTGAATACGTGTGCAAACGGTAATTGTGCTCCGGTCCGTCGAAAGGGGCGTTCGATATAGCGCCAGGAGCACCAGGACAGGGCGATCGACACCCCCAACAGTGAAATCCCCACGGGAAGGGTAATGGCAATGCCCAGGTAATTCAGATAGGCAATCAATGGCCAGTGCCATAGATAAAGCGAGTAGGAGATCAGGCCGATGAAGACCATGGGCCGGTTGTTCAACAAGCGAGACTGAACGCCTGCACTGCCGGCCAGAATCAGCAGCGCAGCGCCCAGGCAAGGCATCAAGGCATTGAGGCCGGGGAACGGGGCGTCGGGGCTCAGAGCAAACAAGGAAAAACCGATCAACCCGGCCCCTACCAACGCGAAACCCAAGGCTGCCCGCTTGTCGAGCGGCCTTGGCCGATACAGATAAATGCCCAGCACCCCACCCACCATCAACTCGAAAAAGCGCGTGGGCAGCAGATAGTAGGAGGCGGTGACGAAGACGTTCGTGGCGTACTCAGAAAAAGCAGTCGCCGCGATAATGCCCACCCCCAGCACGGCCAGCACATAACGCGGCGCCAGCCGATGAATCGCCAGGATGAGCAGTGGCCAGATCACATAGAACTGTTCTTCAATACCCAGCGACCAGGTGTGCAACAACGGGGCCTCGCTGGCGTCCGCCGCGAAGTAATTTCCGTACTTCACCCAGATGTAGATATTCGAAACCCCCAGCAGGGAGAACAGTGCACTGACGTTGAACCGGGTCAGGTCGGCCGGAGAAAGGATGACAGCTCCGGCGATCACGCTCGCCAGCAATACCGCTACCAATGCGGGAACAATGCGGTTGATGCGCCGCTGATAAAAACGCTTCACCGAAAAGCGGTTGTGCTTGATCTCGGAAAATACCTGGGAGGTGATCAGAAAACCCGAGATGACGAAGAAAATGTCGACGCCCACGAACCCGCCCGGGAGCAGGTTGGTGTTGAGGTGATGGATGAGCACGGCGAAGACTGCAACGGCGCGAAGCCCGTCGATATCGTGGCGATAGTCGCTGTGAGACATGTCGGTGATCGTCCTTGAATGCGAGATCGTCAAGGGTCGTCATATTCATGACGGTTTCGCCGACAGCCTGGAAGCGGCGTGAATTACTGATTGATTAATAGCTGAAAATAGGTTCCGCACAAGATTATCGGATCCAATATCGCTTCATGCTGACAAGCGGTTACTGCCTTTGCGCAGATCCAGCGATAGGGTCTGTACTCAACTCCGTTATCCTGAGCCTCACTGTGTCTCATCCGAGCCTTTCCATGCTTGAAGTCCGCGATGTGTTCAAAAGCTACGTCACTCCTCAGGGCCCGTTGCCGGTGCTGCAAGGCGTCGACCTGACCCTGGCGCCGGGCAGCAGCCTGGCGCTGATGGGGGAGTCCGGTAGCGGCAAAAGTACGCTGCTGCACTTGGTCGCCGGGCTGGACAAGGTCGATCGCGGCAGCATCCGCAGTGGCGATTACCGGCTCGACGGCATGAGCGAAAGCCAGTTGGCGAGTTGGCGGCGAACGGAAATCGGCCTGGTGTTCCAGCAGTTCAACCTCATCAGCAGCTTGTCGGTCGAAGACAACCTGGCGTTCCAGGCGCGATTGTGTGGTCGTCATGACCCTGCCTGGCAGACCCATCTGATACAGCGACTCGGGCTTGGGGACCTGCTGCGACGTTATCCCGAACAGCTTTCCGGCGGCCAGCAGCAACGGGTTGCCCTGGGCAGGGCGCTGGCCTCGCGTCCGCCTTTGCTGCTGGCCGACGAACCCACCGGCAGCCTCGACGAAGCCACCAGCGATGAAGTGCTGCACCTGTTGCTGGAGCTGTTGGACGGCAGTTCCACCAGCCTGCTGATGGTCACCCACAGTCCACGGGTGGCGGCCCGTCTGGCTGAACGCGTGGTGTTGCACGGTGGGCGGTTGGCGCAGGTGGGCCAGGATTGATGATCTTTCGCCAGACCCTCAAGGCCTTGCTCAGCCATTGGCGCCTGCACCCGGTGCAATTTTTCAGTGTATTGACCGGCCTCTGGCTCGCCACCAGCCTGCTGACCGGTGTGCAAGCCTTGAACAGTCAGGCCCGGGACAGTTACGCCCGGGCCAGCCGGCTCATTGGCGGCGAACCCCAGGCCAGCCTCAGTGCCCCCGGCGGCGGTACTTTCCCCCAGCAATGGTTTGTCGATCTGCGCCGCCAGGGTTGGCCGGTGTCGCCGGTGTTGCAGGCCAGGGTGACGCTCAAGGGGCGTGAAGACCAGCGCCTGCAACTGATGGGCATCGAACCGGTGTCGCTGCCCCCCGGTGCGGCGCTGGCGGGGCAGGCGCGGGAGATGAGCGAGGTGGTGGCGTTTTTCACCGAACCCGGCCGTACCTGGATCGCTCCGCAAACCCTGCATGCCTTGGGACTGGGTGAGGGCGACCGGCCTCTGACCACCGATGGACACACCTTGCCGCCCCTGCACACCCAGGCGGACATGGCGCCGGGCATGCTGCTGATGGACATCGGCTTCGCCCAGCAAGTGCTCGGGCTGCCGGAGCGGTTGTCGCGATTGCTACTGCCCGCCACATTCACCGCGGCGTTGCCCGAGCCGTTCAACGGTCGTTTGCAGTTCAAGCGCGCCGATGAAGAAAACAATCTGTCGCGCCTGACCGAAAGCTTTCACCTGAACCTCGATGCCCTGGGCTTCCTGTCGTTTGTGGTGGGGTTGTTCATTGTTCATGCGGCGATCGGCCTGGCCCTGGAACAACGCCGCAGTTTGCTGAGAACCCTGCGAGCGTGCGGCGTCAGTGCGCGGATGCTGGTCACCAGTCTGACGGTCGAGCTGGGGGCACTGGCGTTGTTGGGCGGCGTTGCCGGGGTACTGAGCGGCTATTGGCTGGCGAGTCTGCTGTTGCCGGATGTCGCGGCGAGCCTGCGAGGGTTGTACGGCGCCGAGGTGCCCGGGCAATTGAATCTCAGCCCGTGGTGGTGGCTGAGCGGGGTTGGCCTGAGCCTGCTCGGCGCGCTGCTGGCCGGCGCCGACAGTTTGCTGCGGGCGGCGCGCTTGCCGTTGCTGGCGCTGGCCAACCCCCAGGCCTGGCATCAGGCCCATGCGCGCTGGTTGCGCCGTCAGGGCTGGGTGGCGACATTGGCGGCGCTGATTGCCGTGTTTGCGTTGATTCGGGGCGACAGCCTGGCCAGCGGTTTTGTCCTGATGACGGCCTTGCTGCTGGGCGCGGCCCTGGCCTTGCCGGTGGTGCTCAATCGTGCGCTGAACCTGTTGCTGCGTCGCAGCCGTTCCGTGCTCGGACAATGGTTTCTCGCCGACTGCCGGCAACAACTGCCGATGTTGAGCCTGGCGTTGATGGCCTTGTTGCTGGCGTTGGCGGCAAACATCGGTGCCGGCAGCATGACCGCAGGTTTCCGCCTGACCTTCACCCACTGGCTCGAACAGCGCCTGACCGCGGAACTGTACGTCAGCCCGCAGACCCCGGCCCAGGCCGGTGAGCTGCACGCCTGGCTCAAGCAGCAACCGACCGTGACCGCCATACTGCCCAACTGGCAAGTCTCGGTGCCGCTGCAAGGCTGGCCGACGGATGTCTTCGGCGTCATCGATCACCCCCTCTATCGCCAGCATTGGCCGCTGTTGGAATCCGCCGACAGACCCTGGGAGCAACTGGCCGCCGCCGACACGCTGATGCTCAGCGAACAGTTGGCTCGCCGCCTCAAGGTTCGGGTTGGCGATCAACTCACCCTGCCGACCCCGCAAGGGCCATGGACGCCGCGTATCGTCGGGATCTACGCCGACTATGGCAATCCCAAGGGCCACGTGTTGGTCAACGCCGACCACTTGCTCGTCCATTGGCCGCAACTGACGCCGTATCGCTTCAACCTGCGGATCGAGCCGTCCGCCATGCCGACGCTGCTGGCGGCGCTGCAAAGCCGATTCGACCTGGACGACAACCGGATCGTCGATCAGGCCCGGCTCAAGGGCTGGTCGACCCAGGTGTTCGAACGCACCTTTGCCGCCACCGCCGCGCTGAACGGCCTGACGCTGGCCGTGGCTGGGGTAGCGCTGTTCATCAGCCTGCTGACCCAGAGCCAGAGCCGCCTCGGCCAGTTGGCGCCGCTGTGGGCGTTGGGCGTGACACGTCGGCAACTGATGCTGCTCAACCTTGGCCAGACCTGGCTGCTGTCGCTGCTGACCCTGGTGCTGGCCGTGCCGCTGGGTGTCGCCCTGGCCTGGTGCCTGGATGCGGTGATCAATGTGCAGGCGTTCGGTTGGCGCTTGCCGTTGCGGGTGTTCCCGGTGCAACTGGCGCAACTGCTGGCGTTGGCGATGTTCGCCACGTTGCTGGCGTCCGCCTGGCCGCTGTACGCCTTGTACCGCACCCAGCCTGCGGATCTGCTCAGGCGCTTTTCCCAGGAGGACCGCTCATGAAAATCAGGATCGGCCTGCTGCTGTTGGCGCTGCTCAGCGGTTGTGACAAACCGGCGGAACCTCCAAAAGGCTTTGCCGGCCTGGGGGGCGAGGCCGTTGCCTTCACACCGGTAGTGCCGGGACGGGTGTTCGGCTTTCCTGCGGATCACGGCGTTCACCAGGGCTATCGCATCGAATGGTGGTATGTCACCGCCAATCTCAAGGATGCCGAGGGGCATGAATTTGGCGTGCAATGGACACTGTTTCGCAGCGCCTTGAGCGCCGGGCCCCAAGCGGATGGCTGGCGCAACCAAACGATCTGGCTCGGTCACGCCGCGGTCACCTCTGCGACAGTCCATCATGCCGCCGAGCGCTACGCCCGGGGCGGGGTGGGGCAGGCCGGGGTACGGGCGGAGCCCTTCGAGGCCTGGATCGACGATTGGCAATTCACGACCCAAGCGAGCGGCACCGACCCGTTGGCCGACATGCAACTGAAGGTCCGTGACCCACACTTTGGCTATGAGCTGCGCCTCACGTCGGCCCGTCCGCTTGTTTTGCAGGGCGACAAAGGCTTTAGCCAGAAATCCGAACAGGGGCAGGCGTCGTACTACTACAGCCAGCCGTTCCTCCAGGCCAGTGGTCAGCTGGAAATCGACGGTCAGCGTTATACGGTCAGTGGCCCGGCCTGGCTTGATCGCGAATGGAGCAGCCAACCGCTGACCGCGAACCAGACTGGATGGGACTGGTTCTCCCTGCATCTGGACAGTGGCGAGCATGTGATGCTCTACCGCATGCGTCACAAGGAAGGGGCGCCGTATCTCACCGGCACCTGGATTGATGCCCAGGGCCAAGCGCAACCCCTGCACGCCGCCGACATCGAGCTGGTGCCGCTGGACACGGCCCAGGTCGCCGGACGCTCGATGCCGGTTCGCTGGTCCATCAAGATCCCCGGCAAGCAGGTCGAGATCACCACTCGCGCCCTGAACCCCAATGCCTGGATGGCCCTGCGCATTCCCTATTGGGAAGGGCCGGTGCAAGTGAGCGGCAGCCAGGGAGGGAGCGGTTACCTGGAAATGACCGGTTATTGAGATCGTCGGAACTCCCGGGGAGCGGCTCCCTCATACCTTATGAATGCCCGGACAAGGCCTGATAGGAGCCCGTCATGAGCGACGACCTCAAACCCCCGGCGCTGGCCGATTGGCAGCGATTGTTCGACGACAAGGCCTATTGGCAGCAGTCGCCCGATGCTCATTTCACCGAGTTGATGCAGGTGGCCAACGACCTGTTCGGCCAAGGGGCTATCGACCTGGCGCAGTGGCAGGAGCTCAAGGCCCGGGCCGAACAACTGCACCAGCGCTCCCCGGACGCCAACGTCGCCGAAGAAGTCGCCGACCCCGATGCCTGATCTGTGAGCCCGAACACGCCAGGAGTAGTCATGAAGGACAACCCCGATCACACCACTCAGAACCCCGACGAACCGGCGCTGCCTGGCGAAGTGGAGCGCGATAACGATGCCCTGCGTCCGAACGATCCGGCTAAGCGCAAGCAGCAGGAGGGTAACCCCGGAGCGGGCGAGACCGATGCGCAAAAAGCCGGACGCCATCCCGCGAGTCCGTCATCTCGGTCCAATAAGAACGGCGATGTATAACTATTGTCAGGCTGATGTAACGCGTTACATGGCTTTTGTTGGGGGGATAGTTGTACTGAGCTGTTGCATTCATCTAACAGGTTGTAGAGCTATTGATGGGATCCAAGTTCTGAAAGTCAGTCAAACGATTAATTGAATGGATGAGTGCGTATTGGCTGCCAATAAAAAAATAACTCAATAGTGAATAATTATTTATAACAGCTGGCGGACACGGCTCGAAAGTTCCACTATGATTGAGCCCGTTCGCCCAGTGTCTGGCTCTTTACCAGTGCATGGAATGCCGAGGCCGTCACACTGGGCGAACACCGTCTGAAAACTTCCTCATACTTATCCACATCGACCAGCCGAGCCGGCCGATGCATGAACGGCTGTCCCGGTATTACCCGGCAACCGGCGAGCGCCAATCATCGGAGCCCGACGTTCCGCTGACTTCGTGAGTCCAAGTAATCTTGCGATAGGTGAAATGCACATCTTCCAGATGGGTAAAGTGTGCGTTCGCCGGGTCTTGGCAGTTGAGCATGTAGTCCTTGATATCGACGATGATCGCGTCTTCCAATGTAGTGGTGTAGTAATGCTCCTGGGTGCCGGCAGCAGAAGTGCGATACCACTGGATTTCAACTTTGGTCAGGCGTTCGCCGCAGGTCAGGGCCGCCAGCAACAGCGGCGAGGCCTTGTCGAAGACCTTGGTGATGACCAGAGGTTTATGCACGCGTTGGCCGGTTGGCTGGCCGGACTGTGGATCGCGCGGGATGATGACCTGATGCTGGAAGCCCTGCACCATGACCTGGTCTTCATGACCTTCCTGATAGGTGTTGCCCACCGAGTCGGCAGTAAACGCACCGGCGGTGATCAGACCTTGTTTGGTGCCTTCGATGGACATGTACGCGGGGGTAGCCAATGGATGTTCTCCTTGCTGGATAACTAAAGGACCCCGGACGGGATCGTCCGAGGTGCCGGAAGGGTTATCAAGAGCTATGCCATTGGCTAAAAAACTTCGTTATTTCAAATAGTTATTGAGTTTTTTCAACAGTTGTCGAGTGTTTCTCCGGTCATTTGGACGCGATGTGCGCAATGGCCTGCGCAGTGTCGTGCAATTTCTTGCGCAACTGTTGCGGGCCCGTGGGAACAGGCTGGATGATCCGGTTGATAGCTTTCATGGCGAAAGAGGGTGGGCATTTTTTGCCAGTCCCGATCTTATAGCAGCAACACTCCCGCCGGCCTGCGAAGCAGCCTCATGCTAGTCAGCTCAGAGAAATAAAAGCGATATACAACTCTTGTGGCGAGGGGATTTATCCCCGCTGGGCTGCGAAGCGGCCCTAAATCCTCTATCTCGGTGCATCAGACGAATCGTGTTGAATGCCTGGGGCGGCTTCGCCGCCCAGCGGGGATAAATCCCCTCGCCACAGATCAGTTCTCGGCATGGAATCTTTCCAGGCATGCAGAGGAGCGGGCACTCTACAAACCCAACGCCATCCTGCACTCATCAATGGAGCGCTGTTGCGTCTCGGCGTACAGCCCCAGCTCATCGATCGTCGTTCGTCCCAACGCGGCTTCGAAGGCCTGACGATTGGATTGTCCGGCGTAACGGCTCTGGGCGTCATCGCCGAGGTTCGACTGGAAGATACCGGCGGCGCTGACCGGCAGGAAATCTTCATACACCAGCGGTTCGGCGCGCAGGTATCGCTGTTCAACCAAGTGTTCCAGCGACGTCGATGGCTCGAGTGTGCCTCTGGCGGCCAGGCCCTTTTGCGTCACGAAATAGCGGAAGTACGCCAGTGCCTGCCGGCGCAACTCATCGTGGCTGTCCGGGAACGGCGCAAAGTGTTCGGTCATCAAGGTGTTGTAGCGCGCGGCATTGGCCTCGTTGGGAAATTCCCCCAAGGCATCCCGCGCCGCATTCAGCAACTGATCGTAGAGCGCACGACCCTTGGGCGTGAGGGCGGCGCCCCGTTGTTCGATTTCACCGAAGCGGGCGCTGTGGCTGCCTTGGGCGTGGGGCTGGTCGGTGAACGCGACGGGTTCGTCGAGCGCCTTGAAACTGGTCTGGCGCAACAGGATCGGACACTGGCGGCGGGGCGGGCCTTCGATCACCGCCTTGGGGGTGATGCCATGCACGGGCATCTGCGCCTGGACAATGTCGATGTCCAGGGTGCGCGGTGTCAGGTGGTTGATGTGCGGGCCCTTGAAGGCGACCACGTCAGCGATCAGGCGGTGCTGGGCGCTGAGTTGACGGTACTGTTCGGCGGTGACGGTGGCGCTGTGGTGCCAGCGAAACGTTTCCAGGGCTTGCAGGACGAAGTCGTCGGCCTGGGCTTGCGTCAGGCCACCCTGGCGTTCAGCGAGGTCGATGAGCGCAAGGGCTTGGGGCGTAAAGATCTGCCGTTTGACCAGCACCGATTCGGCAAACGCTCGAAGCTCGCTGTTGTCGATCAGTTCCAGGCGCAGCAACGAGGTGAACACCCGGAACGGGCTGATCTGCAAGGCGCTTTCATGCACGGCGCGAAAGGCCGTGGAATGCACCGGTACCCCGGCGGGCGTGAGGTCGTAATAGCCCACCGGCTGCATGCCCATGACCGCGAAAAGCCGGCTCAGGGTCGCCAGCTCCGCAGCCGTGCCAACGCGGATCGCGCCGTGGCGTTCGAGGTCCAGGCGCTCGCGTTCGCCGGTGCTGTCCAGGTGTTCCGCCAGTTGCGGATCGTTGACCAGCACCTGGGCATTGGTCTGTTCCACCAGGTTCATCAGCGTGCCGTACAGGGGCACCTCGTCGCGGTACATGTCGGACATCGCCCTGGAGAAGCGTTGGCGGATCAGGTCGGGACTGACGAAGCTCATGGTGGGAATTCCTGGTTCGGGCTGTGGGAATTGGGAATGAAAGTGGAACGAAAGATCGCAGCCTTCTCCAGCCCCCGCAAACGAAGAATCTTCAGGACTTCATTCTGTCAGGGACTGATCCCACAGGACGTTCACTGTCCCAACCCCTTGAGAAACCCCCGATACAACGCCGCTGTCCGTTCCGGTTTTTCTATGGGCGGCAGGTGACCGAGCCCGTCCCAGATTTCCACCCGCAGATCGGCGATCCCCTTGCTCCATACCGGCACGCAGCTGACGTCGATCATCCGGTCCTGGCGGCCCCAGAGCAGCAGCGACGGCGCGCGTATGTCGGCCAGGCGCGGCTCCATTGGCGGGCTGGCGTTGAAGTCCGTATAGATCTCCGCCAGTTCCTCCCGGCACCTGACGTATTTATCGGCCACCGCTGCCAATACCACTTTCGGCACCCAGGGTGGT
Organism: Pseudomonas sp. FG13; assembly: GCF_057809755.1. Lineage (NCBI taxonomy): Bacteria > Pseudomonadati > Pseudomonadota > Gammaproteobacteria > Pseudomonadales > Pseudomonadaceae > Pseudomonas > Pseudomonas sp. FG13. The sequence continues at coordinate 32,573 of NZ_JBMDKO010000011.1, forward strand.
GAGTCCATGGTCATCGCGTAGAACGGTGGGAAATCACTGCGCGAGCGCATCAGGGATGGGTTGCGCCCGGCAGCCACCTGGCGGTCCATGTCGCTGGGCTGGGGCGACGTCACGCCGGCCGGATTGAGCAGCGCCAGGGTCAGCACCCGCTCCGGCGAAGTGGCCGCCAGCCAGGCGGCCAGGTAACCGCCCATGGAGTTGCCGATCACATGGACCTTGTCCAGGCCACAGGCGTCGAGCAACTCGATCACCCGCCGGGCCTGGGTCGGAATGTCATAGCCGCCGCCGGCCTTGAAGCCGGTTTCACCATGGCCGGGCAGGTCGGGGATCAGCACCCGGTAGTCACGAATGAAGGGCCGGGCGAACCGCAGCCAGAGGTTCTTGTCGGCACTGTAGCCATGCAGCATCAGGATGCAGCCGGACGCTTCGTAAGGTCCGCCTTGCAGGGTGGACACTGTCATTTCGCTGATGGGCACGGTGATCTTGTGCAACCGGGAAAGACGCGTCTCCACAGCCATGCTCAGGTCGAACAGCACCTGGCCGATGCTCGGATAGGTCAGCCAACTCCAGACAACGAATACAGCAAGGATCACCCACAACAACAGCATGCCTTCTCTCCATGAACGACAACGGAATGTGTTTGGCCAGCCAGGGCCGATGGGGCAGACGGTACTTGTTTGCTGCTACCCCCTGTCATGTATAGCCAAAATCTGCCGGGGACTACAGGAATTAAATCCCCCGCCTTCGGGTGGCGGTTGCCCATGGGCTCGGGTTAGGGTGCCCCTGCAGTCTTTCTTTACGGAACAAGGATGAATCATGATGATTACCGCTTTGCGCTCCCGTCTGGCCGTGAGTATCGGCCTAAGCCTGGTCCTCGGTGCCTTGGCGCCCGCCGCTTTCGCACAGCCGAATCAAAAGGTCCTCGCCGATGCCGAACAGTACAAAGGCGAGGCCCTGGCACTGCTCGAAAAACTGGTGAATATCGATTCCGGGTCCGGCTACGTGCCGGGGCTGACCCAGGTTGGTGACATTGCCATCGATGAGTTGAAGAAGCTGGGCGCCAGCATTGAAAAAGTGCCGAATTCCGATGGCAGCCAGCACATCCTGGCGACCCTCAAGGGCACCGGCAAGGCGAAGATCCTGCTGATGGCCCACATGGACACGGTGTTCAAGGAAGGCTCGGCTGCCGAGCGTCCGTTTCATATCAAGGACGGCCGCGCCTACGGGCCTGGCGTAATGGACGACAAGGGTGGCATCGTCGCTGGCATCTATGCGTTGAAGGTGCTCAAGAATCTGGACTTCAAGAACTACGCGCAGATCACCTTCCTGCTCGACGCCAGCGAAGAAACCGGCTCGGACGCCGCCACCGATCTGATCAAGAAAACCGCCAAGGCCCACGACGTGACCCTCAACCTGGAACCGGGTCGCCCGGCCGACGGCCTGGTGGTGTGGCGCAAGGGCAGTGCCACGGCGCTGGTGGAGGTCAAAGGCAAGGCGTCCCACGCCGGTGTGGCACCAGAGCTGGGGCGCAATGCGGCGATGGAAGCGGCGCACCAGATCCTTCAGCTCGGCAAGCTCGGCGACGCGGACAAGAAAACCACCATCAACTTCACGGTGCTCAACGCGGGCGACCGCACCAACGTGATCCCCGACAAGGCCACCGCCAAGGCTGACGTGCGGGCCGCTGTGCCGGAAGAGTTCGACCGTATCGAAAAAGACCTGGCCCGTGTGTCCCAGGACAAACTGATCGCCGACACCGAGGTCACCACCAGCCTGAAACGTGGCCTGCCGCCAATGCCGCAGACGGCGGAGTCGGATCGCCTGATGGCCATGGCCCAGGGCATCTATGGCGAGCTGGGACGCAAACTCACCGAAGAGGGCAGCGGCGGCGCGGCGGACGCCAGCCTGTCGGCCGGGGTCGGCACGCCGACGCTGGACGGTTTCGGGATCGTCGGCGGCAACATCCATACGCCCGAGGAATACGCGGAAGTGGAAAGCGTCGTGCCACGGGTTTACCTGCTGTCGCGGATGATCATGGAGTTGGCGGGACGGTAGCCATCAGGACCCAGTGCAAAATCCTGTGAAGGGGCGATCCCTGCGGGGTAAGGCATACCCCGTGGCGAGAAATCCTGTGGGAGCATGGCTTGCCCGCGATGAAGCTCACGCGATTGACCGGGTAACCGAGCGCCTGTATCGCGGGCAAGCCTTGCTCCCACAAAGTCCCCTCGCCACAAAGGGGTGTGTGGAATTGGCTAGCGCGGGTCGACGTTATCCAGCGCCCGGTTCGCCAGCAATCCACTCAGTTCGATCAATTGCTGGATGCCCAGGGCCACATGCCGCCGCGAGCCGTCTAGCTCGAACGCCAGGTCGCTGATCATGACATTGGCCGAGGACAGGGTTTCGCTGAGGTTGGCGAGCAGGCACTCGGTGTCGACGCCGTTGACCACGGTGAAGAGTTGGCCTGGATCGGTCTTCGCTTCGGTCGGGTGGGGCTTGAGGTAGAAGTCGAGGGCGCGCTTGGCGGCTTTGTCGAGTTCCGATGCGTTGGGATCGGTGTTCGGTGGGTTGGGGGTTACTTTGAACATGGTTGAAGCTCCAGGTAATTAAATTGGAGCCATCACTCTCTCGCTACCAAACGAAGGGTGGCGGCCATACGAAGGTTGGTAGACCGGTTACCTGGCACCCGGCGCGTCCGAGGACGCCCTACGCATGACCACCATCAAATAGAAGACAAAAACGTCCCCTGCATCCGGTTGCACAATGCGCCAGGAAAACCGGGCTACCAAACCCGATCGCTGATTCGTCAGCGACCGGAAAACGATAAAGCCGGGGCCCCAAGGCGCACAAGCCGGCGGATTCTGGCGTAGTTGTAGGCAATGGCGCAAGGCGATGTGGTTATGGCCTACATCGCAACGAATCCAGTAAACACCGGGTTCCTGGAGCGAGGGATTTTTTGTGGGAGCAAGGCTTGCCCGCGATGAAGTTCACTCGATTTACCTTGGAACCTGGTGGTCTGTATCGCGGGCAAGCCTTGCTCCCACAAAATCTCCTCGCCACAGGGGGCGGTCGGAGGATTTCAGTACACCCAAACCTCCACCCGCCGATTCCTGATCCGGCCCTCATCCTCGCTATTGGCCGCCACCGGCATCAGTGCGCCGAACCCACGCACTTCCCGCAGGGTCACGCCGTTCCTGACCAGCTCACGTCGCACCGCCATGGCCCGCAACTTGGACAGCAGGTCCGCTCGCGCCGGATCATCCTTGGCGTCGCCGAAACCCACCAGCGTGACGTGCCGTTCGGTTTTGCCGTGTTGCCGGAGGTAGTCGAGCACGCGGCTCAGGTCCTGGCGGGCCTTGTTGTCGAGGCTGGCGCTGCCTTCGGCGAAGCGGAAGTTGACGGTCAGGCGTTGGGCGTGGCGGCTCAAGGACTGGTAGCCCTCCGGCATCAACGCATTGGGCGTGACGGCCATGGCCCGCACGGTCTGGGCGATGAACCCGTTCGCCGCGACGATGGCCTGGCCCTTGTCACTTTGGGTGAACGCCACCAGCGCCTCGGCCCATGGGGTGCTCGCCTGGGGCGGCAGGTAGAAGAACAAGCGCCGGGACAACGGGTAGTCTTCCGTGGCAATCAGGTTGTTCAACGGCAACATGGGTTGGGAATCGCCGTCGGCTATCGCCAGCGCCTTGGCCTGGCGCACGTAGGGCAAACCGATGAAACCGATGCCTTGGGGATCCTGGCTGACGGCATCGGACAACTGTTCGCTGGATTCGAAGCGCAGGGCGGCGGGGTCCAGTCGTTTGCCCTGGCGGTTGAGCACCAGTTCCTTGAAGGTGTCGTAAGTGCCGGACTGGTCGTCCCGGGCGTAAAGCCGTATCGGTCCGCCGACGCTGCCCACCGACTCCCAGGTCTTCGCGTCGCCGCTGAAGATCTTTGCCAGTTGCACCGTGTTCAGCTGACGCAGCGGGTTGCGTGGGTGAAGGATAATCGCCAGGCCATCAATGGCGATGACCTGCTCGGCCGTAGGACTTTTCAGATCCCCCAGGGGCTGCAGCTCCTTCAGCTCGTTGTCCTTGATCGGCCGGGAAGCGGCGGCGAGATCGGCGCTGCCCTGCTTGAGGGCGGCGAATCCGGTGCTGGAGCCATGGGCGGCGATGTCGATCTCCACCCGCCGGCCATCGGCGGTCTGGCCGACGATACGCTGCTCGTTGTCATGGCCGGTAATTTCGCTGCTGACCTTGAGCAGCCCCTGATCCTCCATCAACCCTCTGGCCAGGGCTGGCCCCAGCATCGCGCCAATGGTATTGGACCCTTGGATGCGCAGGGCCGGGCCGGCTTCCGGAACGGGCAAGCGTTCGGTTGCCATCGTCAATGGCAGCCATAACGCCAATAGCCAGGCAACGCATTGCCGCATGTCGACACCCTAAGAACCCAAGACGATGCGGGGGAGAATAAGTCAGGCAGATGTCTGAAAGATGACAGGGCGATTGCGTCTTAAACGGCCGTCTCGGTGGCCGCCAGCTCGCTGACCAGGCGCTCGATCAGCGCGCGCACGCGGCTGGGCTGGACGCGGGCTGTCGGGTAGACAATCTGCAGCAGGGTGCTGCCGGCGGTGAAATCTGGCAGCAACTCGACCAACCGTCCGCTCTTGAGATCTTCGCGCACATCCCAGATCGATTTGAGGCTGATGCCGTGCCCCTCCAGGCACCATTGGCGCACCAGGCCGCCGTCATTGGCGATCCGCCGACCCTGGACGATCACCCGGTGAACCTCGCCGTGCCGGCTGAACGTCCATTCCCGCGCGGTGTTGATGCCCAGGCGCATCACCAGGCATTCGTGCCCGGCCAGTTCCGAGGGATGGGTGGGCGTGCCGTGACGTTCCAGGTAGCGGGGCGCGGCGCAGACCACCCGACGGTTTTCCCCCAACGGCCTGGCTCGTAGCGAACTGTCGGCCAGGGCGCCGTAGCGGATGGCGAAATCGAGCCCCTGGCTGACCAGGTCCACGTAGCCGTCCCCCAGGTTCAAATCGAGGCTGACGTTGGGGTGCTCGTCGAGAAAACGCGACAGGATCGGTTCGATGTATTGGCGTCCCAGATCCTGTGGGGCACTCAAGCGAATCGGCCCGCTGAGGTGCTGGGTGCCGCTGCGGATACTGGCGTGCAGCTCGCCGGCTTCGTTCAGCAATCGGCGCGCGCCTTCCACCAGCAGCCTGCCTTCGTCGGTCAGGCTGATTGCCCGCGTGGTGCGATTGAGCAGGCTGGCACCGTAGTAGCTTTCCAGCGTGGCCAGTCGTTCCGAGACCGAAGCCGGGGACAGCCCCATTTCCCGGCCCGCGGCAGACAGCCCGCCTTTTTCAACGATGAGTAGAAACAGTTCGAGGTTCTTGAGAAACATTGTTCGGAGTTTCCGAAATGTATTTTCGTAAGCGGCTCAATTATCAGGAAAACCCGCAAGGCCTACCTTAGCACCCACTTGATCACACCGCAGCGTTTTCCCAGGAGTCCGCCATGGCCGTTCCCGAGGCACCCACTGATATCCACAACCCCGAGCGCAGGACCTTTCTGGCCCAGGCGGGAGTCGGGGCCGCGCTGCTGGCCGCCGGTGACTTGCTGGCACCAGGGCCGGCATACGCTGGTGTCCCCGCCGCAACTTCCGGCGCCGCGAAGGGCGCTTTCTGGCCGGGCAGTACCCGGTTGGTCATTTCGATTTCCATGCAGTTCGAGGCCGGCGGGCAACCCCCGAAAGGCACCGACAGTCCGTTTCCTCTGGTCGATTTTCCGAACAGCGTTCCTAGCGATCCGGCCACCAATACCTGGTTTGCCTATGGGTACAGGGAAGGGATCCCACGGCTGTTGGATCTGTGGGATCGTCATGGCGTCAAGGTCACGTCTCACATGATCGGCGAGGCCGCGCGCCGCCATCCGTCCCTGGCCCGGGACATCGTGGCCCGCGGTCACGAAGCCGCCGGGCATGGGCCACGCTGGAGTTCGCAGTTTGCGATGAGTCGCGATGAGGAGCGCACCTTCCTGCGCGAGGCCGCGCGTATGGTGCAAGAGGCCACCGGGCAAGCGGTCACCGGCTACAACTGCAATTGGTTGCGCCGTGGGCCCAATACCCTGGGGTTGTTGCAGGAGTTGGGTTACCTCTATCACATCGACGATGTCAGCCGCGACGAGCCTTTCATCGAGTCGGTCAATGGCAAGGATTTCGTGGTGGTGCCCTATACCTTGCGCAATAACGACATTGTGCTGATCGAAGGTCGTCATTACTCCCCCCAGGCGTTTCTGGAGCAGGTGAAGCTCGATTTCGATCAGCTTTATGAAGAAGCCGGCACCCGGCGGCGAATGATGTCCATCAGTGCCCATGACCGCATCAGTGGCACGCCGCAGATGGTCAGGGTCTGGGACGAATTCCTGCGTTACGCCAAGCGTCACCCGGGCGTGGCGTTCATGCGCAAGGACGACATTGCCCGCTACGCCCTGGCCAGCCCCCTGACAGTCCGTGAAGCCGAAACCCTCTGATGTCTTGACCCCTGACTGTGGCTCATCGCCCGGTCCTTCTATCGAAAGGAACCCATCATGCTCTTCTCGTCCCTTGCCATACCCGGCGGTCCACGCCTGGCTGGTTTTCTCCTGTCCATGGGCCTGTCACTGGGCGCTTCGGCCGCCACTGATGCGCTGGTCGAGCCCCAGAACCTGATTGTCGACCGGAGCCTGTCTGCGGAACAGGCATCGGCCTCGATCCTGGCGGCCCGGCGATATGACACCTTCTGGCACACCGGGAACGAAACGTTTGCCCGGGAAGCACTGGCGCCGACCTTCATCGACAAGACCCCGCCTGCCGGGCGCAAACAGGGGCCGGAGGGCCCGTTGCTGGCCTCCCGTGCCTTCCGCCAGGCGGTGCCGGACCTCACGTGCACGGTGGAGCAAATGCTGGTGGTGGGGGATAGGGTGGTGGTGCACCTGCGGTTTCGTGGCCATTTCAGCGGCACCTTCGACCAGCTCAAGGGGCAGGGCCAAGCGGTCGAATTCATTGCCACGGACATCTACCAGGTGGAGCAAGGCAAAATCGTCGCCAACTGGCACATCGAGGACAACCTGACCCTGTTCAAGCAACTGGGTGCCCTCTGACCCACAGGCTCGCCGCAACGGCGAGCCTTTCTGCTTGGCCGATCAGCTCAATTGCAGCCAGATCGGCGCATGGTCCGAAGGTTTCTCCATGCCCCGCAGTTCATAGTCCACGCCGGCATCCTTGACCCGTGGCAGCAGGCCGTGGGAGGTCAGGATCAGGTCGATGCGCAGGCCGCGCTTGGGTTCGTCCTCGAAACCGCGGCTGCGGTAGTCGAACCAGCTGAAGCGGTCGGTGACGTCCGGGTTCAGGTGACGGAAGCTGTCCACCAGGCCCCAGTTCTTCAGACGGGCCATCCATTCGCGTTCTTCCGGCAGGAAGCTGCATTTTCCGGTTTTCAGCCAGCGCTTCATGTTGTCCGGGCCGATGCCGATGTCGCAGTCTTCCGGGGAGATATTCACATCGCCCATCACCACCACAGGCTGGTCGTTGCTGAAGCGGCTTTCCAGCAGGTGCTGCAAATCGCTGTAGAAACGTTCCTTGGCCGGGAACTTGGTCGGATGATCGCGGCTTTCACCTTGTGGGAAATAGCCGTTCATGATGGTCACCGGCACGCCATTGGCATCGGCGAACGTGCCCCAAATAAAGCGCCGCTGGGCGTCTTCATCGTCGCCCTCGAAACCTTTGTACAAACTCAGCGGCGCCTGGCGGGAGAGCAGGGCGACGCCGTAATGGCCTTTTTGCCCGTGGTAATGCACGTGGTAACCCAGGGCTTGCACTTCGGCCAGGGGAAACTGTTCGTCGTGGACTTTGGTTTCCTGCAGGCCGATCACGTCCGGCTGATGCTTCTCGATCAGTGCCGCCAGCTGATGGGGGCGGGCGCGCAGCCCGTTGATGTTGAAGGAGACGATCTTCATGGTCGGCTGTCCTGGCAAAACTGCGATGCTAGCTGACATGTCGGAGAGGAGCCAGCGTGGCAGTAGGACAAATGCACTGCTAATGTCCTGTAGCGAGGGCTCTGTGGGAGCAAACTGTGGGAGCAAGCCTTGCTCCCACAAAGCCCCCGCCCAGGCCTCACCAAGCCCGCCCAGGAGATTCCCCACCATGCCTGAAACCGCCATCGCCGATATCCACATGCTCGACAGCGGCTATTCCCGCGAAGCCCGTTCGTTGCTGTACCAGGCCTATCGCCATGAGCCGACGTTCAGCTACCTGTTCGAGTCCGAGCGCCCGGGTTACGAGCAGAGGGTGAGGGCGACGGTACGGGAGTTGGTCAAGCAGCATTTTCTCCAGGAGTTGCCCGCCATTGGCTTGTTGGTCAATGACCGGCTGATCGGTATCGCCCTGATCGCTCCCCCCCAACGCCGCCTGGGCATCACCGAAAGCTGGGCCTGGCGCCTGCGCATGGTGTTGAGTACCGGTTTTCGCTGCACCCGGCGCTACCTGGAATACCACGCGGCTGTGACGGGTTGCCTGCCGTCGGATGCGGTCCATGTGCTACCGCTGCTGGGGGTGCATCCACAGTTTCAAGGCAAGCACTTCGGCGAGCAGTTGCTCGAGGCGGTGCACAACTGGTGCGCGGTGGACGAGCACTCCCAGGGCGTGGTCCTGGACACCGGTAACCCGCGATACCTGGAGTTCTATAAGCGCCAGGGGTATGAGGAAATCGGCGAGATTGCGGTAGGACCGATCCGCGAGCACGTGTTTTTTCACCCCAATCCTCAGGTTTTGCAAAGCGCGACGGCCTGAACCTGCTCCCGTCTGCGAACTTTTGAGACATGTCCGGTTCTATCAGGCTTCCAAGCCCGTGTTAGCATCCGCGCCATGAAACTCCCAGGACGAATAACCAGTGGCGCGCTCCTGCTGTCTCTCAGCTGCGCGGTGCTGGCACAAAGTGAATTGGATGTACGGGTCAAACCGTCCAATGATGCGCTCAAGGCCAACGTCGAAGGTTACATCGGCGGCCTGGGTGATCGTGACGAGGAGGCCTTGCTGCGCTTCAGTCGTGGCGCCGAGGAGCAGGCACGCAAAGCCGCCCAGGCACTGGGCTACTATCAGCCGCGGATCGACAGCGAGGTCAAGGGCGGCAAGCCGCCTCGCCTGATCCTGAGCATCGACCCCGGCGAGCCGGTGCATTTGCGCAACGTCACCGTGCGCATCGACGGCCCGGCGGCCTCACTCAAGGCCTTTCGCGTACCCGACAACGCCGCCCTCAAGCCGGGCGCGGTGCTCAATCATGGCCGCTACGAAGACGCCAAGCGGACGATCCAGAACCAGGCTTCGCGCTATGGCTTCTTCAGCGGGCGATTCGTCAGCCAGAAACTGCAGGTGGACCCCCAGGCCGGCGTCGCCGATATCGAGCTGATCTACGACAGTGGGCCACGCTACACCCTGGGGGCGGTGAGTTTCGAGGGTGATACACCCTTCGACGAAGACCTGCTGCGACGCATGGTGCCCTTCAAGGCCGGTACGGCCTACGACTCCGAGTTGATCGCCGAACTGAACCAGGCCCTGCAATCGAGCGGGTACTTCGAAGGTGTGCGCGTGGATGCGGCGCCCACCGCCGCGACGGACAACGTGATCCCGGTCGCCGTCAAGCTCGACACCCGCAAGCCGCGCACCATGGGCCTGGGCCTGGGGTTCTCCACCGACGTCGGCCCGCGGGCCAAGGCCAACTGGACGCGTCACTGGGTCAATCCCCAGGGCCACAGCTACGGCTGGGAGACGGAAGTGTCGGCACCCCGGCAGAACGTCGGCCTGTGGTACGACGTGCCGCTGGACCCGCCACTGACCGACAAGCTGCGCTACGCCGGTGGTTATCAGTATGAAGAGCTGGCCGATACCGACAGCCTCAGCAAATTGCTGACCGTGGGGCCCGAGTGGCACAGCAAGTTGCCCAGTGGCTGGCAGCGGGTGATATCGCTCAAGTGGCAGCGCGAGGAGTATCGCCTGGGGGATGATTCGGGCCTGAGCACGCTGCTGATGCCGGGCGTTAGCTATTCGTACCTGCGCAGCGACAACCGTATCGATCCGCACAACGGTTATCGCTTGCAGTTCGACACCAAGGTTGCCAAGGAGGGGCTGGGGTCGGACAACAACGTGGTCTACGGCACGGCCATGGTCAAGGGCCTGACCACGGTGTTCGACAAGCATCGTCTGCTGGCTCGGGCCCAGGTGGGCGGCAGCGCCACCAATGGCTACAAATCCATCCCACCGTCCCTGCGTTTTTTCGCCGGCGGCGACCAGAGCGTGCGCGGCTACGATTATCAGAGCCTGTCGCCGGAAAACAACGAAGGCGATCGCATCGGTGGTCGCTACATGGTCGCCGGCAGCCTCGAATACCAGTACTCGATTGCGGAAAAATGGCGGGTCGCGACCTTCATCGATCAGGGGAACGCCTTCAACAGCCTTGAACTGCCAAGTCTCAAGACCGGCGTGGGTGTTGGCGTGCGCTGGGTGTCGCCGGTCGGTCCGATCCGCCTCGACCTGGCCCATGCACTGGACGACGAGGGCGGTATCCGATTGCACTTTTCCATGGGGCCTGAATTGTGAGTCGTGGTTTGAAAAGAACACTGCTGGTGCTTGCTGCGTTGCTGGCATTGGTCGTGCTGACACTGGGCACCCTGCTGGGCACGCAGCCGGGTAGCCGTTGGATGCTGGGCCTGGTGCCGGGGCTGAGCGTGGAAAACTTCCAGGGGCGGTTGGGCGGACAGTGGAGCGCCGACCACCTCTTGTGGCAGCAGGACAGCCGCCGCGTGGAACTCGATGGAGTGATATTCGCGTGGTCGCCGCTGTGCCTGGCGCGCATGACCTTGTGCATCGAACAGCTCAAGGTAGATAAAGCCAGCCTGCAACTGCCACCCTCGGTCGACGCGCCGAGCAGTGGTCCGCTGAGCTTGCCGGACCTGGACTTGCCGGTCGCCATCGAGTTGGGAGAGGTACAGGTCGGCAGTCTGACGTTCAACGGCAGCGAACAGCTCAAGGGCTTGCAACTGGTTGCCCATTGGACCGCGTCGGGCTTGCAGATCGATTCGGTGCAATTGCAGCGTGATGAGCTGAGCCTGAAGCTTTCCGGGCTGTTGAAACCCGCAGGCAACTGGCCGCTGAAAGCCCAGGGGAGGTTGACCTTGCCGGCGCCGGGCGATACGCCGTGGGCGCTGGACCTGACCGTCGACGGCGACCTGCTCAAGACCCTCAACGTCAACGCCGACAGCAGCGGCTACCTGCAAGGTCGGCTGGCCGGCGAGCTGCAACCGTTGGCGGACAACCTGCCCGCCAAGGTGCGCATCACCGCCGACGGCTTCAAGGCCAGCGCCGATCTACCGGACACGCTGCTGCTCAATCAACTGGAACTGACCGGTGAAGGTGACCTGAAAAACGGCTATCAACTGCTTGGCAAGGCCACGCTGCCCGCCGAGCAGGGACCGGTGGCGCTGTCGCTGCAAGGCAAGGTGGACGCCGGTGGTGCACAGATCGCTGGCGTGGACCTGAACGCCGGTGACCGGCAGAGTTTGAACGTGACCGGGCAGGTGGACTGGCGCGAAGGTCTGAGTGCCGACGCGAAAATCGCCTGGCTGGATTTCCCCTGGCATCGCCTCTATCCGCTGATCGACGAGCCGCAGGTGACATTGCGCAACTTCAACGGTGAAGTCTCTTACACCGACGGTCAGTACCTGGGGAATTTTCAGGCCGCGCTGGACGGCCCCGCGGGGGCCTTCAGCCTGGGCAGCCCGTTCAGTGGCGACCTGACGCAGATCCATTTGCCGCAGCTCCAGCTCGCGGCGGGGCAAGGCAAGGCCGAAGGGCACCTGGACCTGCAATTTGCCGAGGGCATTGCCTGGGATACCGCGCTGGACCTGTCGGCCATCAACCCGGCCTACTGGCTCGGTGAACTGCCCGGCACCCTGGCCGGACCACTGCGCAGCAAAGGGTCGTTGAAAAACGACACCCTCAACCTCGACGCGGACCTGGACCTCAAGGGCAAGTTGCGCGGGCAGCCGGCGCTGTTCCAGGCCAAGGCCAGCGGCAGCGGTGAGCAATGGAACCTCGGCGCGCTGGACATCCGCCTGGGGGATAACCGCATCAACGGCAGCGCCAGCCTGCAACAGAAACTCACCGGCCAGATCGACATCAAGCTCGCGCGACTGGCCCAGCTCTGGCCGCAACTGCGCGGTCAGCTCAACGGCCGTATCGATGTGGCCGGGACCCTCAAGGCTCCCCAAGGCAAGCTCGGTCTGCAAGGCACTCAGCTTGCCTTCCAGAACAATCGCCTGCAGAGCCTGAACCTGGACGCCACCCTCGACAGCGCGCAGCGGGGCAAGGTCGATCTCAAGGCCAGCGACATCCGCGCCGGCGACACTGCATTGGGCGTGCTGACGGTCAGCGGTCAGGGGGATATCAAGCAGCAGAAACTCAGCCTGAATCTGCAAGGACCACAACTGAACACCGCCTTGGGGTTCGACGGCACACTGGATCAAGGCAACTGGCGCGGGCGCCTGAACAGTGGCGATCTACAGGTCGGCGGTCAGGACTGGCGGCTGCAAGCCCCGGCGAAGCTGGAGCGCCTGGCCAACGGCACGCTCAATTTCGGCGCCCACTGTTGGCGTTCCGGCCAGGCCAGCCTGTGCGGCGAAGACCAGCGCCTGATGCCGGAACCGAAGCTGCGCTATCACCTCCAGCAGTTCCCCATTGAAAGCCTCGCCCAGTGGATGCCCAAGGACTTTGCCTGGCAGGGCCGGCTCAACGCCGATCTGCAGTTGGACCTGCCGGCCAGCGGTCCGAACGGGCGGGTTCTGGTGGACGCCAGCGGCGGCACGCTGCGGATTCGAGATAAGGAACAGTGGCTGGATTTTCCCTACCAGACCCTGAAGCTGGACAGCCGCCTGACCCCCAAGCGCATCGACACTGAGCTGAATTTTGTCGGCGCCCGGCTTGGCGAACTGATGGTGCAGGCACAGATCAACCCACTGCCCGCCAGCAAACCCCTCAACGGCTCGTTCCGCCTGACCGGCCTGGACCTGTCCGTGGTCCGGCCGTTCGTGCCGATGGTGGAAACCCTCACCGGTCACCTCAACGGCAGCGGCACATTGTCCGGCGGTTTGCTGGCGCCCCAGGTCAACGGCGATCTCGTGCTCAGCGATGGCGAGGTGTCCGGGCCGGAACTGCCGGTCAGCCTCGAAGCCTTGCAGATGCGGGCGATGATCGCCGGTGAAACGGTACGCCTCGACGGCAGTTGGAAAAGTGGCAAGAGCGGGCAGGGCAGCCTGAGCGGCAACTTGGGCTGGGGCGAGGCCTTGAGCATGAACCTGGCGCTCAAGGGGTCGCAACTGCCGGTCACCGTGGAACCCTATGCGGTGCTGGAGATGGCGCCGGATCTCAACATCACGCTGCACGGCGAGCGGTTGTCGATTGCCGGCAAGGTGCTGGTGCCCAAGGGCGAGATCACCGTCCGCGAATTGCCGCCCTCCACCGTCAAGGTCTCGGACGACACGGTGATCGTCGGCCACCAGACCGAACAGGGCAAAGCACCGATGGCCGTGGCGATGGACATCGATGTAATCGTGGGCCAGGAGAAACTCGCGTTTTCCGGCTTCGGCCTGACGGCCAACGTCCAGGGTCAGGTACACATCGGCGACAATATGGACACCCGCGGCGAGCTCTGGCTCAACGACGGCCGTTACCGGGCCTACGGGCAGCGGCTGACGGTACGGCGGGCGCGGCTGCTGTTCGCCGGGCCCATCGACCAGCCCTACCTGGACATCGAGGCGATTCGCCAGACCGATGATGTGATCGCCGGCATCCGCTTGAGCGGGAGCGCCGAGCAGCCGGTCACGCAAATTTTCTCGGAACCGGCCATGAGCCAGGAGCAGGCGCTGTCCTATCTGGTGCTGGGGCGACCGCTCAGCACCACCGGCGAGGACAACAACATGCTCGCCCAGGCGGCACTGGGCTTGGGTTTGATGGGCAGTTCGGGGGTGACCACCAGCCTGGCAAGTGATCTGGGCATCAAGGATTTCCAGCTCGACACCCAGGGCAGTGGCGACGCCACCAGTGTGGTCGCCAGCGGCAACCTGTCGGAAAAACTCAGCCTGCGCTATGGCGTAGGGGTGTTCGAACCGGCCAACACCATCGCCCTGCGCTACAAGCTCAGCAAAAAGGTCTACCTCGAAGCCGCCAGCGGCGTCGCCAGCTCGCTGGACATCTTCTACAAGCGCGATTTCTAACCCCCCCCATATCCCCTGTGGGAGCGAGCCTGCTCGCGATAGCGGTCTATCAGTCAACTCATCACTGACTGGCACACCGCCATCGCGAGCAGGCTCGCTCCCACAGGTTTTTCTGCGTTCGTCGGACTTTTATGTAGCCTGCTAACGATTTGTTTGACATTTGCTGCCTAAGCAGTAATATCTCGACATACATTCACTGCCTAGGCAGCAAACGGTGTCCTGATGAAGCATTTCACTCCAGACGAATTCCACAACTGTCACCTCGGCATGCTGCTCGGACGGGCCGCGCTGCTCAAAGACCGGATCATCGACACGCACATGGAGCCGGTCGGCATTACGGCTGCGCAGTTCAAGGTGCTGATCATCATGGCCCAGCACGGCATCGATACGCCGGCCGAACTGTGCCGTTACCTGTCCCTGGACAGCGGCTCGATGACGCGCATGCTCGATCGCCTGGAGCAGAAGGGTTTCCTGGTTCGCCAGCGTTCGGCCGAGGACCGCAGGCAGGTGCGATTGGTCCTGACCGAAGCCGGCCAGGGGCTCGCCGATCGCCTGCCCTACATCGGTGCCGATGCCATGAATCAACTCGCTGGCGCCATCAGCCGCGAGGAGTTGCAGACCCTCGAACAGATCCTCAAGAAAATACTGCTCGCTGCCGGTGATCCCATCACTGTGTTGCGACTGGGGGACAAATGAAGCGTAAAACCTTGCGTACCCGGTTGAGCCTGGTGCTGCTGGCCATGAGCCTCGCGGGCTGTGCCAGCTACAGCGGCCTGAAGACCGAAGGCGTCAGCCTCGAGGCCCAGAACCTCAAGGCCGGGCAATCCCTCAATGGCGTCAAGCTGTCGCCGGCTTCATGGCCGAAAAGCGACTGGTGGTCCAGCCTGGGCGACCCGCAACTCGACGGTCTGATCCGTGAAGCCCTGCGCGACAGCCCGGACATGCAGATCGCCGGCGCTCGGGTGCATCAGGCCAGTGCCGCTGCCTACGCCGCCAACGCGGCGCGCTTGCCGACCCTGGATGCCAGCGGCAGTGTCAGCCGTTCGCGGCTGGCCCGTGACCAGGACCCGGCGGGGCAGGGCGGTGCGTACAGCACCCTGCGTTCGCTGAGCGTGGATTTCAATTACAACTTCGACCTCTGGGGCGGCCAGCGGGCGGCCTGGGAAGCAGCATTGGGCCAGGCTCGCGCGGCGGAAATCGACCGCCAGGCCGCGCAGTTGACCCTGGCCGCCGACGTGGCCCGGGCCTACAGCGACCTGGGGCAAGCCCACATCATTCATGACCTGGCCGCTGAAGACCTCAAGCGCACCCGGCAAATGCTTGATCTGAGCAAGCGTCGTCTCACTGCCGGGATCGACAGCGAATACCAGTTCCAACAGACCGAGAGCCTGGAAGCCAGCGCGAGTGCGACGCTGATCGACACGGAGAAACGCCTGCAAAGCGCCAAGATCGCCTTGGCAGTGCTGCTGGGCAAGGGCCCGGACCGTGGCAACGAAATCGCTCGGCCCAATGTGTTGCAAGCCAGTGCCGTCGCGTTGCCGTCGAACCTGCCGGCCGAGTTGCTGGGGCGCCGCCCGGACCTGGTGGCGGCACGCTGGCGGGTCGAGGCGGCGAGCAAGAGCATCGAAGCCGGCAAGACCAGCTTCTACCCCAACCTCAACCTGAGCGCGGCGGCGGGGGTGCAGTCCTTGTTGGGTGACGCGATGTTCGGTTCGGCCAGCCGCTTCTTCAACGTGGCGCCGACGGTGTCGCTGCCGATTTTCGACGGCGGGCGCCTGCGGGCGGACCTGGACGCCCGGGATGCCGACTATGACCTGGCGGTGGCGCAATACAACAAGAGCCTGGTCACGGCCCTTGGGGATGTCAGCGACACCATCAACCAGTTGCGTGACATCGCCCGGCAGATCGGGGCCCAGCAACACGCCACCGATATTGCCCAGAGTTCCTACGACACCGTGGTCCAGCGCTACGGCTCGGGCATCGGCAATTATCTGGACGTGCTGAGCATCGAGCAGCAACTGCTCCAGGCCCAGCGCCAATTGGCGACCCTGAACGCCGAGCAGATCGATTTGTCGATCCAATTGATGCAGGCCCTGGGTGGCGGTTTCGAGACCGACACCCTGGCTTCGGCCACGGCGGTTTCCGCCACGCCGCATAACTGATTCGAGGTATTTGTCATGGCCACCGCAGAAAATACTCAAGCATCCGAAAACCAACAGGACAACAACCCACGCAAGCGCAAGGTGATGCTGCTGGCGCTGGCAGTGATCGTCATTCTCGCCGGCCTGGGGGTCTGGGCCTGGCATGAACTGTACGGCCGCTGGAGCGAAAGCACTGACGATGCCTATGTGAACGGCAACGTGGTGGAAATCACGCCACAGGTCAACGGCACGGTGGTGAGCATCGGTGCCGACGATGGCGACCTGGTGCGCGAAGGCCAGGTGCTGGTGCAGTTCGACCCGAACGACGCCGAAGTCGGCCTGCAGAGTGCCCAGGCCAACCTGGCCCGTACGGTCCGCCAGGTGCGTGGGTTGTACAGCAATGTCGACGGCATGCGTGCGCAGGTCAATGCGCAAGAAGCCGAGGTGCAGAAGGCCCAGGAGAACTACAACCGACGCCGTAACCTGGCGGCCGGCGGGGCGATTTCCCAGGAAGAACTGTCCCACGCCCGGGATGACCTGACCTCGGCGCAGAACGCCCTCGCCAATGCTCGGCAACAACTCAAGACCACCAGCGCGTTGGTGGATGACACCGTGGTGTCGTCCCACCCCGACGTGCAGGCCGCTGCCGCACAGTTGCGCCAGGCCTACCTGGCCGACGCCCGCAGCACGTTGATTGCGCCGGTCACCGGTTATGTCGCCAAACGCACCGTACAACTGGGGCAACGGGTGCAGCCGGGCACGGCGCTGATGGCCGTGATTCCACTGGATCAGCTGTGGATCGACGCCAACTTCAAGGAAACCCAGCTGCGTGAGATGCGCATCGGCCAGCCGGTGGAGATCGAAACCGACCTCTACGGCAGCGATGTGAAGTACAGCGGCACCGTCGACAGCCTCGGCGCGGGAACGGGCAGCGCGTTTGCCCTGCTGCCGGCGCAGAACGCCACCGGTAACTGGATCAAGATCGTCCAGCGGGTGCCGGTGCGCATTCATGTCAACGCCCAGGAATTGGCCAAGCATCCGTTGCGGGTCGGGCTGTCCACCGTGGTCAGCGTCAACCTGCGGGATCAGAGCGGTCCGGTCCTGGCCCAGCAACCTCCGCAGAAAGCCTCGTTCAGCACCCAGGTCTACGACCGCCAACTGGCCGATGCCGACGCGATGATCACGCGCCTGATCCACGAAAACAGCGCTGCCGCGAGCAAGACTGCGCAGCGTTGAGGATCAGGTGAGACGTCTATCGACCTGTGGGAGCGAGCCTGCTCGCGATGGCGGCATGACAGTCGACTTTTATGTCATCTGATACACCGTTATCGCGAGCAGGCTCGCTCCCACAGGGGTGGCCTCTCTTCGCCGGATTCGTCTGCGAGTTTCACGTCCGTTTCGCTTCCTAGGATTTCGCAATGAGCAATAACGCGTCTTTCTCGCCGCCCAGCCTGTTGCTCAGCACCATCGGGCTGTCGCTGGCGACGTTCATGCAAGTGCTCGACACCACCATTGCCAACGTCGCCTTGCCGACCATTTCCGGCAACCTGGGTGTCAGCTCGGAGCAGGGCACCTGGGTGATCACTTCGTTCGCGGTGAGCAACGCCATCGCGCTCCCGCTGACCGGCTGGTTGAGCCGTCGGTTTGGCGAGGTGAAGCTGTTTTTATGGGCAACGATGCTGTTCGTGCTTGCGTCGTTCCTGTGCGGCATTTCCACGTCGATGCCGGAGTTGATCGGCTTCCGCGTGCTCCAGGGCCTGGTGGCCGGGCCGCTGTACCCGATGACCCAGACCTTGCTGATTGCGGTGTATCCGCCCGCCAGGCGGGGGATGGCCCTGGCGTTGCTGGCGATGGTCACGGTGGTGGCGCCGATTGCCGGGCCGATCCTGGGCGGCTGGATTACCGACAGTTATAGCTGGCCGTGGATCTTCTTTATCAACGTGCCCATCGGGGTATTCGCGGTGATGGTGGTGCGCCAGCAGCTCAAGGCGCGGCCGGTGGTGACCAGTTATCAGCCGATGGATTACGTCGGGCTGATCACACTGATCATCGGCGTCGGCGCGCTCCAGGTGATTCTCGACAAGGGCAACGACCTGGATTGGTTCGAGTCGAACTTCATCATTATTGGGGCGTTGATTTCGCTGGTTGCCCTGGCGGTGTTCGTGATCTGGGAAATGACTGACCGTCACCCGGTGGTCAATCTCCGCTTGTTTGCCTATCGCAATTTTCGCATCGGCACCATCGTGCTGGTGGGCGGCTATGCCGGGTTCTTCGGCATCAACCTGATCCTGCCACAATGGTTACAGACGCAGATGGGCTATACCGCCACCTGGGCCGGGCTGGCCGTGGCGCCCATCGGCATCCTGCCGGTGTTGATGTCACCCTTCGTCGGCAAGTACGCCCATAAATTCGACCTGCGCCTGCTGGCCGGCTTGGCATTCCTGGCCATCGGCCTGAGCTGTTTCATGCGCGCCGGGTTTACCAACGAAGTGGACTTCCAGCACATCGCCCTGGTGCAGCTGTTCATGGGGATCGGGGTGGCACTGTTCTTCATGCCGACCTTGAGCATCCTGATGTCCGACCTGCCGCCGCACCAGATTGCCGACGGCGCGGGGTTGGCCACGTTCCTGCGGACCCTGGGGGGCAGCTTTGCCGCGTCCCTGACCACCTGGATCTGGATCCGCCGGGCGGACCAGCACCATGCGTACCTGAGCGAGAGCATCAGCACCTTCGACCCGGCCACCCGCGAGGCGCTCAACCAGCTCGGCGGCGCGAGCCCGCCGGCCTATGCGCAGCTCGATCACATTCTGACCAGCCAGGCGTACATGCTCTCCACCGTGGATTACTTCACGCTGCTGGGCTGGGCGTTCATGGGCTTGATCGTGCTGGTGTGGCTGGCGAAGCCGCCATTTGCGGCGAAGGCGGGGCCGGCGGCCAGCGGGCACTGACCGGGACCTGAAACACAATCCGCTGTGGGAGCAAAGCTTGCTCGCGACAGCGGTGTGTCAGTCAACATCCATGCTGGCGGCGATAGTCATCGCGAGCAAGCTTTGCTCCCACAGGTCGCTCCCACAAGGGGGCTGTGTCTGTCAGTCGGTGGGGGCTGCCAGCAATGGTGGTGGGGCAAACCCAAACGGTGCCAACGCAAACCCCTGTTCATCCACCTGTAACGCCCAACCCTGCTTGTCCCAATCCCCCAACACGATGCGCCGGGCGGCGTGTTCGCCGAGTTGCAACTTATGGATAGCGGGGCGGTGGGTGTGGCCGTGGATCAGGGTCTTCACGCCATAGTGCTGCATGATCCGCGGAATTTCCTCGGGGGTGACGTCGACGATGTCGTTGGCTTTCATCCGCACCTGGGTCGTGCTTTCGCTGCGCAGCTTGCGCGCCAGCTTCTGGCGACTGCCCAGTGGCAGGTGGCGCAGGATGAACAGCGTGACCGGGTTGCGCAGCCAGCGCCGCAGCTTCATGTAGCCTTCGTCGCGGGTGCAGAGGCTGTCGCCATGCATCAGCAGCACCGGTTCGCCATTGAATTGCACGACGCTCGGGTCCTTGATCAGGGTGCAGCCAGCCGCCTTGCAGAAGGCTTGCCCCAGCATGAAGTCGCGATTGCCATGCATCAGGAAAATGGCCGTGCCGCTGTCGCTGAGTTCGCGCAGGGCCTGGCAGATGGAACGCTGGAACGGCGTCATGGCATCGTCACCGATCCACGCTTCGAAGAAGTCGCCGAGAATGTACAACGCCTGCGCCGAGCGGGCGCGGGTGGCGAGTAAATCCAGAAACGCCCGGGTGATATCCGGGCGCTCCTCTTCCAGATGCAAATCTGAAATCAGTAGGATCACTCAATGATCTCGGCTTTCTCGATGATCACGTCATCCTTTGGAACGTCCTGGTGGCCGGCCTTGGAGGTGGTGGCAACGCCTTCGATCTTGTCGACCACGTCCTGGCCTTCGATCACTTCACCGAATACCGCATAGCCCCAGCCCTGAGCGGTCTTGGCAGTGTGGTTGAGGAAGCTGTTGTCGCTGGCATTGATGAAGAACTGGGCCGATGCCGAATGCGGATCCATGGTGCGCGCCATGGCGATGGAGTATTTCTTGTTCGGCAGGCCGTTGTCGGCTTCGTTCTGGATGCTCGGGCTCTTGTCCTTCTTTTCCTGCATGCCAGGCTCGAAACCACCGCCCTGGATCATGAAGCCCTTGATCACGCGGTGGAACACGACGTTCTCGTAGTGACCCTTCTTGACGTATTCAATGAAGTTGGCAACGGTCTTTGGCGCCTTCTCGGCGTTCAGTTCCAGGACGATGTCGCCGTGGTTGGTGGTCAGTTTGACTTTGCTCATGATGACTACTCTTTCTAGGAATTCGTGGGTTTCGGGGCCCGGAAGCCCGCAACCGGTCTGGCTGCAATCGGCCAGGTTGGGCAGTTTAGCGTGCCAGGCACGAAATTCGAGGCGGTTTTTCACCCAGCGGCCGATTAAATTCAATCGTTTGCCGGCCTGGCCTGTCAGCGGCTTGACAGCATCGGCTATGATACGGGCTTTGATTTATCAGGCCGCACCCGGCCGCGCACTTGTAAGTTCAAGGATCCTATGAGCAAGCCCACTGTCGACCCTACCTCGAATTCGAAGACCGGCCCGGCCGTACCGGTCAATTTCCTGCGCCCGATCATCCAGGCGGACCTGGATTCGGGTAAGCACACACAGATCGTCACCCGTTTCCCGCCGGAGCCCAACGGCTACCTGCACATCGGCCACGCCAAGTCGATCTGCGTGAACTTCGGCCTGGCCGAGGAGTTCGGTGGCGTCACGCACCTGCGTTTCGACGACACCAACCCGGCCAAGGAAGACCAGGAATACATCGACGCGATCGAAAGCGACGTCAAGTGGCTGGGTTTCCAATGGTCCGGTGAAGTGCGCTATGCCTCGCAGTATTTCGACCAGTTGCACGACTGGGCGGTCGAGCTGATCAAGGCCGGTAAGGCCTATGTCTGCGACCTGACGCCGGAGCAGGCCAGGGAATACCGTGGCAGCCTGACCGAGCCGGGCCGGAACAGCCCGTTCCGTGATCGCAGCGTGGAGGAGAACCTGGACCTGTTCGCTCGCATGCGCGCCGGCGAGTTCCCGGACGGCGCGCGGGTGCTGCGGGCCAAGATCGACATGGCCTCGCCGAACATGAACCTGCGCGACCCGATCATGTACCGCATCCGTCACGCCCATCACCACCAGACCGGTGACAAGTGGTGCATCTACCCGAACTATGACTTCACCCACGGTCAGTCGGACGCCATCGAGGGCATCACCCACTCGATCTGCACCCTGGAGTTCGAAAGCCATCGTCCGCTGTACGAGTGGTTCCTCGAGCACCTGCCGGTGCCGGCCAACCCGCGCCAGTACGAATTCAGCCGTCTGAACCTGAACTACACCATCACCAGCAAGCGCAAGCTCAAGCAACTGGTGGATGAAAAGCACGTCAACGGCTGGGACGACCCGCGCATGTCGACGCTGTCGGGCTTCCGTCGTCGTGGCTATACGCCGAAATCGATCCGCAACTTCTGCGAGATGGTCGGCACCAACCGTTCCGACGGCGTGGTGGACTTCGGCATGCTGGAATTCAGCATCCGCGAGGACCTGGACCAGAGCGCTCCGCGTGCCATGTGCGTGCTGCGTCCGCTGAAGGTCGTCATCACCAATTACCCGGAAGGCCAGGTCGAGAACCTCGAGCTGCCTCGCCACCCGAAAGAAGACATGGGCGTGCGCGTCCTGCCGTTCGCCCGGGAAATCTACATCGACCGTGAAGACTTCATGGAAGAGCCGCCAAAAGGCTACAAGCGCCTGGAGCCGGCCGGTGAAGTGCGTTTGCGCGGCAGCTACGTGATCCGTGCCGACGAAGCCATCAAGGACGCCGACGGCAATATCGTCGAGCTGCGTTGCTCGTACGATCCCGACACCCTGGGCAAGAACCCGGAGGGTCGCAAGGTCAAGGGCGTGATCCACTGGGTGCCGGCCGCCGCCAGCGTCGAGTGCGAAGTGCGCCTGTACGATCGCCTGTTCCGCTCGCCGAACCCGGAAAAGGCCGAAGACAGCGCCAGCTTCCTGGACAACATCAACCCTGACTCCCTGCAAGTGCTTACTGGTTGTCGTGCCGAACCCTCGCTGGGCAACGCACTGCCGGAGGACCGTTTCCAGTTCGAGCGCGAAGGCTACTTCTGCGCGGATATCAAGGACTCGAAACCAGGTAGCCCGGTATTCAACCGTACCGTGACCTTGCGCGATTCCTGGGGTCAGTGATCAAGTCTTAAGGGAAACCCTGTGCTTACGATCTACAACACGCTCACCAAGAGCAAAGAAGTCTTCAAGCCGCTGGATGGCAACAAGGTGCGCATGTACGTGTGCGGCATGACCGTGTACGACTTCTGCCACCTGGGCCACGGCCGCAGCATGGTCGCCTTCGACCTGGTGACCCGCTGGCTGCGTTTCAGTGGGTATGACCTGACGTATGTACGCAACATCACCGACATCGACGACAAGATCATCAACCGTGCCAACGAGAACGGCGAGTCGTTCGAGGCGTTGACCGAGCGCATGATCGCGGCGATGCACGAGGATGAGGCGCGCCTCAATATCCTCAAGCCGGACATGGAGCCGCGGGCCACCGATCATATCCCTGGCATGCATGCGATGATCCAGACCCTGATCGACAAGGGTTATGCCTACGCGCCGGGCAATGGCGACGTGTACTACCGCGTCGGCAAGTTCATGGGCTACGGCAAGCTGTCGCGCAAGAAGATCGAAGACCTGCGCATCGGCGCGCGGATCGAAGTCGGCGAGTCGAAACAGGACCCGCTGGATTTCGTACTGTGGAAAGCCGCCAAGCCGGGTGAGCCGAGCTGGGATTCGCCGTGGGGCAAGGGCCGTCCGGGCTGGCACATCGAATGCTCGGTGATGTCTACCTGCTGCCTGGGCGAGACCTTCGATATTCATGGCGGCGGCAGCGACCTGGAGTTCCCGCACCACGAAAACGAGATCGCCCAGAGCGAAGCAGCCACCGGCAAGACCTACGCCAACGCGTGGATGCATTGCGGCATGATCCGGATCAACGGCGAGAAGATGTCCAAGTCCTTGAACAACTTCTTCACCATCCGCGACGTGCTCGACAAGTACCACCCCGAGGTCGTGCGTTACCTGCTGGTGTCAAGTCACTACCGCAGCGCCATCAACTACTCGGAAGACAACCTCAAGGACGCCAAGGGCGCCCTGGAGCGTTTCTACCATGCGTTGAAAGGCCTGCCGAACGTGCCGGCCGCCGGTGGCGAGGCATTCGTGGCGCGGTTTACCGAGGTGATGAACGACGACTTCGGTACGCCGGAAGCGTGCGCGGTGCTGTTCGAGATGGTGCGCGAGATCAACCGCTTGCGTGAGAGCGATCTCAATGCAGCGGCGGGCCTGGCGGCACGCTTGAAGGAACTGGCCAGCGTGCTGGGTGTGTTGCAGCTCGAGGCAGACGACTTCCTCCAGGCCGGCGCCGAAGGCCGTGTGGACGCTGCCGAGGTCGAGGCATTGATCCAGGCGCGCCTGAACGCGCGGGCCAACAAGGACTGGGCCGAATCCGACCGCATCCGCGACCAGCTCACCGCCATGGGCGTAGTGCTGGAAGACGGGAAGGGCGGGACAACCTGGCGCTTGGCTGACTAGGGCCTTCATGTGGGAGCGAGCCTGCTCGCTCCCACATTGTTCCGGGTGAACCCGGCACCCATGTACATCCCCGATCTCTGTGGGAGCGAGCCTGCTCGCGATAGCGTCAGATCAATCAACACCTTCGTTGAGTGCTGAACCGCTATCTCGAGCAAGCTCGCTCCCACAATTTTTTGTGTCCAGCCTTCCGATCTTTCTTTTATGAGCTAGTACTGTCAGGTCGATTCGACGTTCTCTCTGACGGGTACCTTCCATGTTGGCTCATTGGTCTCTCGCGGCAATTCATCTCCTGGCGTTCGCCCTCGGCTTGTGGGCAGTGCTCACGCGCGGTACGGCGCTGCGACGCTTGGCCGGTGGTGCGGATGCGGTTCGAAACGTATTGATGGCGGATACCGTGTGGGGCCTGTCGGCCCTGGTCCTGCTGGTGACCGGCGGGATGCGCGCTTTCGGCGGCTATGAGAAAGGCACGGACTATTACCTGCATCAACCCTTGTTTCATCTGAAGATGACCTTGCTCCTGTTGATCCTGCTGCTTGAACTCGTGCCGATGATCACCTTGATCAAATGGCGAGTGGCGCTGGGCAAAGGGACAACGGTCGACGCTTCAAAAGCCGGCCGGTTGGCCCGGATCAGTCACATCGAAGCCTTGCTGATGGTATTGATGGTGGTCGCCGCCACTGGCATGGCCCGGGGCGTGAGCATGAGCTGACTGGCACGAACACCCGCTTCATCGCCATTAAAACGAAACGTCCGACAGCCATGCTACGAGTCATGGCATTAATATCGGTGTCACGGGGTGGACGCAGAAGCAGGGGCGGGGTGACGCGGAGGGAGGCACGGACGGCCCGAATCTTTAGCCAGCCAATGCGATGATGCAAACGGGCTGGCTACGGACTGCTGCAAGGCTCAGGGAGTTTGCGGCTTGTCGGGGGCAGTGAGGCCCGCCTGAATGCGCTGATAGATCTCTTCGCGATGCACGGCGACGTTTTTCGGGGCATTGATGCCGATACGGACCTGTTGGCCGCTAACGCCCAGAATGGTGATCGTGATGTCGTCACCAATGTTTATGCTTTCACCGACTTTGCGGGTGAGTATCAGCATGGTGTTCTCCTTGATTACTTTATTAGGGCACCTGATTCAGACAGTGCAGATGTCGGTACTGCTTATAGATTAGTGCTAAGTGGCACAATGTGGGTGCCTCTTTCTGACGTGCAGATGCAGCATTAATTCCCAGGGTGCGACTATACAGAGAGACCGGGCAGGATTCTCGTGTTTTGCGTACTGTTTGCGGGGTTCTTGGTGGATGTGAGTGCTAAAATCTTTCCCTCATGTCTTCCAGAGGAAACGTTGTGCGCAAATTGGCTTGGGTTATCGCGGTGTTGATGCTGGCGGGATGCGGTGAGGGGCGTGAGGTCGAAGCACCGAAGCCGAAGCCATTCGCGTCCTCCGCACCAGCAGTCGCTGCTGCGCCGCAATGGGGGGTCGAGGTTCGGGGCGAGACGCCGCAGGCTATCAGCGACCTGACCGGATGGCTGATCGAGCATAGCTTCATGTCGAGCGTGGTCAGGGAAAATGGCAAGGAGCGGGTCCTGGTCGGACCGTTCAGCTCCAAGGCCGAGGCCGAGGCCAAGCATGAGCAGGTCACTGCAGCTCTGGTTCGGGCCAAGAAGCGTAACATCGAGACGCAGGTGGTGGATTTCCCGACGGCTCAATGATCGGATAGAACAAACCTGTGGGAGCGAGCCTGCTCGCGATAGCGGTGAATCAGTCGATGCTGAAGTGACTGACATACCGCTATCGCGAGCAGGCTCGCTCCCACAGTTGCTTTGTGCTGTTCACAAATACAGGTCAGCCGCAGGCTTTCAGGTCCACCGGGCCCACGAACTCGTTACCACGCCCCATGACGCAGGCCACGCTCTGGTTGCGTTGGCGTTCCCAGCTTTCCACCGGGTAGGTCTTGTCCCAGGCTTCGTACAGGCGCCGGTCCTGTTTCGACAGTTGCAGGCCATATTGCTTGCTCATGTAGAAATATGTTCGGGCGATCATTCCTCGAATGGACGGCCGTGGCATGACTTTCTTCGCCTTGAAATCCACCTGGGTCAGGCATGAGCCGTATTGGCCCTTTTGCACCGGCAGCCAGCCGAAGCTGAAGTTGTTCCGATCACCGTTCACTTCCCCGATGCTGGGCACCAGGTTGTGAAGATCGGCTTCGGCCCGTTGATAGACCGGGTCGTAGCGGGTGCAGTTCTTGCGCCCGCCTTGTTGCCAGCACTGACGCTGATGACCGATCTGCCACGCCGGAACGATATGTTCCCATTCGATACGGGCGGCGCGACTGGCGTTCTTGCGCGGTACATAACCGCAAGCCGCCAGGTTGACGCGATTGCCGGTGTACTTGCAGCCGCAATAGAACTCGGTGGATTGCGGGGCGTAGAGTTTCCAGGCGACTTTCTTGGCTTCGTTGAAGGTACGAGGGGCCCCGGCCTGGGCGCCTGTGGCGATGAGCACAAGCAGTAAAGCAACACAGCGGACTTTCATCGGACTCAATCTTCCTTCGGCACTACCCAGAAAACCTGCACACCACCATCGTCGCGATAGGCGAGGGTCACGTTGTCGTTCTCGTCGATTTCTTCCAGCAGGCGCTCCCATTCCTCCATGGGTTCGTCGGGAAGGCGAAAGATCAGGGCTGCCTTGGCTTTTTGTGCGGTGGGGGCGTTGATGATTTTCGAGA
Source organism: Pseudomonas sp. FG13 (assembly GCF_057809755.1). NCBI lineage: Bacteria > Pseudomonadati > Pseudomonadota > Gammaproteobacteria > Pseudomonadales > Pseudomonadaceae > Pseudomonas > Pseudomonas sp. FG13. The sequence goes on from NZ_JBMDKO010000011.1 coordinate 59,426, forward strand.
CCCGCAGGCCGAGTTTTGTATAGGAATCTAAGGGGGTAGTTGCAGCGGAGGGCGTGGCCACAGGATTATCCTTATTAAGCTGTACGTGCATACAGTATTTAACCGTAGGCATTTACGCAACTGCTTAAAATTCAAGAAAATCGTCTGACAGCGCTTTTGACGTTTTGGTGTGGGAAAAAATGATTATTTATCGCTAAGACTGAAAAGCTGACAGCGGTAACTTCAGGTACGCTGTCCAGCGCGATGGGTTCGAAGCGGTGGCGTGATCACTAGACCCTGTGAACGCAACCGCAACGTTGACAAATCCCCAAAGCCTTACCATAGTTCACTTCACGCAAACGTTTGCGCGGCGTTCCGTGCACTGATTTGCTCACAATAATCATAAGATCGGAGTGAACCCATGAAGTTGCCATTCGCTGGACGCCTTCTCGCTGTCGCCATGCTCGCGGCCGCATCCACTGCGTTGCCGTTCTCCTCGGCATTCGCCCAGACCGCTGAAAAACCCAAGGTCGCCCTGGTCATGAAATCCCTGGCCAACGAATTCTTCCTGACCATGGAAGACGGCGCCAAGGCCTATCAGAAGGAACACTCCGCCGATTTCGACCTGATCTCCAACGGGATCAAGGATGAAACCGACACAGCCAACCAGATCCGCATCGTCGAGCAGATGATCGTGTCCAAGGTCGACGCCCTCATCATCGCGCCCGCCGATTCCAAGGCCATGGTGCCGGTGATCAAGAAAGCCGTCGACGCCGGTATCACGGTGATCAACATCGACAACCAACTCGACCCCGCCGTGGTCAAGAGCAAGAACATCAACGTGCCGTTCGTAGGCCCCGACAACCGCAAGGGTGCGCGCCTGGTCGGTGAATACCTCGCCAAGCAGCTCAAGGCCGGTGACGAGGTCGGCATCATCGAAGGTGTGTCCACCACCACCAATGCCCAGGCGCGGACCGCAGGCTTCAAGGATGCAATGGAGGCGGCGCAGGTCAAGGTCGTTTCCCTGCAATCGGGCGACTGGGAAATCAACAAGGGCAACCAGGTGGCCGCGTCGATGCTCAGCGAATACCCGAACATCAAGGCGTTGCTGGCCGGTAACGACAGCATGGCGGTGGGCGCGGTGTCGGCGGTGCGTGCCGCCGGCAAGGCAGGCAAGGTGCAGGTGGTCGGTTACGATAACATCAACGCCATCAAACCCATGCTCAAGGATGGTCGTGTCCTGGCGACCGCCGACCAGTTTGCCGCCAAGCAGGCGGTCTTCGGTATCGAGACGGCCCTTAAGATCCTCAAGGGCGAGAAAGTCGACAGCGGTGCCAACGGTGTGATCGAAACGCCGGTCGAGCTGGTTACGAAGTAATCGTCCTGGCGATGTAGTGGTGCTCGCCCATTCGGGCGAGCACATGGAGAGTCTTTATGTCCGTTTTCGACCCGAACGCTGTCCTGACTGTCAGTGGCATCGGTAAAACCTATGCCCAGCCAGTACTGACCGACATCGACCTGACGTTGATGCGTGGTGAGGTATTGGCACTGACCGGTGAAAATGGCGCCGGTAAAAGTACCCTGTCCAAGATCATCGGTGGGTTGGTGACACCGACGACCGGGCAGATGCAATTCCAGGGACAGGATTATCGCCCCGGCAGCCGTACCCAGGCCGAAGAGCTGGGCGTGCGGATGGTCATGCAGGAACTCAACCTGCTGCCGACCCTGTCCGTGGCTGAGAACCTGTTCCTCGACAACCTGCCCAGTCGTGCCGGCTGGATCAGCCGCAAGCAGTTGCGCAAGGCCGCGATGACAGCCATGGCGCAGGTAGGGCTCGATGCAATCGATCCCGACACCCCGGTCGGCGAGCTGGGCATCGGTCACCAGCAGATGGTCGAGATCGCCCGCAACCTGATTGGCGATTGCCATGTGCTGATTCTCGACGAGCCGACCGCCATGCTGACGGCGCGCGAGGTCGAGATGTTGTTCGAACAGATCACTCGCTTGCAGGCCCGGGGCGTTTCGATCATTTATATTTCCCATCGCCTCGAAGAGCTGGCACGGGTCGCCCAGCGCATTGCGGTGCTGCGCGACGGTAATCTGGTCTGCGTCGAGCCGATGGCCAATTACAACAGCGAGCAGTTGGTGACGCTGATGGTCGGTCGGGAGCTGGGCGAGCACATCGACCTGGGCCCACGGCAGATCGGTGCGCCGGCACTGACCGTCAAGAGCCTGAGCCGTTCCGACAAGGTTCGCGATGTGTCCTTCGAAGTCCGCAGTGGCGAGATATTCGGCATCTCCGGCCTGATCGGGGCAGGGCGTACCGAACTGCTGCGGCTGATCTTCGGCGCCGATGCAGCCGACAGCGGGACCGTGGCGTTGGGTTCACCGGCCACCGTCGCCAATATCCGCTCGCCGGCCGATGCGGTGGCCCATGGCATTGCCTTGATCACCGAGGACCGCAAGGGCGAGGGCTTGTTGTTGACCCAATCCATTGCCGCCAACATCGCCTTGGGTAACATGCCGGAGATTTCCAGTGCCGGTATCGTCAACGGCAGCGACGAACTGTCCCTGGCCCGGCGGCAGATCGATGCCATGCGCATCCGCAGCTCCAGCCCGACACAGCTGGTGTCTGAATTGTCGGGTGGCAATCAGCAAAAGGTGGTGATCGGTCGCTGGCTCGAACGCGATTGTTCGGTGCTGTTGTTCGACGAGCCCACCCGTGGTATCGACGTCGGCGCGAAATTCGACATCTATGCGTTGCTTGGCGAATTGACCCGCCAGGGCAAGGCGCTGGTCGTGGTGTCCAGCGATCTGCGGGAGCTGATGCTGATCTGTGACCGGATCGGCGTGCTGTCCGCCGGACGCCTGATCGACACCTTCGAGCGCGACAGCTGGACCCAGGATGACTTGCTTGCCGCCGCATTCGCCGGCTACCAGAAACGTGACGCGTTGCTCAACGAAGCGGCGCCTAGGGAATTTTCATGAAAACCGCATCTGCCGTCAGCAAGCCGAGTGGCAACTTCTATGGCCTCGGCACCTACCTGGGCCTGGCCGGCGCGCTGCTGGCCATGGTCGCGCTGTTCTCGGTCCTGAGCAGCCACTTCCTTTCCTATGACACGTTCAGCACCCTGGCGAACCAGATTCCCGACCTCATGGTGCTGGCGGTCGGCATGACGTTCATCCTGATCATCGGCGGCATCGACCTGTCGGTGGGCTCGGTGCTGGCGCTGGCGGCCTCGACGGTCAGCGTCGCCGTGCTCGGTTGGGGCTGGAGCGTCTGGCCCTCGGCCTTGCTGGGCATGGCCGTGGCGGCGCTGGCGGGGACCGTCACCGGTTCGATTACCGTGGCCTGGCGGATTCCATCGTTCATCGTCTCCCTGGGCGTGCTGGAGATGGCCCGCGGCCTTGCGTACCAGATGACCGGGTCCCGGACGGCTTATATCGGCGACTCCTTCGCCTGGTTGTCCAACCCGATTGCGTTCGGTATTTCACCGTCCTTCATCATTGCCTTGCTGGTGATCTTCATTGCCCAGGCCGTTCTGACCCGTACGGTGTTCGGTCGCTACCTGATCGGCATCGGCACCAACGAAGAAGCGGTGCGCCTGGCCGGTATCAATCCGAAACCCTACAAGATCCTGGTATTCAGCCTGATGGGCTTGCTGGCCGGTGTGGCGGCGCTGTTCCAGATTTCCCGTCTGGAGGCAGCGGACCCGAATGCGGGTTCCGGGCTCGAGCTGCAGGTCATTGCCGCCGTGGTGATCGGTGGTACCAGTCTGATGGGCGGGCGCGGTTCGGTCATCAGTACCTTCTTTGGCGTGTTGATCATCTCCGTGCTGGCGGCGGGCCTGGCGCAGATCGGCGCGACCGAGCCGACCAAGCGCATCATCACCGGTGCGGTGATCGTGGTCGCGGTGGTGCTGGACACCTACCGCAGCCAACGCGCCAGCCGGCGGTCCTGAGCCATGGCGACGATCAAGGATGTAGCGGCGCTCGCGGGGATTTCCTATACGACGGTGTCCCATGTCGTAAACAAGACCCGGCCGGTCAGCGAAGAGGTGCGGCTCAAGGTCGAGGCGGCGATCAAGCGCCTCGACTATGTTCCCAGCGCGGTAGCCCGTTCCCTCAAGGCCAAGACCACGGCGACCATTGGCCTGCTGGTGCCCAACAGCCTCAACCCTTACTTTGCCGAACTGGCCCGGGGGATCGAGGATTACTGCGAGCGCAACGGTTATTGCGTGATCCTGTGCAACTCCGACGACAACCCGGACAAGCAGCGCAGTTACCTGCGGGTGCTGCTGGAAAAACGCATTGATGGCCTGATCGTCGCTTCCGCCGGTGGCGACGCCGGCCTGGCTCAGGGACTGGCCGGCGTGCGCACGCCCATGGTCATCGTCGACCGTGGGCTGGACGGCGTCGATGCGGACCTGGTGCGCATCGATCACGAATATGGCGCGTACCTGGCGACCCGGCACCTGCTGGAGTTGGGGCACCACGATATCGCCTTTATCGGCGGGCCGGCGGACACCAGCGTGGCGCAGATGCGCCTGGCCGGTTACTGCCGTGCGCTGAAAGAGGCGGGGATCGAACTGCCCGTCGAGCGTATGCTCGAAAGCGATTTCACCAGCACGGGCGGTTACCGCGCCGCAGCCGAGTTGCTTGAACGCCAGCCACCCAGCGCGATTTTTGCGGCCAACGACATGATTGGCATCGGTGTGCTGCGAGCCGCCGCCGAGCGCAATGTGCGGGTGCCCAGCGAACTGTCGGTCATCGGTTTCGACGATATCCAGATGAGCCGCTATGTCTATCCGGCGCTGACCACGGTGGGGCAATCGATCCTGCAACTTGGCGAAATGGCGGCGGAAGTGTTGTTGCGGCGGATCGCCGCGCCCGGGCTTGCCACTGATCAACGGATCGTGACGCCCAGCATTGTCTTGCGAGAGTCGACTGCGCCGCTGTCCGGCGCATTCGCCCAGTACCGCTGAACCGAATGGATGAGTAGTGACGTATGTCTGCAAAAGTAGTGGTAATTGGCAGCCTGAACATGGACCTGGTGACGCGCGCGCCGCGTCTGCCCCGGGGCGGTGAAACGCTGATCGGCGAGTCGTTCTCCACCATTGCGGGGGGCAAGGGCGCCAACCAGGCGGTGGCTGCCGCGCGCCTGGGCGCGCAAGTGTCCATGGTCGGGTGCGTGGGCAGTGATGCCTATGGCCAGGAGTTGCGAGGCGCGCTGCTGGCCGAGGGCATCGATTGCCAGGCGGTCAGCGTCGTGGAGGGGGCCAGCGGCGTGGCGTTGATCGTGGTCGATGACAACAGCCAGAATGCGATTGTCATCGTCGCGGGTGCCAATGGTGCCCTCACGCCTGAGGTCCTGGACGGTTTCGACCAGGCGCTGCAAGACGCCGATGTCATCATCTGCCAGCTCGAAGTGCCCGACGCCACGGTCGGCCATGCACTCAAGCGCGGCCGCGAGCTGGGCAAGATCGTCATTCTCAACCCGGCACCGGCTTCCCGTGCGCTTCCAGCCGACTGGTACGCGTGTGTCGACTACCTGATTCCCAATGAAAGCGAAGCGGCCATGCTGAGCGGGCTGGCGGTGGACTCCCTGGAAACCGCCGAAGCGGCCGCGGCGCAGTTGATCGCCGCCGGCGCCGGTAAGGTGGTCGTGACGCTGGGCGCCCAAGGGCTGATGTTCGCCAACGGCTCTAGCTTCGAACACTTCCCGGCGCCGCGGGTCAAGGCTGTGGACACCACGGCGGCGGGGGATACCTTTGTCGGTGGCTTCGCGGCGGCCCTGGCCAATGGAAAAACCGAAGTCGAGGCGATTCGTTTCGGTCAGGTCGCCGCGGCGCTGTCGGTCACCCGTGTCGGGGCCCAGCCCTCCATCCCCACTTTGCTGGAAGTACAGGCTTTTCAATCATGAAAAAGACACCCTTGTTGAATGTGGCCCTCTCACGACTGATCGCCTCCCTCGGTCATGGCGATAAGGTGGTCATTGGTGATGCCGGGCTGCCGGTCCCTCCCGGGGTCGAGTTGATCGACCTGGCCCTGACCCACGGCATTCCCGATTTCGTCAGTACCCTGAAAGTGGTGCTCAGCGAAATGCAGGTGGAAAGCCATGTGTTGGCCACTGAAATCTTCGATAAGCAACCCTCGGCCCTGTCGACGCTGGAATCGTTGCAGACCGAAGGTGCAATGGGGGCACGGGAGTTGGTCAGTCATGAGCAATTCAAGGTCCTCAGCCGACAAGCTCGGGCGATTGTTCGCACAGGAGAATGCTCTCCGTACTGCAACGTTGTACTGATTGCTGGAGTCACCTTCTAAAACCCCGCACAAGGAGTGCACCATGCACCGCTATGCTCAGAAAATGCATCAACTGTTCCGGAGTCTGCTGCTGTTGTCACTGATCACCGCTACGAGCGCCCAGGCGGCGGAAAAAATCGATCTGATCATCGACACCGATCCCGGGGCCGACGACGTGGTCGCCTTGTTGTTTGCCCTGGCATCCCCCGAAGAATTGCAGATCCGTGCGCTGACCACCGTTGCGGGCAACGTGCGCCTGGACAAGACCTCCCGCAACGCTCGTCTGGCCCGGGAATGGGCAGGGCGCGAAGACGTGCCGGTATACGCCGGTGCGCCGAAGCCGATGATGCGCACCCCTATCTACGCGGAAAACATCCATGGCAAGGAAGGCCTGTCGGGTGTCACCGTCCATGAGCCGAAAAAAGGGTTGGCCAAGGGCAACGCCGTCAACTACCTGATCGACACCCTCAAGACGGCCAAACCCCACAGCATCACCATTGCCATGCTCGGTCCGCAGACCAACCTGGCCCTGGCGCTGATCCAGGAGCCGGACATCGTCCAGGGCATCAAGGAAGTGGTGGTCATGGGTGGCGCGCACTTCAATGGCGGCAACATCACGCCGGTGGCCGAATTCAATCTGTTCGCCGACCCGCAGGCCGCCGAGGTGGTCGCCAAAAGCGGTGTGAAGCTGACCTACCTGCCGCTGGACGTGACCCACAAGATCCTCACCAGTGAAGCTCGCCTCAAGCAGATCGCGGCCGTGAACAACAATGCCAGCAAGCTGGTGGGCGATATCCTCAACGAATACGTCAAGGGCGATATGGAGCACTACGGCATGTCGGGCGGGCCGGTGCATGACGCGACGGTGATTGCCTACCTGCTCAAGCCGCAGCTGTTCACCGGTCGCTCGGTCAATGTCGTGGTGGACAGCCGCGAGGGACCGACCTTCGGGCAGACCATCGTGGACTGGTACGACGGCCTGAAGGCGCCCAAGAATGCATTCTGGGTGGAAAATGGCGATGCCCAGGGCTTCTTTGACCTGTTGACCGAGCGTCTGGCGCGTCTCAAGTAATCCGCCTCAAGCACAAGACCCGTGGGCGCGAGCCGCTCGCGATAGGATTTTCAGTCGACAATAATGTTGGCTGGTCCGCCGCCATCGCGAGCAAGCTCGGCTCCCACCGGTTCCTGGTGTCGCCTCACTTCACGGCATCGATGGCGCTCGGGTAGCGTTCGAATGCTTGCTGGATGAAGTTCCGGGCCACCTCCGTGCCCAATTCCTTCACCAACAGCTCTATACCAATGATTGCCAGTTCCTCGGGGCTGCCAGGGCTATAGGAGCTGTGGCCCTCCGACCATTTGGCATTGATGGTGGCTTCGATGCTGATGATGCTCATGGCAGGACTCGCGGGTTGAGAGGTCTGTAGGTTGAGTTAACCACTTTTGCCCAGGGTTTGGCACTGCGACTTAGGCATCGGGTAAGGGCTGTGCGACACTTGTTTCTTTAATTGTTCAAGGAGTTCGCCGTGCAGATCGATTTGAACGCGCCTGACGGGCTGACCCTCGACGCCGTTCGCCAGTTGCTGGCATCGGCCAGCGACGACGAACACACGCAATTGCGCGTGACCAAGGGCGGTATCGCCTATCTGTCTTCGGGTGTGGTGGGGGGGACCGACATCGATGGCTTGCTGTTTCGGCTCGAAACGTGGGCAAAGGGGTCGGGATATGTCGGACGGGTCGCTGCCAGTGACGAGGTCTGGGTCATGCAGATCTACAATGCCCTGAAAGACAATTGGCCGAATCCACCTTTCGACTACATTGACGTTTATTGAGTGTCGAACATATTCAGTCACGATTCATGTCTGACCGGAGGTGTCGGCTCAGGCAAACTGCCGGTTTTCCAGGTGGGAGCGCTAGAGCGGCCCTTCCGTTGAAACCAAGCTTCGTTTGGGTTGTCGCACGCTCTCTGTTTATTGATCAAAGAAAGGAGGCTTCATGCCTTGGAAGCTCGCGTCATTGGGTATTTTGCTGGCCGCCGGGTTCTTGCACGGTTGCAGCAGCGCTGAATCGTCCCCTGATCCGGTTGCCGCCGAGACCCATTACGACCGCTGCGAAGCAAAGGCCGCCGAATTTGCCATCGGCAAACAGGCCTCGCCGCAATTGCTGGAACAGGCCCGCACCCGGTCCGGCGCGCAGATTGCCCGGATCCTCAAGCCCAACGACATGGTGACGCTTGAGTACCGCTCCGATCGCCTGAATCTCAATACCGATGCCAACCTGGTGGTCAATCGGGTGAACTGCGGCTGAGCCGCCGTTTTCAACCGCCCATAAAAAACCCCGTCACATGGACGGGGTTTTTTTAGCGCGCCGAGAAATTACTCTGGGCGAACTTGTGCAGCTTGCATACCCTTTTGGCCTTTCTCAGCCACGAAGGAAACGGTTTGGCCTTCTTTCAGGCTTTTGAAACCGTCGCTTTCGATAGCTTTGAAGTGTACGAACAGGTCGTCACCGCCACCTTGAGGAGTGATGAAGCCGAAGCCTTTTTCATCGTTGAACCATTTAACGGTGCCGGTTTGGCGATTAGACATGGTGTATCTCCAAGAAACATATATTTTCAGTAGTGCTGTGCTGCTCAGGCCAACTGGGCACACCTGGGTATCATAGTCGAAATGTTCGATTTGGGAGCCCCCCGGACGTGCTGTTTGCCGAACAGTCGTCTTTTCTTTACTGCCTTGACCCGCTGAAAGCCCCGGTTTTAAAGGCTTTCAGCCAAGTGTAAAGGCGATAAAAAAAGCTGTAAAACCTGCAAAATTCGTCTGAAAAAAGGCAAATTCGGAGTTTTTCATGGGCTCAAGGCGGTCTTCAAAGGCCTGTTTGCTCATTTTTTCTTCGAGGGATCAGCCTTGCATTTGGCGATCTGTCCGAGTGCCTTCTGCTGCAATTCCACGGGCGCCTTGTTGTCCATCAGGGCCTGGATGTCGGCGGCCGGATAGGATTTGATCGCATCGGCGCCACAGGCGCAGTGGGACTTGGCTGCTGCCGCGCCGATCTGAGGTGTGGCCGCCTGAGTGCACTGGGCCATGTATTTCTCACGCTCGCCCTTTGGCCAATCGGCGTGGGCGGTCAGCGGGAGTAGCAGGGCGAAGGGGGCGACTGCTGCCAATAACGTGTTCAGACGCATGCTGGGATGCTCCTTTTGGGTCGATGTCTTGTTATCAGAGGTATTGCGGGGCGTTTCAGTTCAGCACTCTGGCATAAAAACCAGGGGTTTACGCTTGGTGCGAGCAGGGCCTGTGGGAGCAAAGCTTGCTCGCGATGCTCGCGATAGTAGGGCGGGCCTGAAACATTGTGGTCGGCTGTTATACCTGATCGCGAGCAAGCTTTGCTCCCACAGGCTGCAATTCGAGCACGGCGATGACCGTTCATCTGTGCTAGCATGCCGGGCTCGGGTATTTTCAGGCACCGGATGACGACAGGTCCCGGCAGCGGCAAATGTTCGAATAACCCTGATTTGAATCCCAGTCACTCTGGTTCGGTTTCCCGGTTGGCCGCAAGGCTCCTGCCGCTGTAAGGCAGGCGTTCATGATTGAATGGCCTGGACTGGATCTTGTACTGGCTCATCCCAACCCACGTGACCTTTGGTAGGGGTCACCACTAGGAGAGGAGGCGCCATGCCAACTATTACTCTTCCCGACGGCAGTCAACGTTCATTCGATCATCCGGTATCCGTAGCCGAGGTCGCCGCATCCATCGGTGCTGGCCTGGCCAAGGCCACCCTGGCCGGCAAGGTCAACGGCAAACTGGTCGATGCCAGTGATGTCATCGACAGCGACGCCACGCTGCAAATCATCACCCCCAAGGATGAAGAGGGACTGGAGATCATTCGTCACTCTTGCGCGCACCTGGTCGGCCATGCGGTCAAGCAGTTGTACCCGAGCGCGAAGATGGTCATCGGGCCGGTCATCGACGAAGGCTTCTATTACGACATCGCCTTCGAGCGTCCTTTTACCCCAGACGACATGGCCGCTATCGAACAGCGCATGCAGCAGCTGATCGAGAAAGATTACGACGTCATCAAGAAAGTCACCCCGCGCGCCGAAGTCATTGAAGTCTTCAAGGCCCGTGGCGAGGACTACAAGCTGCGTCTGGTGGAAGACATGCCGGACGAGCAGGCCATGGGCCTGTACTACCACGAAGAATACGTCGACATGTGCCGCGGTCCGCACGTGCCGAACACCCGTTTCCTGAAGTCCTTCAAGCTGACCAAGCTGTCCGGTGCCTACTGGCGTGGCGACGCGAAGAACGAGCAGTTGCAGCGCGTCTACGGCACTGCCTGGGCTGACAAGAAGCAATTGGCGGCCTACATCCAGCGCATCGAGGAAGCCGAGAAGCGCGATCACCGCAAGATCGGCAAGCGCCTGGGCCTGTTCCATACCCAGGAAGAGTCCCCGGGCATGGTGTTCTGGCACCCTAACGGCTGGACGATGTACCAGGTGCTCGAGCAGTACATGCGTCAGGTCCAGCGTGAAAACGGCTACCTGGAGATCAAGACGCCGCAAGTGGTGGACCGCAGCCTGTGGGAGAAATCCGGGCACTGGGCCAACTACGCGGACAACATGTTCACCACCCAGTCGGAAAACCGCGACTACGCCATCAAGCCGATGAACTGCCCATGCCACGTGCAGGTGTTCAACCAGGGCCTGAAAAGCTACCGCGAGCTGCCAATGCGTCTGGCCGAGTTCGGTGCGTGCCATCGTAACGAGCCGTCGGGTGCGTTGCACGGCATCATGCGCGTGCGTGCATTTACCCAGGACGATGCGCACATCTTCTGCACCGAAGAGCAGATGCAGGCTGAATCCGCTGCGTTCATCAAGCTGACCATGGACGTCTACCGCGACTTCGGCTTCACCGAAGTCGAGATGAAGCTGTCCACTCGTCCGGAAAAACGCGTGGGCTCCGACGAGCTGTGGGATCGCGCCGAAGCCGCATTGGCGGCCGCCCTCGATAGCGCGGGCCTTGCATACGACCTGCAACCGGGGGAAGGGGCTTTCTACGGTCCGAAGATCGAATTCTCCCTGAAAGATTGTCTGGGTCGCGTCTGGCAATGTGGTACCTTGCAGCTCGATTTCAACCTGCCGATCCGTCTGGGCGCCGAATACGTGTCCGAAGACAACAGTCGCAAGCACCCGGTCATGCTTCACCGTGCGATCCTCGGTTCCTTCGAGCGTTTCGTCGGGATCCTGATCGAGCATTACGAGGGCGCGTTCCCTGCGTGGCTGGCGCCGACCCAGGCAGTGATCATGAATATCACTGATAAACAGGCAGATTTTGCCGCTGAGGTCGAAAAAACTCTCAACCAAAGCGGATTTCGTGCCAAGTCTGACTTGAGAAATGAAAAGATCGGCTTTAAAATCCGCGAGCATACTTTGCTCAAGGTTCCCTTTCTCTTGGTTATTGGAGATCGGGAGGTCGAGATGCAGACTGTCGCTGTGCGTACTCGTGAAGGTGCTGACCTGGGCTCGATGCCCGTCGCCGAATTCGCCGAGTTCCTCGCGCAAGCGGTTTCCCGGCGTGGTCGCCCAGATTCGGAGTAATTATTATTAAGCGTGAAATGAGACAAGATAAACGAGCTGCACCGAAGGCCCCGATCAACGAGAATATCTCGGCACGCGAGGTTCGGTTAATTGGCGCTGACGGCGAGCAGATTGGCATCGTCTCGATTGATGAAGCGCTTCGTATTGCTGAAGAAGCCAAGCTTGATCTGGTGGAAATTTCCGCAGACGCAGTCCCACCCGTTTGCCGGGTGATGGACTACGGCAAGTCGATCTTCGAGAAGAAGAAACAGATTGCTGCGGCGAAGAAAAACCAGAAGCAGATTCAGGTAAAAGAAATCAAGTTTCGTCCAGGGACGGAGGAAGGGGATTACCAGGTAAAACTGCGCAACCTGGTACGTTTCCTGAGTGACGGGGACAGGGCCAAGGTATCCTTGCGATTCCGCGGCCGTGAGATGGCCCACCAGGAGCTGGGGATGGAACTCCTCAAGCGGGTTGAACAAGACCTGCTCGAGTACGGTTCGGTCGAACAGCATCCTAAGATGGAAGGACGCCAGCTGATCATGGTCATCGCCCCGAAAAAGAAGAAGTAATCACCAGGGCACGGCAGGCCTTGCGATTATGTTTATCAACTGAATGCGGAGTATCCGAACATGCCAAAGATGAAAACCAAAAGTGGTGCTGCTAAGCGGTTTCTGAAAACTGCTAACGGCATCAAGCACAAGCACGCTTTCAAGAGCCACATCCTGACCAAAATGTCGACCAAGCGTAAGCGTCAACTGCGCGGTAGCAGCTTGCTGCATCCGTCTGACGTGGCAAAAGTCGAGCGCATGCTGCGCCTTCGTTAATTTTTGGATCAAGAATAGAGGAAGTAACTCATGGCTCGTGTAAAGCGTGGCGTCATTGCCCGTAAGCGTCACAAGAAAATTATGAAACTTGCTAAAGGCTACTACGGTGCGCGTTCCCGCGTATTCCGTGTTGCCAAGCAAGCCGTAATCAAGGCAGGCCAATACGCCTACCGTGACCGTCGTCAGAAAAAACGTCAGTTCCGCGCTCTGTGGATCGCTCGTATCAATGCTGGTGCTCGTACCAACGGTCTGTCCTACAGCCGTTTGATCGCTGGCCTGAAAAAGGCGTCCATCGAGATCGACCGTAAGGTTCTGGCTGATCTGGCAGTGAACGAAAAAGCGGCGTTTGCTGCGATTGTCGAGAAAGCTAAAGCCACCTTGGCTTAAGTACCCCCGGCAGTCACCGGGGTCCACCTCTGTGGGCCCAGGTGTTAAACGTCATAAATAGGGGAAGAGCCTTAAAGCTCTTCCCCTATTTTGTATCTGGAGTCTGTACATGGAAAACCTGGATGCGCTGGTCTCTCAAGCACTAGAGGCTGTGCAAAGCGCTGAAGATATCAATGCCCTGGAGCAAATCCGGGTTCACTACCTTGGCAAGAAGGGCGAGTTGACTCAGGTGATGAAGACCCTGGGGAACCTGCCGGCCGAAGAGCGTCCGCAGGTCGGTGCGCTGATCAACGTCGCCAAGGAACGTGTCACAGAAGTCCTCAATGCGCGCAAGGCGTTGTTCGAGGAGGCGGATCTGGCTGCCAAGCTCGCCGCCGAGTCTATCGACGTGACCCTGCCTGGCCGTGGCCAGACCTCCGGTGGCCTGCACCCGGTGACCCGGACCCTGGAACGCGTCGAGCAGTTTTTCACCCGTATCGGCTATGGCATTGCCGAAGGCCCTGAGGTCGAAGACGACTACCACAACTTCGAAGCGCTCAACATCCCAGGCCATCACCCGGCCCGGTCGATGCACGATACCTTCTATTTCAACGCGAACATGCTGTTGCGCACCCATACCTCGCCGGTACAGGTCCGCACCATGGAATCGAAAAAGCCGCCGATCCGCATCGTCTGCCCAGGCCGTGTGTACCGTAGCGACTCGGATATCACCCACTCGCCGATGTTCCACCAGGTCGAAGGCCTGCTGGTCGATCGCGACATCAATTTCGCCGACCTCAAAGGCACCATCGAAGAGTTCCTGCGGGTGTTCTTCGAGAAAGAGCTGGCCGTGCGTTTCCGCCCTTCGTACTTCCCATTCACCGAGCCATCGGCTGAAGTCGACATGGAATGCGTGATGTGCAGCGGCAAGGGCTGCCGGGTCTGCAAGCAGACTGGCTGGCTGGAAGTCATGGGCTGCGGCATGGTTCACCCGAACGTGCTGCGTATGTCCGGGATCGATCCGGAAGAGTTCTCGGGGTTTGCTTTCGGCATGGGCGTCGAGCGTCTGGCCATGCTGCGTTACGGTGTGAATGACTTGCGCCTGTTCTTCGACAACGACTTGCGGTTCCTTGCGCAATTTCGCTAGGTCGCGGTCCGTAACGAATCTATTAGGAGAGCAGGATGAAATTCAGTGAACAATGGCTGCGCGGCTGGGTTAGCCCGCAGGTAAGCCGGGACGAGCTGGTTGCTCGCCTGTCGATGGCCGGTCTTGAGGTCGATAGCGTGACGCCGGCCGCCGGTGAGTTCAGCGGCGTGGTAGTGGGCGAGGTGCTGAGCACCGAACAACACCCGGACGCTGACAAATTGCGGGTTTGCCAGGTCAGCAATGGCGGGGAAACCTTTCAGGTGGTCTGCGGCGCGCCAAACGTGCGCCCGGGCCTGAAGATCCCGTTTGCGATGATCGGTGCCGAGTTGCCGGGCGACTTCAAGATCAAGAAGGCCAAGCTGCGTGGCGTCGAGTCCAACGGCATGTTGTGCTCCCAGGCCGAACTGCAGATCGGCGAAGGCAACGATGGCCTGATGGAACTCCCGGCCGATGCGCCGGTGGGCCAGGACATCCGTGAATGCCTGGGCCTGGACGATGCCAGCATCGAGGTCGACCTGACGCCGAACCGTGGCGACTGCCTGTCCCTGGCCGGTCTGGCCCGCGAAGTGGGCGCCTTGTACGACACCCCGGTGACTCGCCCGACAGTCGCGCCGGTTCCGGCAGCGCATGACGAAGTGCGTTCGGTCGAGGTCCTGGCACCCACAGCGTGCCCGCGTTACCTGGGCCGTGTGATCCGTAACGTCGACCTGTCGAAGCCGACGCCGTTGTGGATGGTCGAGCGCCTGCGCCGCGCCGACGTGCGCAGCATCGACGCTGCCGTCGACATCACCAACTACGTGATGCTGGAGCTGGGTCAACCCCTGCACGCGTTCGATCTCGCCGAAATCAACGGCGGCGTCCGCGTGCGCATGGCCGAGGAAGGCGAGAAGCTGGTCCTGCTCGACGGCCAGGAAGTCACTCTGCGCAGCGATACCCTGGTGATCGCCGACCACTCCCGCGCCCTGGCCATTGCCGGCGTGATGGGCGGCGAGCACAGCGGCGTATCCACGTCGACTCGCGACGTATTCCTCGAAAGCGCGTTCTTCGATCAGATCGCCGTCGCTGGCAAGGCCCGCTCCTACGGTCTGCACACCGATGCCTCGCACCGCTACGAGCGCGGCGTGGACTGGCAACTGGCCCGTGAAGCCATGGAGCGCGCCACCGGCCTGCTGCTGGAGATCACCGGTGGCGAAGCCGGCCCGATCATCGAGACCGTCAGCGAACAGCACCTGCCCAAGATTGCGCCGGTCACCCTGCGTGCCCAACGCATTTCCCAGATGTTGGGCATGGACATGGACGCCGCCGAAGTCGAGCGTCTGCTCAGCGCCCTGGGCCTGAATATCAGTGCCGATGGAGCAGGGCAGTGGCGCGTCGAAGTGCCAAGTCATCGTTTCGACATCAGCCTGGAAGTCGACCTGATCGAAGAGCTGGCCCGCCTGTACGGCTACAACCGTCTGCCGGTTCGCTATCCGCAGGCTCGCCTGGCCCCACAGGCCAAGGCCGAAGCCCGCAGCGACCTGCCGGAACTGCGCCGACTGCTGGTGGCCCGTGGGTATCAGGAAGCGATTACCTACAGCTTCATCGATCCGCGCCAGTCCGAACTGTTCAACCCGGGTGTCGAGCCGCTGTTGCTGGCCAATCCGATCTCCAACGACATGGCAGCCATGCGCTCGTCCCTGTGGCCAGGCCTGGTCAAGTCGCTGCAACACAACCTGAACCGTCAACAGGACCGCGTGCGCCTGTTCGAAAGCGGCCTGCGCTTCGTTGGTCAACTGGACGGCTTGAAGCAGGAACCGATGCTCGCCGGCGTCGTCTGCGGCAGCCGCCTGCCGGAAGGCTGGGCGCAAGGTCGCGATGTCGTCGACTTCTTTGACGTCAAGGCTGACGTGGAAGCGGTACTCGGCTTCGCCGGTGCCCTTGACGCATTCACCTTCGTGCCGGGCAAGCATCCAGCCCTGCATCCGGGTCAGACCGCGCGCATTGAGCGAGACGGGCGTGAAGTCGGCTATGTCGGCGCCATCCACCCTGAACTGTCGAAAACCCTGGGCCTCGATCGTCCAGTGTTCGTCTTCGAGCTGGTTCTGGCCGAAGTGGCACTGGGGAAAATGCCGAAATTCCAGGAGTTATCGCGCTTTCCTGAAGTGCGCCGTGACCTGGCGTTGCTGGCGGACCGCGACGTTGCTTCCAGCGCTGTGCTGGACGTAATCCGTGAAAATGCAGGCGAATGGCTGACGGACCTCAGGCTCTTTGACGTGTATCAGGGTAAAGGCATTGATCCGCATAGAAAAAGCCTTGCAGTCGGCTTGACCTGGCAGCATCCATCGCGCACTCTTAATGACGATGAGGTGAATACCGCAACGCAGAATATCCTCACCTCGCTCGAAAACAGGTTGAACGCCACGTTAAGGAAGTGACGTATGGGGGCTCTGACGAAAGCTGAGATGGCGGAACGTCTGTATGAGGAGCTGGGCCTGAATAAACGGGAGGCCAAAGAATTGGTCGAACTGTTTTTCGAAGAAATCAGGCACGCTCTCGAAGACAACGAGCAGGTCAAATTGTCCGGTTTCGGCAATTTCGACCTTCGGGACAAACGCCAGCGGCCTGGCCGCAATCCGAAAACGGGAGAAGAAATCCCGATCACGGCTCGCCGTGTGGTCACCTTTCGTCCAGGGCAGAAGTTGAAGGCCCGAGTTGAGGCTTATGCTGGAACCAAGTCATAACGACGAGCTACCCGTCATCCCGGGCAAACGCTACTTCACCATTGGTGAAGTCAGCGAGCTGTGTGCGGTAAAACCACACGTGCTGCGCTATTGGGAGCAGGAGTTTCCTCAACTCAACCCGGTCAAGCGCCGCGGAAACCGCCGATACTATCAACGACAAGACGTGTTGATGATCCGGCAGATCCGCGCGCTGCTGTACGACCAGGGCTTCACCATCGGCGGCGCGCGCCTGCGCCTCTCCGGTGACGAGGCCAAAGACGATACCACCCAGTACAAACAGATGATCCGCCAGATGATCGCCGAGCTTGAAGATGTGCTGGTGGTGCTCAAGAAATAAAATTCTGCTTTTAAATACTTCCAGTTTTCAAAAGCTTGCGTTATATTCCTGAGCGTTCCGCTGAGAAGCGGAACAAGATTCACGCCTAGTCGGGGCGTAGCGCAGTCCGGTAGCGCACTAGCATGGGGTGCTAGGGGTCGAGTGTTCGAATCACTCCGTCCCGACCATTATTCCTGAGTAAAATCAGACACTTAAGCCGATCAGCTAGATCGGCTTTTTTGTGCCTGCGCAAAACTAGCCGGTAATTTCACTGATATTCAGGTAGGGAGTCGCCTCGGACCAAGCGATCTTCGCGTGGTCCCGCTGGTAGATATTGGTCATGGTTACGCTGGTGTGTCCGGCGATCTTCTGCCCGTCCTTTCCGACTTCCTGATATGGCCGCAGCGATGGTCTTGTCTTCAAAGTTTTCCGAGTACGCCGGAAGTGGACGGCGTACAGGCCGAGGGTACCTGTTGCCAGCGCGCGAGGCGGCAGGACGTCGCGCTCGTAGAGGTCGAAGGGCCCTACGAAGATCTCCGATGATTTGCCGGGTACGGCGCTGCTGCCTCTGTAAGCCTGGAAAACCCACAAGTTCGCCCTGGGCATGGCCGAGGTGCAGCCGACCTGGTATCAAGGCCCTGTGTGGCCAATAGAGCCGCTCATTCCGAAATCATTGCACCGGTACTGGTCTCTGCCGAAACGATTCAGGCCTGACTTGTGAGGCGACGGCTATGTTGATGTGTGCCAGAAGCCCCGAAGGATCGATGGGAAGGTGTCGGAGCCAACCGGCGGCGCTATACGCTATTACGCAACCACGATGTCGGCAGCGCCGAAATGGGTGAACGGCGCGAAAAGGCGCTGATCTTGGGGTATCACATTTCTTTAAGAAAGTCCCATGGTCCGGGGATGGTGAATTTCTAAAGGGAACATGACAAAAGTAAGGCAAGTCATGAGCGCACTTGCCTTATCGGGCGCGGCAAAGAACCTATCGGTCAGTGATACTGAAGGTTAGGTGTCTTTATGTAAGACATCCTTGAGGATGTTATATAGTCTCGATGTGCGTTCAGGAGTTGATTCGCAGTTTATATGGAAAGAAGTGTCATAAAAGCTTGTTTTCGGAAAGAAGAAGTCTTCTGGCTTACCCAGAGTTGGTATTCCCGCATTTTTGATTTGGTCCATGATACTTCCCAGCGCTAGGTGGTACCACTGCTGCACAGAGCGTTCGTCCTCAACTGTAACACTCGGTATGATATAGAAATGCACGCCTTTATCGTTGAGTCTCTGGGCGGTTTGTTTCAAAAGCTTCAAGACCTGAGGGTTTACTTTGGGTTCTGAAGCGAGTTGAACGCTAGCTATTGTAGTGATAGGTTGGTTGCCGCATGCTCCTTGCATATCGCCATACTCGTTCATGTTCAAGAATGTGTATGAAAACGGTTGCGGGACGGTCCAGTCTATTTTAGCGTGTTGATCTTTAACCTCTTGGGCTGTGAGCGCCCTGCGGTTTGGAAATTCTTGCAGTATGGCGACTCTGCGAAATTTTGCATCCACATTCACTAAAAGTGTTTTGACATCCACTGCCGAAATATATTTCAATTTTGTTTTTAAAGGAAGGCCATAAAAATAATCGCTGTACCATGCAACCATTTCTCGCAGAATCCAATCCTTGGGGACTCTGTAATCATTGAGATAATATACCCACACAGGTGCCAGGACGACAGTATCACCTGCGCGAGAATTTTTGATGGCTGATTCCGTGATGGCGTCTAATGGAAGGTTTCCATGCAATGCTAAGTTGGCTACAGGGACACCAAGCTTTTCTGACAGGGTTTTGCTATTTACTCCGAAGACCGTGCTTGAATCTCCAAACAGCAACAGGCGTTTACCTTCAGTGTTTTTTCCTACAAGCTCTTTATAAGTTATCCAGTTGGCGGCGTCATAACCCGATGCGATTGGTGCTCCGAACTGGTAAAAGAAAAGTGCAATATAAGCCAGTACGCAAACGGCTAGGCTCAAGGCTGCTGTCAAGACGAATTTTCTATACAGGTTCATAGTCAAAATTGAAAATACAGGAAAGGGCTAATGATGTTGTTGCCAAATGTGGAAAGCAGGCTGGTTACTACAATTGCCACGCAAGTCATCGCCGCAGCTACGCATATTGTGGAGTTCATCCTTTGGCTTTCTTGAGCATTAACGGCAACTCGTTTTTCTAACAGGTCAATGACCTCATAAATATTAGGTAACGCCCAAATAATAAACATCGACACAAGAAAATAGCTTGCATAGGTAATAAAGCTGAGATTTTTAAAAATAGAATCCCAGGGAACAGCTTGTTTAGAGCCTAGCATCGCATGAGCTATCGTGATGGCAGAATGGACGTTTTCTGCGCGAAAGAAAACCCACGCAAAAATGACAGCAGCGAATGTCATTGCCACGCAAATTACATTAGATGCGAATCGAGGAATCAACCCGGATAAGTATGAGCGAGGCAATTTCTGGAAGATATGGTTAGCACACAAGTATGCGCCATGGAGCCCTCCCCAAATGATAAAAGTCCAACTCGCACCGTGCCATAGACCACCGAGTAGCATAGTAAGCGACAAATTCACGAGGCGACGAGTTTCACCTTTACGGTTTCCACCTAATGGGATGTAAAGGTAGTCTCTCAAAAATTGAGATAGCGTCATATGCCATCGTCGCCAGAACTCAATTATGCTCTTGGCTTTGTATGGCGAGTTAAAGTTTACAGGTAAGCGTATTCCGAAAAGCAAGGAGAGCCCCACAGCCATGTCGGAGTAGCCAGAGAAGTCGAAATAAATTTGCAGGGTGTATGCCATTGCGCCTGCCCACGCGACCATTGTTCCGATTGCCTGTCCAGTAGCCGCTGCGTGGAATAGTGGATCCGCATAGGTGCTGATCGGGTCTGCAAGTAAAAGTTTTTTTCCAAGGCCTACGGCGAATAAGGCGATCCCTATTGCTATGTTTCTTGAGTTGGGTTTGTAAATTGCCGGGTCTTTGAACTGGGGCATCATTTGTCCGTGATGCAGAATCGGACCGGCTATCAAGTGGGGGAACCAAGTTACAAACAGTATGTAGTGCGAAAAGTTGTATTCTTTCGCTTTGCCTTTCCATGTGTCTACTAAAAAAGCAATTTGTGTAAATGTGAAAAACGAAATGCCTAACGGCAGAATCAAGCTCAGGGCGGGGATGTGGGCACCTGTGAGTCTGCTGATTTCTCCAAGGAAAAAGTTTGTGTACTTGTAGTAGCAAAGCAAGGCCAGGTTACTGACTATTCCCACGTATAAGGCTGTTTTGGCTACGTGTATGTTTGCTTCCTGATTTTTGCAGATCAGATACCCAATGCAGTAGTTAAACAGGATGGAAGATAGCAAGAGAGCGATATAGGTCGTGCTCCACCATCCGTAGAAAAACAAAGATGCCGCTGCCAACCATATCGCCGCAGCTTCTCGCCCCCAGAAACGTGCGAGCAGAAAAAAACCCAGAAATGCAACCGGTAGGAACGCGAATATGAATTCGAACGAAGTGAAAAGCATGACGCACGCTGTCCTGAATCTTGAGACGCGGAGTTTACGTCACTTGTATGGGCCAAGACAGATAGACGGCTGACCTTTTTGGAGAGTTACCATAATGTCTATAACTGCTGCCATAAACCCCTTCAAGCATAGGGTGCTAGGGCTCAGGTGTTTGAATCACTCCGTCCCGACCACCCTCAGACGGCCTAATCAACGAGAAACGCCACGATGTCACTGACTGTGCTGCGTGCTGTTCGTGTCACGCCGATCAGTGTGGCGGAGGCCGAACCTGTCCATTCGCCGTAGCCGACTAGCCATAGCCTTGACTCTCTGGTCGAGTGGGTGCCTTCGACTTCAACGCGGCCTTCGGCGTTGACCACTCCCAGTGAATCCAGGTGCTGTAAGGCCGGCCTGAATCCGGTGCACCAAATCACCGCGTCTACCGCAGATTCAGAACCATCGGCCCAGATAACTCCGTTGCGAGTGAAGCTTTTGAAAGGTCGTACCGACTTGAGGACGTTGCGTTCTCGGGCCTCGACAACTGGCGCAACCATGACAATATCGCCTAGCCCACCCACTGGCTGCTCAATGAGACGCCCCTCCAGTTGGGCTTTCCAACGCTCGGTTGCTCGCTCGAACAGGACCCGTCCATCCACATCGTCAGGCAGGAATATTGGTTCAACGGGAGTGACCCATGTGGTCTCGGCGACTTTTGAGACTTCGGCCAGAATCTGTGCCCCTGAATTACCGCCTCCTACCACCAATACCTTCTTGCCCGCGAATGCTTGTGCTTCGACATAGTGGGCGGAATGCAACTGCCGACCGGCGAATAGCTCGGCATTGGGGTAGTGGGGAACGTAAGGATTGCTCCAGGTGCCTGTAGCGCTGACAACAACCTTGGTATCCCAATGCTTGTCGTCAGAATGTACCCGCAGGCCAGTTTCCGTTCGCTCAACAGAAGTGACCCGAACCGGACGCTTCACCGGGAAATGGTAGCGCTGTTCGTATTGGGTGAGGTATTCGATCACATGATTTCGTGAAGGGTAGCCATCTTGCGTGGGGGGCATCATCCAGCCAGGTATCGAACTCCAGGTGGCAGGCGAGAATAGACGCAACGAGTTCCAGCCATGCCGCCAGGCACCTCCGGGTTCATTCTCTGCGTCGAGGATGATGAACGAAAGAGGTGTGCGGCGCAGAAAATACGCTGTAGCCAGGGCTGATTGCCCCCCGCCGATAATGACCACGTCTGGTTGAGCGCTGAGCGAATCAATCATCGGGCGAACCTCTCAGAGCACATTGAGAGGGATTTTCAGGTAACAAGTGCCATTGCTTTCAGGTGGAGGCAGATGACCTGCTCGCATGTTCACTTGCACGGATGGCAGGATAAGTGTCGGCATGCCCAACGTAGCGTCCCGCGCTTGGCGCATAGCTACGAAATCCGCTTCTCCCGTGCCCTCATGCACATGAATATTGTGGGCACGTTGCTCAGCAATGGTGGTTTCATTGCGGTAGTCATCTCGACCCGGGGCCTTGTAGTCGTGGCACATGAACAAACGGGTATCGTCGGGCAACTTGAACAATTTTTGGATGGACTGGAAGAGTTTTCGCGCATCGCCGCCGGGAAAGTCGCATCGAGCCGTGCCGTAATCAGGCATGAACAGTGTGTCGCCGACAAAGCCAGCATCTCCGATTAGATAGGTCATGCAGGCCGGTGTATGTCCCGGCGTATGGATGGCGTGCGCTTCGATTCCTCCGACCCAAAAGCGCTCACCGTCTTTCAGCAGCCGGTCGAATTGACGACCATCGGTGGCAAACTCGCTGCCGACGTTGAACAACTTACCAAAAGTATTCTGAATCACGCTGACCTGATCGCCGATGGCCAGTTGGCCGCCCAACTCGCGCTTTAGATACTGAGCCGCGGATAGATGGTCGGCATGTACATGGGTCTCCAGTAACCAATCCACCGTAAGCGTCTGCTTGCGCACATAGGTAATTAAACGTTCCGCGCTTTTGCAGGAGGTGCGACCTGATGCGGGGGCGTAATCGAGCACAGAGTCGATAACGGCGCAGCGGCCTGTAGTTGGGTCACTGACAACATAGCTGTAGGTATACGTAGCGGAGTCAAAAAAAGCTTCTACATGGGGTTTCATGATGGAATTCTCTTTTCGATACACGAGTGCAGTGCTGATCTGCCAACGGTTTGTAAGGAACCGTGATCAGCGCTGCGTACCTGATGTGCAACGGTTTTCGTTCAGCGACGGTTACAGGTTTTGATGCCTAGCAACGCGTAGAGGGGGCAGAAACGGAAAATGCCGGTTGCCAGCGGCACTAAACCTATCCAGCCCCATACGCCGATCACACCGGACAGACTGAGGCCAATGAGAAGCAGACCGACGACGATACGCAGGCCACGGTCAATGGTTCCGATGTTTGCTTTCATGGCGATCTCCCGATCAATGGCTGCGCCGGGTCTCCAGCGCGGTAAACAACAACATGCCGGCCAGCATGGCCAACATGAATACGATTATCTGCCAGCGTCCAGTCAGCAGAATTGCGACTGCGGGGCCAGGGCAGATGCCCGCTATTCCCCAGCCAATGCCGAACAACAGGCTCCCGCCAATCAAGCGCCGGTCCAATTCACGTTTGATCGGTAGCTGCATGGGCCTTCCCAGCAGCGAACTGGTGTGTTGTCGCGCCCAGGTTAGCGGGCCAACGGCTGTGCCAATGGCCCCGATCATGACCAACGCCAAGGACGGATCCCAGGCACCAGCCAGATCCAGGAAAGCGAGTACTTTGCTCGGGTTGGCCATGCCTGCCAGAAGCAGACCCAAGCCGAACAGCAGGCCAGCAATGAATGCGGTCAGTTTGATCATGTCCACCCCTCCAGCAGATGACGCAGGACAAACACTGTGGCGAAACCACTGAACATGAAACAAACAGTGGCGACCATCGATCGCGGCGAAAGGCGCGATAGGCCGCATACCCCATGGCCACTGGTGCAACCTGACCCGTATCGTGTGCCAATGCCCACCAATACACCGGCGACGGCCAGTCCGAACCAGCCACTTTTGAACTCGATCTGTGGCAGCGTGGCGAACAAGCTCCAGATAAGCGGCGCGATGAGCAGGCCCAGGAGAAA
This sequence comes from Pseudomonas sp. FG13, assembly GCF_057809755.1. Lineage (NCBI taxonomy): Bacteria > Pseudomonadati > Pseudomonadota > Gammaproteobacteria > Pseudomonadales > Pseudomonadaceae > Pseudomonas > Pseudomonas sp. FG13. The sequence goes on from NZ_JBMDKO010000011.1 coordinate 83,323, forward strand.
AAGAGCTTTCTCACTCACCCCCTCGCTCCCGCGCTGCAAAAGGCTGCCGATCAGACCGCTGATGCCTGCGATACGTCCATTGGCAACGACAAATAGACTGGCGGCCAGGCCAATCAATGCGCCTCCGGCAAGGGACGACCAGGGTGTGAAGTTGAGCCAGTCGACATTCATGAGGATTCTCCGGCGCGAAACTGTTGATAGAGGTTCTGGATGACAACCAATGCTGCGGGGCTCCGGATGCGATAGAACACCTGCTTTGCGTGACGGCGGCTTATGCACATGACTAAATCGCCTTCACCAGCAACGCCACCGCAACTACCACGGAAACTACGGCGAAGCCTTTCTGTAAGTATGGACCCGCTAGCCGGGCCGCGATCAGGCGTCCGCACACCATTCCAGCCAATGCTCCGATGGAAAACGGAATGGCCACTGCCCACTGCAGGTGGCCGGCTGCCGAGCTTGCGGCAACACCGGAAATCGAAACCAGCGCGATCACGGCCAGAGACGTTGCGAGCACTGACTGCGGGGTCAAATTGGTGTATCGCTGGAGCGCCGGCACCATCACAAAGCCTCCGCCCACGCCGAGCAATCCAGACAATCCCCCCGCGACAATGCCGGAGACGGTGAGTGCCCATGCACACGGACCGGTCCAGTTGAGCTTTCCTCGGTTGACGTCCAACAGACAAGGTGGTGGTTTGGATGTGACGAAGGGCTTCGACTCAGTGGAGGGCGCGAGGGATCGTCGATAGACCCGAAACGCAACGTACATCAGCACGAAGGCAAACATGATCGTCAACGGGCGATTGGGTGTGCGCTGCGCCAGCCAAAGACCAAGGGGAGAACAGACGATCCCCGCGCCTGCCACCAACAGCGCCGCTTTATAGCGGACGGTGCCGTTCTTGAGTCCCATCACGGCACCCAGGGTCGCAGCTAAACCGACAGCCAGTAAGCCAATGGGGCCCGCCTCGGCCATGCTCAACCCGACGCCGAACACCAGTAGTGGAACGGCCAGTATTCCTCCGCCAGCGCCGGTCAGCGCCAGAATGATTCCTACGGTAAGCCCCAGCAGCAAGACCACGATCATCCCAGTCTCCTTGCCTTCAGTCCTGATTTCATAAATCAGCCATCTCAGGTTTCGCCATCCACTCATGGCCCTTGAGCATTCCCTTCCAATACAGCGGTGGAAGAATCCGCTCTTTGAGCAGCCATGCCAGCCTCGATGGCCGGGTACCGTCAATCAGCCAGGATGGAAAACTGGGGGCAACCTTGCCGCCATAGGTGAATTCAGCCAGTACGATCTTGCCGCGTTCAACCGTCAGCGGGCAGGAGCCGTACCCGTCGTAATGGGCGCTGCCTTTCGCTTTCCCCATTGCTGCCAACACATTATGGGCAACGACTGGTGCCTGTTTACGTGCTGCTGCCGCGGTTTTCGCGTTGCTGGAGTTGGTGGCGTCTCCCAGTGCGTGAATATTTGCCCAGGTTTTATGACGCAGAGTGGCAGCGTCGACATCAATCCAGCCAGCCGCGTCTGCGAGAGGGCTGATCCGAACGAAATCCGGCGCAATCTGTGGCGGCACCACATGCAGGAGATCAAAGTTGCGCGTAACAAGATGGGCGCTGCCATCCGGATTGACACAGTTGAACGTTGCAGTCCGTGCGGGTCCATTTACGCTGGTGAGGGTGTTGCCGAAGTTCAGGTCGATGCCATAGGCCGCGACGTATTCCATCAATGCAGGCACATAGTCGGGAACGCCGAACAGCACCGCGCCGGCGCTGCAAAACTCGATCTCGATGTTATCCAATACACCGGTACGCTTCCAATGATCGGCAGACAGGTACATGGCTTTTTGCGGCGCCCCGGCACATTTGATTGGCATGGGCGGTTGCGTGAAGATGGCTCGTCCACCATTCAGTTGCTGCACGAGTTCCCACGTATAAGGCGCAAGGTGATACAGGTAGTTTGAAGTCACGCCGTTGCGGCCCAGGGTGTCCGACAACCCCTCGATTGCATGCCAATTGAGCTTCAGGCCAGGGCAGACGATCAATTGCTCATATTTGACGACTCTGCATCCATCAAGAATGACGGCATTTCTTTCGGGTTCAAAAGCGGCGACCGCCGACTTGATCCAATGCACACCGCGGGGGATGGTCGTACCCATCGTGCGGGCAGTTTGGGGCGCATCGAAGACGCCACAGCCGACAAGTGTCCAGCCAGGCTGATAGTAGTGCACATCTGCCGGGTCGATGATGGCAACGTCGAGTCCTGGGGCACGTGCCAGCAAGCTGGATGCCGCCGCAATACCTGCCGCACCGCCCCCGATGATGACCACAGTGTGCTGCGCCTCAGCGACTTCGACCGGCGTGCGCCCCTGATTCACAATACGGCGGATGACGCCTTTCATATCGAACCCGGCTTTTTTGGCGGTCTCGACGATGTGGGGCAGGGATTGTTGCCCCGCTTGTGATAGCGCCCACATCGTTGTCGAGCGCATACCGGAACGGCAATAGGCCAACACCGGTTTTGGCAGTGCTTCAAGGAGCTTGCCGAAGGCGATAGCTTGCTCGTCGGTGACTTTGCCTGATTCCGCGGGAAGGTAGTGCGCCTCGAGGCCAAGGGCTTGGGCGGCTCGTTTGATTTCGGCAAATAGGGGTTGGTCGCCTCCTTCGCCATCGGGACGGTTACACACGATGGCGCGAAAACCGGCGTCTTTCAGTTCTGCCAATTGATTGGGAAAAATCTGTTCTGATACCGACAGTCCAGGTGCAAGGCAACGAATGTCCATAAGGGTCTCCGTCAAGGGTATTTTTCTTCTGATTTTTTAGGGGGAGGGGCAACGTCAGGCGGCGTTGAGCGGGATTTTCAGGTAGCGCGTCCCGTTCGCCTCAGGCTCAGGCAAGTGCCCGGCGCGCATGTTGACCTGAACGGATGGCAGGATCAGTGTTGGCATGTCCATCGACGCATCACGCTTGGTGCGCATCGCCACGAACGCCTCCTCACTGATGCCATTACGCACATGGACGTTGTGCGCGCGCTGGTCGGCAACGGTACTGACGAACTGCACTTCGCGACCACCAGGCTGGTAGTCGTGGCACATGTACAACAAGGTGTCGGCCGGCAGACTCAGCACCTTGTTGATTGAATGGAATAACGTACGCGCGTTGCCCCCGGGAAAGTCACAGCGTGCAGTACCGTAGTCCGGCATAAACAGGGTATCGCCGACGAATGCGGCCGTTTCGGTCCCATCGCTGATCAAATAAGTCATGCAGGCTGGTGTATGGCCCGGTGTATGGAGCGCGTGGCATTGCAGCGTGCCAATGGCAAACGGTTCGTCATCAACGAATAGGTGATCGAACTGGCTTCCGTCGCGGGCCATGCCGCGACCGGTATTGAACAGCGTGCCGAACACTTCCTGCACCGTCGAAATCTGGCTACCGATTCCTATTTTTCCACCGAGCTTTTCCTTCAGGTATGGCGCGGCCGTCAGGTGGTCCGCATGGACGTGGGTCTCAAGGATCCAGTCGACCCTCGCATTGAGTTCGTTCACTCTCGCAATCAATTTGTCGGCAGACGTTGTGGCGGTATGGCCGGACTTGGGATCGTAATCAAGTACGCTGTCGATCACCGCGCAGTGGTGGGTGGTCTCATCCAATACCAGATAGCTGACGGTATGGGTGGCAGAATCGAAGAATCCTTCGACGTGAAGTTTTATGCTCATGATCTGTCTCCTTAGGGGGCTTTTACCAAGCCGCTCACACTAAGGACTGACACAGCAATAAATCTGCCAGGCAGGGTTTTCTTGTAGGTTTTGATTTATCTACATGATTTTATTGATTTTTATTTTGATTGGGATGGTTTGATTCTTTCCATTTTTACGTGGATTTACTGCCATTGGCAGTCCGTGTTGACAGAGGTGGCAGTGCCACTACAGGATGGGGTGACTCTCTGGAGCCACGATGAAAACTATCCTGCCCACACCAACCCAATCGCTGCCGCACTCGGAACAAGTGCAGTCACTGGTTTCGTTCCTTGAGCACGAACCCCAGCCAATGATCGTGCTCGATCCGGACTACAACATCCTGGCTGCCAACACGGCCTATCAACGGCAGTTTGGCAGCGCTGACAAACCCTTTATCGGTCATAAGTGTTATCAAATCTCACACCATTACGACGTACCTTGTGATCAGGCGGGTGAGAATTGCCCGATGAAGAAAGCGCAGGAAATGCGCGGACCGGATCGTGTCCTGCACATTCACCACACGCCTCGCGGGCCTGAGCATGTCGACGTCGAGTTGCGTCCGATTCTGGATGAGCACGGTGTTATTACTGCCTACGTGGAGCGTCTCACCCTGGTCCGCAGTGCCTATGCACGACCCAGCAATGAGGGGCTTGTCGGCTGCTCACCCGCCTTCAACCGTGCCCTGTCGGAGCTGCAGCGGGTGGCACCATCAATGCTGCCAGTGCTGTTGCTGGGCGAATCCGGTACGGGCAAAGAGCTGTTTGCCCGCGCCGTACATGAAACCAGCGAGCGGGCCACTGGACCCTTTGTCGTCGTTGATTGCTCTGGATTGACCGAAACGTTATTCGAGAGCGAACTGTTCGGCCATGAAAAAGGAGCATTCACCGGTGCCACCACGCGTAAGCCTGGCCTGGTTGAAACTGCCCAAGGCGGCACATTGTTCCTCGATGAAATTGGCGATGTTCCACTGGCGATGCAAGTGAAGTTGTTGCGCCTGATCGAGTCGGGCACTTATCGCCGTGTCGGGAGTGTCGAAACCCTTCATGCTAACTTCAGGTTAATTGCTGCGACCCACAAACCATTGGAAAAGATGATGGAGAAGGGGGAGTTCAGACAGGACCTGTACTACCGCATCAGCGCCTTTCCAATTCAACTACCGCCCTTGCGTAACCGAGTGGAAGACATTGGTCTGCTTGTAAATTCATTTCTGCAACGTGCCGGTACAGGCAAGCGCCGACTGACGATAGATGCAGATGCTTTGATGCAATTGCAGCGGTACGCCTGGCCCGGCAATATTCGTGAATTACGCAACGTTCTGGAAAGAGCCAGTCTGTTTGCTGACGATGGGGTGATCCGCTCCGTACATTTGCCCCCGGTATCCGTGGCGGCGTCTGCTCAGTCCGCTCCTTCAACTGCTCTCGACGGCAACTCGCTGACACAGGAACTGGCGACTTTCAAAGGTACTCGCAGTGAGCTGGCCAGGCACCTGGGTATTAGCGAACGGACCTTGTACCGACGATTGAAAGAGCAAGGTCTGGCCTAGTAACGAGTGTTCAAGCTCAGGACTGCCAATGACTGCCAGCCCTGGCAGATTGGCAGTGCACTAGCCCTGCCGAGGCATCTCGCGTATCACCGGTCTAGTGATTAACTGACTGTTTTAAAAAGATAAAATCCAACCCCTTGCCCTTGGCACGCCCTGTGCTATCTGCATAGTCATGACCATTTCCGACAAACGACTGCGACGCCATCTGCTCACGGCAGTAGTGATCAAACTACTGGTGCTGACAGTGTTGTGGTGGCTGTTCATCCGGGATTCGCGCGTTAGCGTCGACTCGAACACTATCGGCGACAGGTTCGGCGTACCCACCACGACTCAAGGGGCAAGCAAGTGATTTCAGAACACCTGGTGGATTTGTCTCGGCTGCAGTTTGCAGCCACCGCGCTTTACCATTTTCTTTTTGTACCGCTCACCGTTGGCATGGTTTGGCTGCTGGTCATCATGGAAAGTGTCTATGTGATGACCGGTAATGTCATCTGGAAAGACATGACGCGTTTCTGGGGCAAGCTGTTCGGTATCAACTTTGCCTTGGGGGTGACCACGGGCATCACTCTGGAATTTCAGTTCGGTACCAACTGGGCGTACTACTCGCATTACGTCGGCGATATTTTCGGAGCCCCGCTGGCAATCGAAGGCTTGATGGCGTTCTTTCTTGAGTCGACCATGATCGGCCTGTTCTTCTTTGGTTGGGATCGTCTGAAGAAAGAGCACCATTTACTGGTCACGTTGCTGATGGCGATTGGCACAAACCTTTCAGCGTTGTGGATTTTGATCGCCAATGGATGGATGCAGAACCCGGTGGGTTCAGAATTCAGTTACATCACCATGCGCATGGAGGTGGTTGATTTCTGGGCGGTGGTTTTCAATCCAGTGGCGCAGGCCAAGTTCGTACACACCGTCTCAGCCGGTTACGTCACCGGCTCGATGTTCGTGCTGTCGATTTCCAGTTGGTATTTGCTCAAGAATCGTGATGTCGAGTTTGCCAAACGCAGCTTCCGGGTGGCGGCAGCCTTTGGCCTGGCATCGGTGCTGAGTGTGATCGTACTGGGTGATGAGTCTGGTTACACGGTGGGTGAGGCACAGCAAACAAAAATGGCTGCCATGGAGGCCATGTGGGAAACCAAGCCTGCACCGGCAGGCCTGACATTGGTGGCCAGTATCAATGAAGCCGAGTCCAAAAATAACTGGGAAGTCGAAGTGCCTTGGTTGATGGGCCTCATTGGCACACGATCAGTCAGCAAGCAGATTCCAGGCATTCACGAGATTAAAGAAAAGAACCGCGCTCGAATTCTCCGAGGCATTACCGCCGTCAATGCTCTTGAAGCCGTCAGGGCCAATCGCACCGATTCAGCAGCGCTCAATACATTCGAGAAATACCAGGCCGATCTGGGCTTCGGACTGTTGCTCAAGAAGTATGTCGAGGACGTCAACCAGGCCACGCCGGCCATTATCGAAAAGGCTATAAACGATACGGTGCCGCGCGTGACGCCGATGTTCTGGGCGTTCAGGATCATGGTATGTCTCGGTTTTGCCATGCTTATGCTCTTCGGACTGGCCTTCTGGAGCACCCTGAAATCGACCTGTACGCGCCGCCGCTGGTTACTGCGTTGGGCGCTCTGCATGCTGCCTGCGCCATGGATTGCCTGTGAGCTTGGCTGGTTCGTCGCTGAATACGGCCGCCAGCCTTGGACCATCTACGGCGTGCTGCCAACCCACATGAGCGTATCCACGCTCAGCGTCAACAACCTCTATGGCTCGCTGGTGGGATTCATCGTTTTCTACACCGTGTTGCTAGTGGTTGAAGTGTTCCTGATGGTCAAGTTTGCCCGTCAAGGTCCAGGCAGCCTGGGTACCGGTCGTTACGTTCACGATGCCCATTTGAAGGAACTCATCCATGCTTGATTACTTCACGCTGAAAATTATCTGGTGGGCGCTGGTCGGTGTGCTGCTGATCGGCTTCGCCATCATGGATGGCCACGATATGGGGGTTGGCACCTTGTTGCCTTTTGTTGGCCGCAATGACATGGAGCGTCGCGTCATCATCAACACCGTCGGTCCGCATTGGGACGGCAACCAGGTATGGTTCATCACTGCGGGCGGCGCATTGTTCGCGGCATGGCCTGTGGTGTATGCCACAGCGTTCAGCGGTTTCTATTGGGCGATGATTCTGGTCCTCTGGGCGTTGTTCTTCCGCCCCGTGGGTTTTGACTATCGCAGCAAGATCCACAACTCCACCTGGCGTAGCACCTGGGATTGGGGACTCTTCGTGGGAGGGGCCGTGCCACCCTTGGTGTTCGGGATTGCGTTTGGAAACCTGCTGCAAGGTGTACCTTTCCACTTCGACAATTTTCTGGTGTCGACGTATACCGGCAATTTCTGGCAACTGCTCAATCCCTTCGCATTGCTTACCGGCGTTGTGAGCAGCGCAATGATTACCCTGCAAGGTGGTGCTTATCTGGCACATCGCACTGAGGGCGCTATCCAGGCAAGGGCAATCAAAGGCGCGGTGGGTGCAGCGGTCGTGCTGGTCTGTACCTTTATAGCTGCCGGCATCTGGCTGCAATGGATTGATGGCTATCGCATCACGTCGGTGGTCGATACGGCGGGATTACCTGACATTCTCGGCAAATCCGTGGTACGCGAAGCTGGAGCCTGGATGGCCAACTATGGCCATTATCCTTTGCTGTGGTTACTGCCCGCGCTGGGGTTGAGTGGCGCAGCAGGTGCCGCTTTGTTGTTGAGGGGGCGGCATACACTTTCAGCGTTTATCGCATCATCGCTCGCGGTCATCGGTGTTATCAGCACGGCGGGTATATCGATGTTTCCGTTTGTTATGCCGTCATCCACGATGCCTGCAGCGAGTCTTACGGTGTGGGACAGCGTCTCCAGTCACTTGAGCCTGACCATCATGTTCTGGGCCACGCTGATCTTCATGCCACTGATTGTGCTTTATACCTCTTGGGCTTACCGCGTCATGCGGGGCAAGGTAACCATCGCGCAGATCAAAGCCAACGAACATTCGGCCTATTAGTGCCGGCAAAGGAGTCATGAACATGTGGTATTTCGCCTGGATGCTGGGTGTCGGTTTTGCGTTGCTACTGGCTATTCTCAATGCGATGTGGGGCGAGAACGAAGTCGGCCGAGCCTCGAGTGACAACGAGGAGGCACGGCCATGATGCCGCGTGTCGCTGACCCACAACCGATCTCACAGATTCGTTTGCCGAGTCTGGTTATCGCTATAGCAATCATGCTTGCATGTACGCTCTATCCTCCCATGATGGCTGCTCCCGACGGCAGACCGGACCATGCTCTGGCGACTGCATTGTTCGCAGCCATGAGTGTGGCTTTTGTGAGAGGTGTGGGATTTGTTCCGCGGATGCTCGTGTGGCGTTGGCTTTTCTCACGCTGGATCTGTTTGGCAATGCTGGCGGTTGCTGGCTGGGTAAAGTTTCATTGAGCGTTGGCGACAAGAGAACGTACGCCTCATGAGCCACCATTGCGAACAGCGATCCGACAAAGCGTTTCACATCGGACGGGTTTCAATCTGCGCCTGCAACCGACCGCCGACAATGGATATTTCCTTGAATCGCTGTTCGTCGCGCAGCACGAACAACGCATCCATCCCGCGTTCCTGAGCCAGACGTGGCCCTTCGGTTTCACCCAACACCATCAGCGCTGTGGCCCAGGCGTCAGCGAGCATGCACGAAGCGGCCACCACGGTGACAGCGGCGAGCCTGTTGCACAGCGGCGCGCCGGTGGCCGGATTCATGGTATGGGCATAGGCTTGACCGGCCACGTCGACCCAGTGTCGGTAGTCCCCGGAGGTCGCGATTGCGGCATCGCCCAGTTCCATCACACCCATGACTTCACGCACGCCCCGTTCAGGTTTTTCCACCGCCACGACCCAGCACTGACCGTCGGGTTTGACGCCCCGGGCGCGCATCTCGCCGTCGATGCCGACGAGGTAGCGAGTGATACCAAAACCGTCCAGGCAACGGGCCAGTTCATCGACGCCAAATCCTTTGGCGATGCCATTCAGATCAAGCTGCAGCGGTGCGAGTTTGCGCACCTGTTTGCGTAAAGGATCAACCACCAACGTGGCGCTGGCTGATAGCCGGGGGGGAGGCATTGTAGCGAGCGTCTGCTCTGTGACTGTCTGTTCTCCGGGGCCGAATCCCCAGGCATTAACCAAGTCACCCACCGCGACGTCGAAGGCACCACCGGATTGCTGACTCACACGCAGTGCCGCAGACAACACTGTTGCCAGTTCCTGTGGCACGGCAATCCATTGCTGCTCGGGCGCTGCGTTGAGGCGGTTGAGGTCCGAGTCGGGTTTCCAGGTGGACATTTGCTGGTCCACCCGGGCTACGGCACAGGCTAGGTGACGTGCCACTTCGTCGGTGTCGATCCCGGCCCCGGCGTAGAACAGGGCGGTGTAGCGGGTGCCCATGGTTTCGCCGCTCAGGCTGAAGCGCAGCAACTCAGTAGACGTCTTCACGGTAGCGTCCTTGTGCCTTGAGGGTCAGAACATCCAGATTGAGAGGCGCCAATACTTCATCGAGGGCTTGCATCACGCCTTTGGCCATCTCGCGGCTGCCACACACCAGCACTTGGGCGCCTTTCTCAATCAGTCGACGCAGGGCCAGGGCATCGCTGATCAGTCGGTCTTGCACGTAGCTGCGGTCCTGAACCTGAGAAAAGGCGGCGCGCAGTGTCGTCAGGCGGCGGTCGGCCAGGTACTGGTTGAGCTGCGGCTCATAGAGAAAGTCCGAGGCCGGGTTGCGTCCACCCCAATACAAATGCATCGGGTGGCGGGCCGTGTTGTTGCGGATGAAACCGGCCAAGGGGCCGATGCCGGTACCGGCGCCGATCAGGATCACCGGGTGCGTGCCCGACGCCGGACGAAATTGCGGGTTTGGCTGGATAAACGCTTCGATCGACGCACCAATGTCCAGGCCGTGAAGAAACTCCGAGCACACGCCACCGTTGTGTTTGCGCACGCAGATTTCCAGCACGCCGTCCTGCGAGCCGCTGGCCAGTGAATAGAAACGCGGGGTCTGGCTGCCCGGGGGCACTATCGCGACCAAGTCACCGGCCAGGAAGTCCGGCAACTCGCTGGACGCTTTGAAGCGCAAGACGTGGGTGGGGGCGTTCACCTGTTCGCCGTAGACAATGCGCTCGGTCAGCTGCAATGGGTGAGTCTGTGGCCGCTGCGGGGCATGGATCAGTGCCAGGTCATGCTGGAGCACTTCGCCCAGCGCGTGGCCCCAGCGCGTAAATTCCTGAGAGGACTGGCGGTTGACGGTTTCCAACCCCAGTAACGGCGCGCCACCGGCTTGCAACATGGCGTCGTGCACCTGATGGGCGAACTGGCAGAACTGCGGGAACTGCCGATCACCGAAGCCCAGCACAGCAAAGGGCAGTCCGGGCTTGAGACCGGCTTTGGCCAGCCGCGCCAGGAACTGCGAGGCCGAGGCTGGCGCGTCGCCGTCACCGTGGGTCGCCGTCAGGATGAGCACCCGCTGGGCGTTGCTGTAGTCGTTGGCGTACTGATTCATGGTCGCGCTATGCACCCGGTGTCCGGCCAGGTGCAAGGCGGCGTGCAAGGTGTTGGCACAGCCCCAGGTGCTGTTGTTTTCACTGCCCACCAGAATCACGCTGTCGGCAGAGTGGGCCGGGGCGTTGTGGCGGATCTTCGGGCCAGCCTTGCGGCGGCGCCACCACAACAGGATGCCGGTCACGCTCATCAACGGTACGCAGAGGGCGCAGAGTCCCAGGGGTAGGCCCAGCCACCACAGGCCCTCGCCGGTGTGCATCTGGTAAATCAATTCATAAAGATGATGCATCGAGTCGTGGGGCTGATAGGACAGCAAGGCACCGCTGACCTGATCCACGTAGCCGTCGCCCTGGATCGTGCGCAAGGAAAACACATCCTTCGGGTTGCCGGGGCTGGGGTAGACCAGTTCGCGCAGTTCATTGAGGTCGGTGGCCTGCAAGGCTTGAAGGCTCGCCACCGGCAAGGCCGGGCCGTTACTGACGTGGGCGGGGAAGGCGGGCTCACTCTGACTGCCGTCAGCGATAAAGCCGAAGGTGGTGGCAGACATATAGAGCCCGCTCAACGCCGACAGCAGCAGCCCGAGCAAGGCCAGTCGGCCGACCTCAGCATGCCAGCGCTGGCTGAAGGTGCCCCGCAGTGGCCGCAGCACGTTGTGCCAACCCCCCAGGCGTCGGGCGAGCAATAGTGCGCCAGACACCGACAGCATCAGCATGAACAGCGCGCCGACCCCCGACACCCCGTGGCCTGGCGAGCCGAGGAACATCGAGCGGTGCAGCTCTTTCACCCAGCGCGTGAACGCGGAGGGTGCATAGGGTGCCAGGCCTTCGCCGGTCAGCGGATCGACCGTTTCAGCCCCGGCCTGACCGTTCCGGTTGTAGTAGACGATGACTGTCCCGGACGCTGTACGCTGGATCTGCTCTACGCCCGGGAAGTGATTGGCAACACGTCCGGCCAGTTGGCCGACGTTGAGTTGTCCGGTCGCGGTGGTGGTACTGTGCAAGCGTTCCAGCGCCGGGTCGACCGACAGGATCGCGCCGCTGATGGCCAACAGCATGACCAACAGGGCCGCGATCAGACCGGGCAGGGAATGGGACTGGCGAAGCATGTTCAGCCTCCGGAAAGGGCAGGTGCTACAGATCGTAAGTAAACGACTCGACATAGGTGCTGCCGGCCACTGGCTGGCCCGCGCCCTTGGACGTGAGCGGCACGCTGACATCGGCGCGGGCGTCACGTTTGTCTTCTACGGCACTGTCGATGCGGATCTGGTACCCGGCATCGATCAGGGTATCTGCCAGCTCGACGCTGACTTTGAGCGTGCGCCCACTGCCGACGCTGGCACCGCTGACCCCATCAAACTCGGTGCGGTTCATTCCGCTACCACGGGCCCAGTCTCCCAGGTGCTTGTAGTACTTGGCCTTTTTGCCGGCCACCCAGAGGGTTTTCTGGTATTGGCCATTGGCGTCGGTCACGTAGATCGCCAGGTAGGCATCATTGCCGCTGTAGTCCTTGAGCTGGGTGGTCAGCGTCACTTCACGGGCATGGGCCAATCCCGGCAGGGCAATGGTGCCGGCGAGGCAGGTGGCTGCGATGATCTTCTTCATGAGTGTCTCCTTCTGATCGTTAGGTCGAGAGCCTGGACCTGCTTGCTGACAGCAACCTGAAGCGCAGGAAAAACTCATCGAGAGGTGAGGCGTCATTCAGTGATCGGGCTGCGGAGGTAGTCGTTGGCATCGCCATCGTCGCGGAAATGGATCTCTAGGGTGCGCAGGCGCAGCGAGGCCGGTGAGTAGCTGGCTTCGATGGCGTTGCCTTTTCGATCCAACCCCTTGAGCTCGTAACAGCCGTCGTCAACCTTGATGCGTTGCACGTTCCAGCCGTATTGCCGCTCGACTTGCAGACGCAAGGTTTCACGGGGTTGCCAGTCGCTCACCGGGTCGGTGCAGTCTTCGTCGGCCAGGACGTGACCGCTGAGCAGCAGGCTCAAAAGGGTTGCATGGGGAATAAAACCTGACTTCATGATCTGTCTCCTGCCGCGGTCGGCGTCTGTCGCATACCCTAGAGTGCATTCCTGACAATCAGCTGAATCTTCAGATTCACGTCAGGTAAGGCGATTAAGGTGCGGCACGACAACCACCACAGGAGTTGCCAGATGCGGGTTCTATTGGTCGAGGACGCCCTTGGGTTGGGGGACGCGGTGCGCGAGCAGATCGCGGATGACGGTCACGCTGTGGATTGGGTGCAGCGTCTGGACCATGCGCGCGACAGCGTACGCACCACACCATACGACCTGATTCTGCTGGACTTGATGCTGCCGGACGGTCGCGGGCTGGATTTTCTGCGTCAGCAGCGCACGGCGGGGAATGTGGCCCCGGTGATTATCCTGACGGCCCAGGATCAGATTTCCGACCGCATTGCCGGCCTCAATGCCGGGGCTGATGATTATCTGGTCAAACCGTTCGACCTGTCCGAGCTCTCTGCCCGTGTCGCCGCGGTGGCCCGACGTTACAGCGGCAACCCCAACCCGCAGATCAGGCTCGGTAACCTGCAGGTGGACATGAGCGCCCGCACTGTGCAGCGTGACGGTACCATTGTGGACCTGACGGCCCGCGAATGGGCGCTGTTCGAAGCGTTCGTGCAGCGTCCCAGCGCGTTGTTGTCCAAGTCGCAGTTGGAAGAACGGCTGTATGCCTTCGGTGCCGAAATCGAGAGCAACACCATCGAGGTCTACATCAGTCGTCTGCGTAAGAAACTCGGACGCGAGCTGATTGAAACCGTGCGTGGCATGGGCTACCGGTTGATGGCCGGATGAAGCCTTCTTCGAGCCTGCAAAAACGCCTCGGCCTGGGGCTGACCCTGGGCATGACCTTGCTGTGGCTGGGCGCGACAGTTGGTGCCTGGCTGGTGGTACAACATGAGTTGAACGAGGCGTTCGACAGCGCACTGGAAGAGACCGCGCAACGCATCTTGCCGCTGGCCGTGTTGGAAATCAGCAACCGTGAGGGGCCCCGTGAGGCTCAGCACGTTGCGACGTTGAAAATGCATAAGGAATATCTGACGTACCTGGTGCGAGATGCCAGCGGCCAGATCCTGATGCAGTCCCACGATGCCAACCCGAAGATCTTCAATCAACAACCGATTGAGGGTTTTTCCACCTCTGGAAAGTACCGCTTGTATGGCGCCAGCGCATTGCGCGGAACGCTGTTCATTGAAGTCGCCGAGCCGCTGGGGCATCGCCGTGAAGCCGCGCGAGAAGCTCTGTTTGCCTTGTTGTTGCCACTGTTGGCGCTGATTCCCATCAGCCTGTTGGGCACTTGGTTGTTCGTGCGAATCAGTCTGCGCAGTGTGCTGGCATATCGTCGTGCGGTCGAGGCGCGAGGCGTGGGTGATTTATCGCCGATCAAGGTGGCCCGCCTGCCGGCAGAAATTGATCCGTTGGCCGAGGCCGTCAACCATCTGCTGGAGCGTTTGCGCAAGGCCCTGGAAGCCGAACGCAGCTTTACCGCCAACAGCGCCCATGAGCTGCGCACGCCATTGGCCGCGACCCTGGCGCAGATCCAGCGGCTACACCACGAGGCGCCCGAAGGCCCGTTGCGAGTACGAGCGGCGAAGATCGAAAACGCATTGCGCGAGTTGGCGCGGCTTTCGGAAAAGCTCATGCAACTGGCCAAGGCCGAGGGCGGTGGGCTGCTGTCCGAAACACCTCAGGACCTGATTCCATTGCTCGCCCATGGGGTCGATGAATGGAACCAGCGCAATGGTCAGCGCATCGAGTTGCATTTGCCCGGCCAAGCCAGCGTGTACTCAAGCATCGATCCGGACGCCTTTGGCATCCTCCTGCGCAACCTGATCGAGAATGCGCTCAAGTATGGGGCAGCAGATCAACCGATAGAAATCAGCCTCACCGAAGAGGCGCTACTGCGGGTGGTCAATGGCGGCCCTGCGGTGCCGCAGTCGGTATTGCAGCGTCTTACAGAGCGCTTTGTACGTGGTCACAGTGAAATCAGTGGTTCAGGGTTGGGGTTGGCGATTACGAAAACCATCGTGCAAGGGGTCAACGGGAGAATGAAATTGGTGTCCCCTGCGACAGGTCGACAGGAGGGTTTCGAAGTGTGTGTCTGGTTACCGCTTGCCTGACTCCAGCCAGGTCGTCCATGACCGCGATTCGAGGCACAGGCACAAAAAAGCCCGGACACCGCCGGGCTGTTCAGAGAATACATTCAGTGCGAGTCCACTTCTTTCGCCACCTCGACAGATGATTCCCTGCGCTTGCGAACCCGGTCAAAGAGAGCGTGAACCGGGTGTAGAACAGCCGCAAGCGTGCACAGCAGCAAGATGACGAACATTAAAATCAACGGCGTGCTTTCGTGCGAAAACATGGTGGGTACTCCTGTAGTCACTATGTTGTAACCCGTAGGGTAGACGCGTTTGACGGTGATTGGGATGAACGTATGTTCATCCTCGGGCGCTTGAATTGTGGTACGACAGAGCTTGCACTGGCTGGCACCGCGCAGGGAGTGTGCAAGGATTATGCGCCGAAGTCATCCGGCGCATCGGCGGCTCTCATTCAGCCACCAGCAACAATGACTGCGGCATCGCGCGCTGAGGGTGTTGCGGTTCCTGCAAACCCGTCAGCCGAAAGCCGGCCATGTCCAGGGCATTAAACCAGCTGGGCAGGGTGCGCAGGTACCACGGCATGGGCTGCCACTGTCCCTTGAAACCTTCGAAGTGTTCCTGCCGCCAACCATCCTGATAGTCGCCCGCGGCGGCGACCCAGGGATGCAAGGTCTGGATCACCAGGGCGCCGCCAGGGACGAGCAGAGCCTTCATGGCGGTGAGCAGGGGGATGATGTCCTGGTGCAACAGGGCAAAGTTGGCGCAGATCAGGTCGTAGTCGCTGCCGACGTCCACTTTCGCCTGCACCAGCGCTTCATAGCTGGCCAGGTGCACGGGCGAAGATCCGGCCGTCCGTGCGGACGCCACCAGCGTGGCATCGCCATCTACTCCAACGGCCTGGATGCCCCGCCCAGCCAGGGCCCGCAATAGCCAGCCTTCACCGCAACCCAGGTCGAGCACGCGCCCGGGTTGGCGGCTCAGCACTGCCAGCAGGATGGCCTGGTCGGTGATTTAGCGTCGGCTTTCGATGGCGCCGGTGCGGATGACGTCGATCCAGGCCTGGGCGTTGTGGTGCCAGCTTTGAAGGAGCTCTGATTCGTGGGTGGGCATAGCGGTGTCCGGTGCAAGGGTGAATGCAAGAATAGAGTACGCTGACCAGTCACCATTGATGAGCGCTCAGCTCCCGGTCCTCGCATCTGCGCGATTCTTTTCACTGCAGAAATCGAGGAATGCCCGCAGCTTTGGCAGGACTTGGTTTCGATGGGGAAAATAGGCAAAAAAACCCGGGCTTTCAGGCATGAAGGTGTCCAGACAAGGTTCCAGCAGCCCCTGATCAATCAAAGGTTGGACGTTGCTGGAAATGTTATAGGCCAATCCAACTCCGGACACTGCCGCAGCCAGGCTGGTCGCGGGGCCGTTGACGATCATCGGCCCCTTCACGTCTATCGCAAAGACTCTTGGTGTCCCCTCGGCATCCTGCTCCACAAAACCCCATCGATAGAGGGCGCCGCTGACCAGGCGGATGTTGATGCAGGCATGTTCGCCAAGCTGGTCGGGATGTTGTGGTTTGCCCCGCTTGGCAAAGTATCCGGGCGACCCGACCACGGTCAGGGGTGACGACCTGCCGAGGCGCACGCCCACCATGTCCTGGGCGATCATGTCGCCGATGCGGATCCCTGCGTCATAGCCTTCGGCAACGATATCGACGTAACGGTCTTCAAAGACCAGTTCCAGCTCCACTTCGGGGTATGCAGCGGTAAATCCCGGGAGCATCGGCTCGATCAGGGGCTGTGCCACGTAGGGCACGCTCAGGCGCAACAAGCCCCGCGGATGCAGGCCAAAGCGCTGCGCAGCGTCAAACGCCACTCCGATGTGGGCCATGCCGGTTTCAACCTGTTCGAGGAATACCTTGCCCGCTTCGGTCAATCCCACGGACCGTGTCGTGCGCGCCAAGAGCGGCATGCCGACACGCGCCTCGAGGCGCTTGATGCTCCAGCTTACCGCGGCAGGTGTGACACCCAGTTCCAGCGCTGCGGCGGTAAAGCTGCGCTTTTGCGCAACACGGGTAAACACAACGATTCCATCAAGGAAGTCTGCGCGCATTATTAAATACAACTTAAAAGTTCATTAAAAAATACACTTACTATTAAATAATCCGCAAGTAAAGACATCCTTTATGCTACTGACATGAAAGCGAACCCATCCCCTTCACTGATCACACGACTGACGTTTTGCCTGCTGCCGGGGCAACCGTCGTGCTCTTTACCGTAGGAAATGCCATGTCACAGACTCTCACCGAATGCAGTCAGCCCAAGTCGCAAAAGGTAAGCTTCCCGAGCGGAGACGGGTTTGTCGTTGCGAGCCTTTACCTTCCTGAGAGTTACGATTCATCGTGTCGTTATCCGGCTGTCGTGGTCGGCGGCTCGTTGAGTTCAGTGAAGGAGCAGATGGCGGGTAACTATGCCGGCGAGCTTGCCCGGCGTGGCCTCATTACTCTGGCGTTGGATTATCGCAACTACGGCGAGAGCAGCGGAGCCAAGCGCCAGTACGAGGACCAGGCATCCAAGACTGAAGATTTGTCCGCCGCGCTCATCTTCCTGAAGAGGCGCGCAGACGTCGCGGGAACGGGTCTGTTGGGCATCTGCACATCGGGCGGAACGGTCCTCTATGCGGCAGCGAAGGATCCCAGTGTGGGGGCGGTGGCCGCTGTCGCGGGTTATTTTCCTGATCCAGGGTTATTGCTCATGATGTTTGGCGGCGAAGCGGCTATCGAGCAGCGGAGGGCGGCCGGCCGTGAAGCTCGCAAGCGTTATGAGGAAACGGGGGTGATCGAGACCATTCTCGCCTACAGCCCCACCGACACGACCGCCATGAGCACCAGCCCCAGCGAGTACTACATGGACCCCTCCCGTGGCGGCGGGGTGCGGGCCTGGCGTAATGAGTTCGCGGTGATGGCCTGGGAGCCTTGGCTGGACTTCGATCCCCTTGCGCAAGCTGCGCACGTCACCGCCCCCGCGTTGATCATCCATTCGGACGGCTCGGCCTTTCCCGATCAGGCCCGCAAGGTCTATGAACGCCTGGCCGGGCCAAAGGCGTTGGCTTGGCTGGAAGGGGGGCACTACGACTTCTACGATCAAGCCAGCACGGTGCGCCAGTCCGCGGACCGGCTGGCCACTCACTTTTGCGACAGGCTTGCTTGAAGATCAGGCCTGGCCGTCCAACGCGCAGGACTTGTATCTGGTTCAATCAAGTCAGAACCACGGCGCATGATCAGCACCGAGACCTCGTAGGTGAGGACCTTTCTAGCGTGCTCGGTAAAAACTTCAACCCTCAGGACGACCCAGCCTCGGTCATTTCTTCGGGGGTGGGGCGTCGAGGTACGCACCTTGGCGACAATGCTGATCACATCCCCCGGTAGCACGGGGGACAACAGGCGGAATTTATCGAATTGTCCACCCGCGACAACGCGGGTACGCAGGTACAAGACCTCGCACATGAGGCGCTGGACGATCGCGAAGGTTTGTATCCCGCTGGCGCAGTGAACACCGAGAGGACTGTTGCGCGCCTGTTCCGGATCAATGTGCATGTCCAGAGGATCATATTCCAGGGCAAAGGCGATGATCTCCTCCTCACTCATCGCCTCAGGCCGTGATGCCGTCCACGTGGTGCCTGGCTTGAAGTCTTCCCAGAAGAGCGTTGCATGCGTCATGGGGCCAATCCCCTCACTTGCTTTTTCAAACCAGCAGTCCTCTACAAGCCGTCCTGATCTTGGAGCGCGAACTTGACCGCGGCAATGTTCAAATACCTCAGCCTTGGTGAACGTTTCGGACGTTGACAGAAGGGGGCAGGCAATCGAACGTAGTGATATCGAGCCAGGATCGCGCCGGCAACGCCACGTAGCGCGAAGCGGTGAAGGCGGTCCCGCTCTCGCATGGCGTTATGGAGAAGAGATGATACAGGCTCAATACAAGGGAACCACGTCAATCGGTTTGGTGCATGAAGCGTTGTCCGGGGCGATTCGACGTGGCCTGGATGTGCAGCCGATTCTGCAGTTCGCCCGTATTGATCCCGAGCTTCTGAATGCGCCACAGGCACGTGTCGAGGCGTCTGCTTTTTCACGTCTGTGGATCGCCTTGTCAGACCAGTTGGATGACGAGTTCTTCGGCATCGATAGTCATCCGATGCGCCGGGGAAGCTTCCAACTGATGTGTCATGCGGTCATCGGATGCCGCTCCCTGGAACAGGCGTTACAGCGCATCCTTACTTTTCTTCGAAGTATCCTCGATGATATTTACGGGACGCTGGAGATCGAGGGAGACGACGCGCGGATCGTCATTCATGACCATGGAATCGAACGCCGCCTGTACGCCTATGGCACGTGGCTGATCCTGGTACATGGCCTGCTGTGTTGGTTGGCCAATAGGAGAATTGCGCTGCAGGAGGTGCGCTTTCGACCCGCCCGTCCAGAGGACGACAGTGATTATCGGATGCGGTTTTGTGCGGACATTGAATACGGTTCGGCGACGACCTGGGTTCGCTTTGACCGGAGTTTCCTAGGCCTGAGAATTGCCCAGAACAGCAGCCACCTGTCGGCCTTTCTTCGAGAGGCGCCGGCCAATCTGTTAGTGAAGTATCGCAACGACGAAAGCCTGAGTGCCTTGATTCGACATCGACTGCGGGAACAAAGCCCTGACGACTGGCCGGAGTTGGATGCGATCGCCAAGGACCTGCGGATCTCAAGCTCGACGTTCCAGCGCCGTCTCCAGGCCGAGGGTGCCAGCTATCAACGCCTGAAGGACGATCTGCGACGGGACATGGCGATCAATCTGTTGAGCCAGGCTGAGCTGAGTGTCAGCGATGTAGCGGCGCTCACCGGATTCCAGGAGACCAGTGCGTTCCACCGCGCTTTCAAGAAGTGGACCGGCGTCAGCCCTGGGGTGTATCGCAGTAACCCCGCCGCCTCCTAGTGAGCGTTGGGCCAGTCCCATCCCCCAGCATTCGAGATGTTTCCTGTACCGCGCCCGGGGTACGCGAAAATCGCGGCGCGGGCGCTGCTTGCAACACACCGTCGGCCTCTTGATAAACGCCTCTGGCCCGCATCTGCGGGTGCTCGGCGGCCTCTGCAAGCGTCAGCACGGGCGCAAAGCAGGCGTCGCGGCCTTCAAGCAGCGAACACCATTGTGCTCGAGTGCGTGTCGCAAACAGGCGGGCCAGCTGTTCGCTTTGCTCGGCCCATTTGTCTGGATCTTCGCAACCGGACCGGACCCCGGGCGGCGCGTCGATCAGCGCCATCAACTCGGCAAAGAACCGCGGCTCAAGAGGACCCACGGAAATCTCCCGACCGTCCGAACAGGTGTAGCAGCGATAATGAGGCGCGGCGCCTGACAGCAGGTTCCGATCCCGTTCCAGGCTGATCGCGCCGCTGGGCAACAGCCCGGCAAAGAAGGTCATCATGGAAGACACGCCGTCGATGATCGCGGCGTCCACCACCTGGCCTTTACCCGAACGTTCACGTTCCCACAGCGCCGCTAAAATGCCGAAGGCCAGGAACATGGAACCGCCACCGAAGTCTCCGACCAGATTCAGAGGAGGCGGAGCGTTACCTTGCGCAGTGCCGATCGCCGCCAACGCGCCGGTGAGGGCAAGGTAGTTGATGTCATGGCCAGCGCGTTGGGCGAGTGGCCCGGTTTGCCCCCATCCCGTCATTCGCCCATAGATCAATCGCGGATTACGTGCAGTGGCTTCCAGGGGGCCCAGTCCCAGGCGCTCCATCACCCCAGGACGAAAGCCTTCGATGAGCACGTCCGCGTCTTCGATCAGGGCCAGGGATTCCTCGACCCCGCTTTCACTTCGGATATCCAGCGTGATGTGCTTGCGGCCCCTGTCGACGACCGGGTTCGGCCATCCATTTCCACCTTCACGCTCAATGCGTATGACCTGCGCGCCCATGTCCGCGAAGAGCATCGCGCAGTGTGGACCAGGACCAATGCCTGCGAACTCGATCACTCGCAGTCCCACCAGGGGACCTTGGCGCTTCACTGTTTCGTCGGGCATAAGCACTCCATTGCATGAGCTGTTCATGCAAGACGGCTGAAGATGAGGTCAGGACATGAGCGGTAGGGCGATGGGTCGCCAGGCAAGACACGGCGTCATGTTCGGCAACCTTCGCAGTCGCTGGCAAGGGTGAAAAAGTTCAACTGCCGTGACTTGTTTGGACACCCAGGGGCCAACGCGGCGTGGCGTCAGATCACCAACAGTCAAGTTGGACAGGCCAACGCCAGGCAGTGCCCGGAACGGTCAGTCACAACGATGTCCCCGGGCATGGGCCAACTTCATTTTGAATTCTAGGATGAGCCACAGGTAGCCCATCAGATTGGTGACCCCTGTGCACTTCTCCAATAAGAACAAGATCGAAGGAGACATCCTATGCAGTCGGTAAATGTCTATGCCCTCACGGGCGACTCAAAGTTCAATCGCTTCCATGGCCTTATCCTGTTCTGGTGCGTGCTCATTCTGATTATCGATGGGTATGACCTCGCTGTCGTGGGCGCCGCGCTGCCCGCCATCATGACGGACATGAACATTGATCCGACCAGCGCCGGTGTCATGGCCGGTTCCGCACTGTTCGGGACAATGCTCGGCGCAATCTTTCTCGGGACGCTGGCAGACCGCATCGGTCGACCGAAGATGGTCGCCATTTGCGTGGCGCTGTTCAGCTTTTTTACCTCCGCGGCGGGCCTCACGAGCGATCCGATCAGTTTCAGCATCGCGCGGTTCATCGCCGGGCTTGGTATTGGCGGTGTCCTGCCGATCTGTACGGCGCAAATGGGCGAGTTCTCTCCCATCAAGCTACGTACCCGCATGGTGACGTTGGTGTTCGCAGGTTATTCGGTCGGGGGCATTCTGGTGGCTCTGACCGCCAAGCAACTCATCGAAAGCCATGGCTGGCAGTCGGTTTTCTATGTAGCGGGCCTGCCGGTGTTCTTGATCCCCTTCATCTTGAAGACCATGCCCGAGTCCATCGGCAATCTGCTCAAGAAGGGGCGCCAGGACGAGCTGCGTGCAATCGCCCGGAGAATCGATCCGAGTTTGGTGATGAGCGATAACGCGGTCATGACCGGCAATGCGCAGGTATTGGACAAGCAGGACGCGCCGGTTCGAAATCTCTTTCGAGACGGCCGTGGGTTCAGCACCGTGATGATCTGGGCGGCTTTCATGACTGGTCTGTTCATGGTCTACGCCCTCAATTCCTGGCTTACCAAGTTGATGGCCATGGCCGGATTCAGCCTCGGGTCTGCGCTGAACTTCGTCATCGTCTTCAACCTGGGGGCGATAGCGGGCGCGCTCGGGGGCGGTTGGCTCAGCGACAAGCTGAACATCAAGCATGTGCTGGTCGCGTTTTATCTGATCGGCGCAATCGCGTTGACGGTGCTGGGATACACCCGGTCCACGAGCCTGTTAGTTGCAGTCGTGTTCATCGTCGGTGCATCGACCCTGGGCACGCAGCTTCTGGCGTATGCCTATGCGGGGGATTTCTACCCCTCGACCATTCGTTCCACCGGCGTTGGGTTCGCCTCCGGGGTTGGCCGGGTCGGGGCTATCGTCGCGCCGATTCTCATCGGTTGGTTGGTGTCGATCAAACTACCCCTCGAACAGAACTTCATGGCAATCAGCCTGGCCGGCCTCATTGGCGCCGCCGCCGTTTCCCTGATCAATCAGACCCGCGCCGATTCGGTCCGCGTGCGAAAGGCCACCGCGCTGGCTGGCTGACAGCTGAACGCCAGCGTTTTTTTGTGAATTCGTTATCCATGGGACAAGAGCATGAACCGCTTATCACAACCTCCACTCTCGCCTGAATTGCTGAGTCGAACGGTGGATTGGGCGATCACCACGCGTCGTAGCATGAGGGCCTATTTGCCGACCCCGGTGCCGCTTGAAGAGGTCGAAGCCATTCTCGACATCGCCCGTTTCTGCCCCACTGGCGTGAACATGCAACCGTGGCGGGTCCATGTGGTGACGGGGGCGATCAAGGATCGGCTATCCCAGGTCATCGCCCAGCTCGATGACGATCCAGCGTTGAGCCTTCATCTTGAAGACGCCTACGAGTATTACCCTCGCCACTGGGTCGCTCCTTACATCGATAGGAAAAGACAAGTGGGTTGGGAGTTGTACGGCCTGCTGGGTATCGAAAAGGGTGACAAGCAACGCATGCATCAGCAGCACGGCCGCAATTATCGGTTTTTCGATGCGCCGGTGGGCCTGTTGTTCACCATCGATCGGGTGCTTCAGAAAGGCAGCCTGCTCGACTATGGCATGTTCCTGCAAAGCGTGATGGTAGCGGCCCGTGGCAGAGGGCTGCACACCTGTCCCCAAGCCGCCTTCTTGAAGTATCACCAAGTGATCGCCGAGTTACTCGGTATCCCCTCCGATCAGATGCTGGTGTGCGGCATGAGCCTTGGCTATGCGGACGAGTCCAGCCTGGAAAACAGCCTGGTGACCGATCGAGAGCCGGTGAGCGCGTTTGCAACGTTCCATCACAATAATAAGGAGTCAATGGTATGAGTCGTGAAGCCTATGAGTACGGTCTCGACCGAAATCCTGCGAATCATCTGCCTCTCACACCGCTCGGGTTCCTGGACCGTGCGGCGCTGGTGCACCCGGGCCGAGTGGCGGTCATTCATGGCGATCTGCGAAGAACCTGGTCTGAAACCCGCGACCGCGCCTTTCGCCTCGCCTCTGCGCTGGTTGCCAGGGGAATCGGGACGGGCGACACCGTTTCGATCCTGTCGCCTAACACGCCCGCGATGTTCGAAGCGCACTACGGTGTGCCGTTATCCGGCGCGGTTCTGAACTGCGTCAATTATCGGCTCGATGCAGAGGGCGTGGCGTTCATTCTCCGCCATGCGGAGTGCAAGCTGCTTTTTGTCGATCGCGAATTTTCCGCGCTGGCCGCGGCGGCTATCGAACTGCTGGGGGAGCGCCCGACAGTCGTCGATATCAACGATCATTTGGCGCCTGTGGGCTCAGCGATCGGTGAGATCGATTATGAGTCGCTGCTGTATGAAGGCGATCCCGAGTTTGCTGGCGTTTGGCCGGTTGATGAATGGCAACCCATCGCACTCAATTACACCTCGGGCACCACCGGCGACCCTAAGGGGGTTGTCGCCAGCCATCGGGGAACGTACCTGATGAGCCTGCTGCAACTCACCAACTGGCCGGTCTCCAAAGCGCCTCGCTACCTGTGGACGCTGCCGATGTTTCATGCCAACGGATGGTGTTTTACCTGGGCGATCACGGCGGCGGCGGGTACGCACGTGTGCCTACGCAAGGTCTCTGCAGAGGCAGTGTTCGATGCCATCGACCAACACGGGATCGATCATTTCTGTGCCGCGCCCATTGTCATGGCAATGATTGCCAACTCAACGACGCGACCGCCGCTGGCGTTGCCGGTGCGGGTATTGACTGCCGGTTCTCCACCCCCCGCGGCGGTATTGAATGCGGTCGTCTCGCTTGGTTTCGATGTTGACCACGTCTACGGGATTACCGAGGTCTGTGGCACGCCTGTCAGTTGTGTATGGCAGGACGACTGGTCTGATCGCCCATCGTCTGAGCAGAGCTCACTTCGGGTACGCCAGGGTGCGCGAGCGGCGGCATTCGAAGGGTTGATGGTGGCGGATGCCGAGACCCTTGAACCGGTACCGCACGACGGTCACACCACCGGTGAGCTATTGCTTCGCGGCAATACGGTGATGATGGGCTACCTGAAAAACCCGAGTGCCAATGAAAAGGCGTTTGGCGGCGGTTGGTTCCATACGGGCGACGTCGCAGTCGTACATGAGAATGGTTATGTGCAGATCACCGATCGCTGCAAGGACGTGATCATCTCGGGCGGGGAAAATATCTCGTCCATCGAAATCGAGGACGTGATTCACGGCCATCCGGCGGTGCTGCACGCGGCAGTGGTTGCTCAACCGGACGATAAATGGGGCGAGGTGCCGTGTGCCTTTATCGAACTCAAGATCGGCGCAACGCCGCCCGGCGAGGCGGAATTGATTGCCTTCTGCCAGGAACGTCTGGCGCGATTCAAGTGCCCACGCAGGGTCGTGTTCATGGTGCTGCCGAAAACGGCAACCGGGAAAATCCAGAAATTCATTCTTCGCGAACAAGCGGGAAGCCGGGAGGCGATCGTTCGGCTGGCGTCGGGAGGGTAAGTCCTCGGCTGTAGGGCGAGAACCGATTCAGGGGGGGGCGCTACCGTGGACTTTTTGAGGTCTGTGCCTGTTTGGCTGAAGGTGTCTTGAACAAGCTGGAGAAGGCCGCGATTAGTTTAACCATTGAGCCGTCCCTGGCTCATTAGGCAACGTTGTTTAGAACTTGAAGCGTCCGACCAAGCCTCTCAGTTGACCAGAAATGTCCGTCAATCGGCCCGAACCGGTCTGCGCCGAGTGGGCAAACTCCTCGACCAGCTGCGCATCGGCATGGATCTGCGCGATGTGCCGGTTGATGTCTTCGGCCACCTGATGCTGTTCCTCGGCGGCGGTGGCGATCTGGGTGTTCTGGTCGCGGATCGAGTCCACCGAGTTGCGGATCTTGTCGAAACTGTCGCGGGCCTGTTGGATGCGTTCCACGCTGGTTTGCGACACCAGCAGGCTGTTCTGCATCTGCTGGGTCACTTCCTGGGTGCGGCGGGCCAGATTACCGAGCAGGCTGTCGATCTCGCCGGTGGAGTCGGCGGTGCGCCGTGCCAGGGCCCGTACTTCATCGGCCACGACGGCGAATCCGCGACCCTGGTCGCCGGCGCGCGCGGCTTCGATGGCGGCGTTGAGGGCTAACAGGTTGGTCTGCTCGGCAATCGAGCGGATGGTGTCGAGGATGGTGTTGATGTTCTTGCTGTCCTGCTCGAGTGCCTGCATGGTCTGGGTCGACTGCTGCAGGTCTTCGCTCAGTTTCAGCACGCTGCCGGTGGCTTCGCCGATGTGATGCTGGCCATCGTGCACATCACGGTAGCCGGTGTCCGCGCTGGTGGCGGCCTGGCTGCAGGAGCGGGCCACTTCGTTGGCGGTCGCGACCATTTCATTGAAGGCGGTGCTGACCAGCTCCACTGCCTGGCGTTGGCGACCGGCGGCTTCGTTCATGTTGGTGGCGACTTCGCTGGTGTCGGCCGCCGCGCTTTGCAAGTCGGAGGAGGCACTGCCGATTCGCTGTACCAACTGTGCAATCATGCCCAGGAACTGGTTGAACCAGCTGGCCAGGGTGGCCGTTTCGTCCTTGCCTTGTACGGAGAGTTGACGGGTGAGGTCGCCTTCACCTTCGGCGATTTCCTGCAAGCCGTTTGCAACGCCGCGAATCGGTCGCACGATGACGCTGGCGAAGCTTGCCCCAACGACCGCGAAGATCACTGCCAATACCGCTGCGATAATCGCGATCAACCAGGTGAGGCTTGAGGCCCCGGCCATGACTTCGTCGCTTTTGATCAGGCCGATGAAGCGCCAGCCCAGGCTCTTGGAGGTGACGATGTTGACCATGTAGGACACGCCATCGATCTCGACCTGGGTCATGCCGTCGCCGCTCTTGGCCAGCGCGGCATAGTTGGGGCCCAGGTCGGCGAGAGGCTTGAAGTTGTGCTTGGCGTCGCTGGCATCCACCAGCACGTTGCCGTTCCCCTCGACCAGGATGAGGTAGCCGCTTTCGCCCAGCTTGATGTTCTTGACCAGTTCGGTCAGTTGCTTGAGCGACACGTCGAGGCCGACGACGCCCACCAGTTTGCCGGCAGCGTCGGATACCGTGTGAACGATGCCGATCAGCGATATATCATCCGGCGCCCAGTAATAGGCGTCTGTGCGCACAGTCACGCCAGGCGAGGCGATGGCGGCCTTGTACCATGGGCGCACGCGTGGGTCGTAGTTGGAGATCTTGGGGTCATCCGGCCAGCTGGCATAGCCGCCATCGGCAAGGCCCACGGAAAGATAGGCGGTGGTCGGATGGCTCTTGGCGAAGCGGTCGAAGATATCCAGGATCTGTTTATTGGTTTCAGGGAGTGGCGTTTGTGCCGCGTCGGCGGCGGAATAGTTTTTCAGGTCCTTTGCCGCCACGATCCGCGGGTCCTTGGCGAAGAATTCGACGTTCTGACTGATGCCATCGAAGAACGTCTTCATGCCATTGTCGATCTGGCGGATTTCCCGGCCGCTGCTGTCGAGGAAGTTGGTTTTTGCCGCTTCGCGCAGGTTCAGCACGACGAGCACCGCCACCAGGACGACCGGAAGGCAGGCGATGGTCGCGAACGCCCATGTCAGCTTCTGTTTGATATTCATGACTTCTCCCGCGGGTATTTATAAGTGTTGGGTCGGCGGAAACAATGGCGGTGTAAGTTGCGAGTGCTGGAAAGGAAGCGCCCATGTCTACTCTCAGCCTATCGACTAAAGGCGAACAGACTTTAGAGCCGCAGGTACTTAAAGGCGTCCCGCGTCGCTAATCCACACGATAGCGACGTTCCCCATACCATGGCCGCTTGCCTGAGATGCGAGAGTGGCGCAAGTCTGATCGTCTTCAGGAAGAGGCCCTATGCCAAGCGCATTCGAGAGCGTACTTAAAAACAAGAACATGGCTTATCGGCCACTCGGCTCGCCGGGGGTGGATCAGGCGCCGACCCGCGTCGCGTTCGTATTGATGGACAATTTCTCGATGATGTCCTTCACCGGTGCGGTGGATGCCCTGGTAACGGCCAACCTGATGTGTGACATGCCCCTCTACGAGATTCTGACGGTCGGAGTGTCGGGGAGCCAGGTGACGAGTGACCTGGGGATTGTCATTTCCACTGACATCGAGTTGGCGCAATTGCCGGAAAACCAGGACGTTCTCATCGTCGCCGGGGGTTTTCGTGTAAAGCTGCAAGGTGTCCCCCTGCTGCGGCGCAAGCTGCGCGCCAATGCGGCGTCGGGGGCGATACTGGGTGGGCTGTGGAATGGGGTTTTCTTCGTTGCCGACGCCAGCCTGCTGGACGGTTTCGAATGCGCCGTTCACCCGGAAAGCCGAGCGATGATGGTGGAGGTCTTCCCTCATGTGAAGGTATCGAGCCGGGCCTATGTCGTTGATCGCGGACGGGTCAGTTGTGCCGGTGCCAACAGTTCGCTGCGCATGATGCTCCAGCTGATCCGCCAGACGGGAGGGGAGGCCCTGGTGGGGGCCATCGAGGAAATTCTGCGGTGTGACGAATCGGGCGATGCGTCGGATTTGCCGCCCGTCTTCGTCGAGACGGACCCGAGGCTGCCGGAAAGCCTCAAGCTGGCGTTGGAGTTGATGTGGCAGAACATCGAAGAGCCATTGACCATCGATGAACTGGCGGCCTGCGTGAAGATTTCCAAGCGCCAGCTGGAGCGGCGCTTCTGCAGTTTTCTCGGCGCGACCCCAACGCGTTACTACCTGGAGTTGCGCCTGACCCGGGCACGCCAGCTCATCCAGCAGACCAATCGATCGATGACAGAGGTCGCCGTGGCGACGGGCTTTGTCAGCTCCCCGCATTTTCAGCGGCGTTTCCGGGATTTTTTCGGCGTTCCGCCAGGCAGCTATCGTTCGACGTTTGGGCGGAAGCAAACGTCGGGATGAGTTCTTTGAGAAGCTGAAACCGGGCTCGCGCTCATAGGGTAGTGCGAGCCCGGTCCTGTGTTCAGGTATTCCATGTCCGAGAACTTTGCTCGGCAGCGACATTCGCACAGAGGCGAAGGGGGACGGCGTTGGGGTCAGGTCCTATCGTCCGGTTGTTCTTCAACAGGCGGGTTGTCGGGTTGCGAGGCGGTCAGGGTCGTGCCTTTGCACAAGATCTTTCCCACTTCATCGGCAATGGAACCTTCAACGATTCGCCCTTGCATCTGGTCGAGTTGGGCTTTTTCCAGAACTTCCAGGCTGTTATACATCCCCATTTGGCGAACACTGCGATTGGCACAGTCGAGTTCCACCTTTGTATAACTGTTGAAATATGCACCTTCCCGTTTCACGATGGCCTGAATGGCGGAACCGCTTTCGGTAAACGAAACAAGGGAGTACTTGGCGACCGAATCATCGTAGATGTACGGTATTTTTTGCACGTCCGCTGTTGCATGACAGGCTACGCAAAGAGCGACGAGGGGAATAACGGTTTTCATGCTTTCTTCCATGAATAAGCAAGGCGAGGGTTGGGTGGCTAAGTGAGATCATTTTGCTTGGTTTGTAACATCCAATCAATATCACATAGAGATGACACGTTGGATCGTTGGCCGGGTAACCTCATCGTAGGAACTTTCAGAGCTTAGCCTTCTTTGGTGAAAAAAAGCCTACGTTCGTCGTTTGTTAACGTGGACTATTCACAAAGGTCTGTTGGTAACGAACATGGAATGTGAGGCTTGGTCATCGTTGTAAGCGAGCCGGATGGCGCCGGCAACCAAGCCTCAGGTTTGGGAAGAACCGCGGGTGAGCCGCGCAGATCATGGCATTTGTGGCAATTCCCTGGGTTGCAGATCGAACACCAGCACCTCGGCATCCTGGCCATTGCTCAACGTCAGTACCTGTTCTTCCCGCACTCGCACGCCATCACCTTCCTGTAACGACACGCCATTGAGCTCGACGTTGCCCCGGGCGACATGCACATAGGCATAGCGATCAGGTGCCAATGTCAGGGTGGCGCTTTCGCTGCCATCGAACAGTCCGGCATAAACCCGTGCGTCCTGGCGCACCTCAAGGGAGCCGTCGGCGCCGTCCGGCGAGATGATCAATTGCAGGCGACCGCGTTTCTGCCCGCTGCTGAAATGCTCCTGCTGGTAGCGTGGCTTGGCACCGCTGACATTCGGCACGATCCAGATCTGCAGGAAGTGCACCGGCTCGTCCGCGCTGTGGTTGAACTCGCTGTGGGCCACGCCACTGCCGGCGCTCATCAGTTGCACATCGCCTGGGCGAATGACCGAGCCTGTACCCAGGGTGTCCTTGTGTTCCAGCGCGCCTTCGAGCACATAGGAGAAAATCTCCATGTCCCGGTGGGGGTGCTGGCCGAAACCCTTGGCGGCGGCCACCCGGTCATCGTTGATGACCAGCAGGTCGGAGAAGCCTTGTTGATTGAGGTCACGGTAGTTGGCGAAGGAAAAGGTGTGGAACGAGGTCAGCCAGCCGTGACGGGCGATTCCGCGGTCCGCAGCTTTGCGAAGGGTCAGCATGGTAGTTCTCCTGGTTCAGTGGGCGACGGCTTTGGCCGTTCGCCGGGGACAGAAGAAGGTTAATGGTTATGCTGCCGCTTAATAAGTAGGTGAAAAACGAAAGACTGTCACTTATAAGTGGACAATAAGCAGGCCTGCCAGCCGGTGCGGTGCGTTAACATGATGTCGAAGCCGCGTCTGGTGCGACATCGGACCTGTGGGAGCGAGCCTGCTCGCGATGGCGGTGAGTCAGCTCACGGGGTTGTTGACCATATCAACGCCATCGCGAGCAGGCTCGCTCCCACAGGGTTCATCAGGCGAGCTTGAAATTTCGCTGCGTTCCTCTGGATTTTCTTTTTGGCGTGTTAACTGATGAAAACCGTTGCAATGGTGCTGTTCCCGGATTTTTTACTACTCGACATGGCCGGGCCGATGGAGGTGTTTTCCATCGCCAACCGCTATCTTGAGCCGGATCAACGCTATCAATTACTGACCCTGGGCACTGATCGCGGCCCATTGCGGGCCTCCAACGGCGTGGCGGTCGAGGCCGACATCCACATCGACCAGGCCTGGGCGGCCTATGATGTACTGCTGGTGCCGGGCGGGCCGGGGGCCTACAACGATCGACATCCGGGGTTGCACACCTGGCTGCGGGCCGCGACGCAACGGGCCACGCGCTACGGCTCCATCTGCACCGGGGCCTTCGTGCTGGGTGAGGCGGGATTGCTTGACGGCTACCGCGTCACCACGCACTGGCATTACACCGAACGCCTGATCCGGCGTTTCCCCAAGGCACTGGTGGAAACCGACAAGATCTTCCTGCAGGACCGGCGCCTGTTCACGTCCGGCGGCGTCACCGCCGGCATCGACCTGGCATTGGCCATCGTAGCCCAGGACCATGGCCGCAAAGTGGCACTGGATGTGGCCAAGGTGTTGCTGGTGGTCATGAAGCGCCAAGGCGGGCAAGCCCAGTTCAGCCCTCTGGTGGCGGCGGTGGCGTCCCAGGAGTCGGCCGTCACCCGGGTGCAGCATTATGTGATGGAGCATCTCGAAGAGCCGTTCACCGTCGAGCGCATGGCGACGCTGGCCTCCATGAGTCCGCGGCATTTCGCCCGGATGTTCGCCCGCGAAGTGATGATGACGCCGATGGAGTTCCTGCAGGGGGCCCGTATCGACCGGGCCCGTCAGTTGCTGGAAAGCACGGACTTACCCCTCAAGACCGTAGCGTTTCGCAGTGGGTTTGGCAGCGTCCGGCACATGCGTTCTCTGTTCAGCGAAAAACTCGGCCTGACCCCAGTGCAATACCGCCAGCAGTTCAGTTGAGCCCTCCGGTGTCCGTCCAGGGCACCGTGATGTCCGTCATGCACCCTGTGCCAGCATTGTTCTCCGGTCGTGGGCTGCCAAG
Organism: Pseudomonas sp. FG13; assembly: GCF_057809755.1. Taxonomy (NCBI): domain Bacteria; kingdom Pseudomonadati; phylum Pseudomonadota; class Gammaproteobacteria; order Pseudomonadales; family Pseudomonadaceae; genus Pseudomonas; species Pseudomonas sp. FG13. The sequence continues at coordinate 114,851 of NZ_JBMDKO010000011.1, forward strand.
ATAACGGCGAACCCTCTGGAAAGGATGCAAGAGAGCCGGGGCAGACGCGTTTGATGACCGCGACGCCATGCCCACACCGGTTCTTTGGCGCTGGATCACCATGAACAGTTTCGTCAAACCCGATACCGAACCGGCGGTGGGCTTCGGCCCGTTTGCCTTCTACCGGCAGCAGCGGCTCGTCACCCGAGATGGCGAACCCCTCAGCTTGGGCGGACGGGCGCTGGACGTTCTCCAGGTCCTGGTGGATCACGCCGGCAGCTATATCAGCAAGCAAGCGCTCATCGCCGAGGTCTGGCCGGACAATGTGGTGGAAGACATCAACCTGCGGGTGCACATTGCGGCATTGCGGCGGGCGTTCGGTGACGGGCGGGACGGCTGCCGGTACATCCTCAACGATCCGCGACGTGGCTATTGCTTTGCCGCGCCGCTGGCTTCGTCCAGAGGCGAAAAGCACAACCTGCCTGCACGGCTGAGCCCGGTGATCGGCCGCGATAAAGTGCTGGGCCGGTTGCTGGTCGAGGTGCCGCGCCAGGGCCTAACCACCGTGGTCGGCCCGGGCGGCGTTGGTAAGTCCACCGTGGTGCTGCGGGTCGCGGAGCTGTTGCTGGAACACTTTGACGACGGGGCGTGGTTCGTCGACCTGGCGGCCATCACCGAGCCTTGCCAGGTACGGGCGCGGATTGCTTGTACGCTGGGCCTGGCGCCCGAGGCCCTGGGCCGGCAACTCGAACATCGTCGGCTGCTGCTGGTGCTCGACGGCTGCGAACATCTGCTTGAGGCCTGTCGTGAACTGGCCTTGGCGTTGCGAGCGTCGGCACCGGGCGTGTCGCTGTTGTTGAGCAGTCGCGAGCCGCTGAACCTCACCGATGAGCGCGTCCTGCAACTGCCAGGCCTGACGGTGGCATCGCCCCTTGAGCCCGAGCATCAATTACAGGCATGCCCAGCGGTACAGTTGCTGGTGGAACGGGTTGGCGCCCGGCAGCAAGGTTTCAAACCCAGCGACCGCGACCTGGTGGCGATTGCGCAAATCTGCCAGCGCCTGGACGGTTTACCGCTGGCCCTGGAGCTGGCGGCAGCCCAGGTCTGTGTCTTGGGCGTGGCGGGTGTACTGGAACAACTGGACTTCGGACTGTCGCTCCTGAGCTTTGGCCGGCGCACGGCCGTGCCCCGTCACCGGAGCCTGGAGGCCTTGCTGGACTGGAGTTTCGAGCGTTTGAGCCCCCCCGAGCGGCTGGTATTCCAGCGCCTCGCGGTGTTCGACCGGCCTTTTACCGCCAAGGCGGCCATTGCGGTGATCAGTTGTCCGGAACTGGGTGTCGGGCAGTTGCCCTGGCTGCTGTCACGGCTGGCCCAGCAGTCTCTGTTGAGAGTCGAACCCTGCGCCAATGGGGTGCGTTTCCACTGGCTCCACACCACGCGTGCCTATGCCGTGGAAAAGCTGCGGCGCAGTGGCCAATGGCATTTGTATCATCGGCGTCATGCGCTGCAGAACGCATGGAAGCCTGTCCATTCAAGTCTCGCACCGTTGAGACAACGTCTGGAGCAGCGCGTCGGCCTCCACTAGGTCTGGGGTATCGAAGCCTTCGGTGAAGCGTCGATAGATCGGCTCGAGCAATTCTTGTGCGGCCCGTTCCCGGCCCTGGCGTTGCCATAGTCGCGCCAGGGTCGTGGCGCTGCGCAGCTCCCAGGCCAGGGCACCCTGACCGCGTGCCACGCCCAGGGCGGTCACCAGCTGTTCTTCGGCGCGCTCGTCGAGGGTCGGGTCGTTGCGTGCCAACAAGGCCTGCGCCCCGGCCCGCAGGATCTCGGCTGTGCACCAGCCCGCGGCGCCGCTATGGGCGCGATCGAGTTGCTCGGCGCTGACCTGATCGGCACGCAGGGTCACGACAATGTCCTGGATCAGACCGTTGACCGGATTCGCCTCGAGGGGCGCGTCATTGAACGCAGCGTCGTAGTGGCGGGCCCAGCTATGAAACAGCATTACCGAATGTTTGTTGGCCTGGTGTCGCAACAGATCGAGCCTTTCCCGCGCGACTGAATGATCGCCGTTGTAGCGTGCAATCACGCAACCGGCCAGCGCGAGGGTGTAGCAGATCGAGGTGCCGTGATTGATTTGCAAGGCAATTTGCAGGGCGAGATTGGCGGCCCGCCGGGCTTTTTCGGCAAAGCCTTGTAGCCAGAGTATGCGTGCCAGGGTGGTCAGCGACGCTACGCTCTGGTCGTATTGCACGCCGAAGCCGTGGGTGAAGCGGCTGAGGTGGCCGCTCTGGGCCAGGCGCTGGATGACCTGTTCGGCATCTTGTCGGGCCGCGCCCTGGTCGCCGGCAAAGTGCAGCGCCAGCACCCGCAGGCGTTGGGCGCTCAAAGACAGGAGCGGATCGCCCAGGGTGCCCAGCCGGTCGAAGTCCTGGCTTTGTTCCAGCGCCTGCTGGTAATAGCCGCAACTGAGGTTGACCGCCATGTGCCCCGACACCGCCCGGAGCTCGCCGGCGCGGTTCTGGCATTGTTGCGCCAGCTGCCGGGCGGTGACGAAGGCGCGGATCGTGGCCGGCGTACCGCCCTCGGTGTGGTAGTTGAAACTGGCGTGGGCCAATTCCAAAGCGAGGCTCAGCCTGGGGCATGGCGACGGGGCGGCCCGTAGTAATTGCAGCGCCTTATTGACGTAAAGCCCATGCTCCTTGAGCAATGACAGCTCCTGCCAGAGGGGCAGGGTGCTGGCGGTCAAGCGGATGGCCACCTGATGGGAACCGTGCGGGCCCAACCCGCGATCGAGGGCCGCGCGGATGTCATCGCGATAGGCGGCGTAGCGCGCGATCCACACTGGCGTGGCGGTGTTTTCCCAATCCTGCTCGGCTTGCTCCATCAGGGCCAGGCAGCGCTCGGCATGGCGTTCCTGGCTGGCTGCCAGTTCGCCGGCTTCGACCAGTTTTTCCAGGGCATAACTGCGGGTGGTGTCCAGCAGGCGATAGCGCACCTCTTCATCGCCGACTTCGACGTTGAGCAGGGATTTGGCCACCAGTTGGCTGATCGACACCAGCACCTGGTCGGGCGCGACATGTGGTCCGATGATCACCGCGGCTGCCGACGTCAGGTTGAAGCTGCCCATGAACGTTGACAACCGTCGCAGGCAGATCTGCTCGCACACGGTGAGCAGTGCGAAGCTCCAATCCAGCGTAGCGCGCAGGGTTTGCTGGCGCGGCGCAACGTCGCTGTCGTTGTGGAGCTGGGCGACGCTGCCTTGCAGTTGTCGGTGAAGCGCTTCCAGCCCGAAGCGGCCCACTTGCGCGGCGGCCAGTTCGATGGCCAGGGGAATCCCGTCCAGTCGCTGGCAGATGTCTGCCACCAAGGGCACCTCGCGGTCGGTCAGCTCGAAGTCGTCCTGGCTGGCCATCGCTCGCTCGGCGAACAGTTGCAGGGCCGGGTATTCGAGGGCCGGGTAGCCTTCGATGGGGGTCTCCCGGGGCGGGCAGGCCAGGGCGTCCAGGCGCTGTACGTGTTCGCCCTCGGCGCGCAGGCCTTCACGGCTGGTCGCCAGGATATGCAGGTGCGGGGCACCGCGCAGCAGGGTTTCGCAGAGCTGGGCGATGGCGTCGATCAGGTGTTCGCAATTATCGATCACCAGCAATAGATGTCGGTCCTTGAGCTGTCGCGCGATGGTCGCCAGCGGATCGCTGTCCGGCTGTGGCAGATCCAGCAGCGCGCACAGCTCCGGCATGATCGAGGCCGGCTCGTTGAGCAATGACAGGTCTAGCAGATAAGTGCCGTCGCGGTAGTGATCGATCAGCCGCTCGGCGACCCGCAGGGCCACAGTGGTCTTGCCGATGCCACCGGTCCCGACCAGGGTGATGAAGCGTTTGCGCGGCAGGTGGGTCACCAGGCTTTCCAACACCGCCTGGCGGCCGATCATCCGGTTGCGACGGGGTGGCAGGTTGTGGGTCGGTGACGCAGGCGCAATATCCGCCATGGGGGCGAGGGGCGCGGTCGACACCGGCGCGACAAAACTGTAGCCGCGCTGGGCCACGGTGACGATGTAACGCTGCCCGGCCTGGCCATCCCCCAGCGCCTTGCGCAATGCCGCGACATGCACTCGCAGGTTGGTGTCTTCCACGACACTCCTGGGCCAGACACGGGCGATCAGCTGTTGCTTGCTCACCACCTCTCCGGCGTGCTCGAGCAGCACCAGCAGGATCTCTACCGCCCGTCGCCCAAGGCGCAACGGCTGCCCGCCCTCCAGCACCAAGCGCTGGCGAGGATGGACGTGGTAAGGGCCGAAATGCACGGTCTGTTCGACGGGCAGGGCGCTGGGGTGGTTCATCGTGTTCTCAACGTCTGGTCTGGTGCAAAAGGCATATCCGAGCATATTCCTCAGGTTTGGCTTCAGGTGCAACGGTTAGAGCCTTCTCTCATAGCCCGCAGTGAGACACCCTGTGGCGAGGGGATTTATCCCCGCTGGGCTGCAAAGCGGCCCCAAACGCTTGATGTCCATTAAAACTGACACACCGAGGCGTCAGTCTTGGGACTGCTTCGCAGCCCAGCGGGGATAAATCCCCTCGCCACAAAAAGCACCACAGTCCTGCCCTCAATCAAAAAAATTAACAACGTTTAACTCACGCATACACCCCCTCTGACACGACCATGGAGACCTCCCCCCCTCTCAAGGAAGTCATGTCATGAGCACCTTCATCACCCGCGACGGCACCGAGATCTACTACAAGGATTGGGGCAGTGGTCAGCCGGTTGTCTTCAGTCATGGCTGGCCGTTGAACTCGGACAGTTGGGAGGCGCAGATGATGTTCCTGGCGTCCAACGGTTACCGGGTGATCGCCCACGACCGTCGTGGGCATGGGCGCTCCAGCCAGCCTTGGGACGGCAATGACATGAACACCTACGCCGATGACCTGGCCGAGCTGATCGAGCGGCTGGACCTGAAGGACGCCGTACTGCTCGGTTTCTCGACCGGCGGTGGTGAAGTGGCACGCTATATCGGCCGTCATGGCGCCGCTCGCGTCGCCAAGCTCGGGCTGATCTCGGCAGTGACGCCGTTGATGCTCAGGACCCCGGCCAACCCGGGTGGCCTGCCCATCGAAGTGTTCGACGGTTTCCGCCAGGCCTCCCTGGCCGACCGTTCTCAGCTATACAAGGATGTGGCCAGCGCGTTTTTCGGCGCCAACCGTCCGGGTGCCAAGGTGTCCCAAGGCATGATCGACTGGTTCTGGATGCAAGGCATGCTCGCCGGCCACAAGAACACGTACGACTGCATCAAGGCGTTCTCGGAGACTGATCTTTCCGAAGACCTGCGCAACATCGACGTGCCGACCCTCGTGGTCCATGGCGATGACGACCAGGTGGTCCCCATCGAAGCCGCCGGCATTGCAGCCGCCAAACTGCTCAAGCACTCGCAACTGCTGGTCTACCCCGGCGCGCCCCACGGCTTGACCGACACCCACAAGGATCGACTGAACGCCGACCTGCTGGCGTTCATCCGAGGCTGATCGAGCATAGAACCTGTGGGAGCGAGCCTGCTCGCGATAGCGGTGGGTCAGCTTGTGACGACGTCGGATGTGTCGACGCTTCGCGAGCAGGCTCGCTCCCACAGGATGGTATTCCACAGGATCCTAATCGATGAATCGCAACGATTTACGCCGTCTTGACATGAACCTGCTGGTGATCTTCGAGGCGTTGATGTTCGAAAAGAACCTGACCCGCGTCGCTGAAAAGCTGTTCATGGGCCAGCCTGCCGTGAGCGCGGCGCTGGGGCGGTTGCGGGATCTGTTCGATGATCCGCTGCTGATCCGCCACGGTCGCGGCATGGAGCCGACGCCTCGGGCCATGGCGATCCTGCGTGAGCTGCAACCGGCCATGGACACGATTTCCGGCGCGGTCAGCCGGGCCAAGGCGTTCGATCCGTCCACCAGTTGCGACGTGTTTCGCATCGGCCTGTCGGACGACGCCGAGTTCGGCCTGTTCCCGCCGTTGCTGAGCCAACTGCGCGAAGAAGCGCCGGGCATCATCGTGGTGGTGCGCCGGGCCAATTACCTGCTGATGTCGTCGTTGCTGGGCAGCGGGGAAATCAGCGTCGGGGTCAGCTACACCACCGATCTGCCGGCCAACGCCAAGCGCAAGAAACTGCGGGACATCCCCTGCAAGGTCTTGCGCGGCGACAAGCGTCCGGGCCCGCTGACCCTGGACGAGTACTGCGCGCGTCCCCACGCCATGGTGTCGTTCTCGGGGGACCTGAGCGGCAACATCGACCTGGACCTGGCGCGTATTGGCCGGACCCGCAAAGTGGTGTTGGGCGTCCCGCAGTTCAGTGGCTTGCGGGCGTTGTTGGCCGGCACCGAACTGATTGCCACCGTGCCCGACTACGCGGCCTGCGCGCTGGTGGAAGGCTGCGCGTTGCGGGCCGAGGATCCACCGTTCGAGATCAACGCGGCCGAGCTGTCGATGGTCTGGAGTGGCGTGCATGACAACGACCCGGCCGAGCGCTGGCTGCGCTCGCGCATTGCCACCCACATGTCCCAATCATTGCCGGCCGCTGCCTATGCGGACCCGGACGGAGCACACCGATGAACGTCACCGACGAACGTACCCTGCAGGACTGGGGACTGCTGTTCCTGCGCCTCAGTGGCGCGCTGTTTCTGCTATGGGTCCACGGGTTGCCGAAGTGGCTGCACTACAGCGACGAGCTGACCCGCATCGAAGACCCGTTTCACTTGGGGGCGAGCCTTACCCTGATGTTGGCGATCTTCGCCGAAGTGCTGTGCCCGTTGCTGATCGCCGTCGGTGTCCTGGTGCGCCTCGCGTGCCTGCCCATCCTGTTCCTGTTGGCGGTTGCGCTGTGGGTGGTTCACCCGCAATGGAGCCTCGAAGAAGGGCAGTTCGGCTGGCTGCTGCTGATCATCTTTACCACTGTGTTCATCGCCGGGCCGGGCCGCCTGGCGCTGAATGCGCGTTTTACCGGAGTGTTACGCCATGTCTGAATCTCAAGCTGTCGAGCCCACAACGGGTGCTGCCACACCTGGCTTCGACGAAATCGTGACCCTGATCGTCAAGCACCGGGTCAAGGCCGGCCAGGACGCGGCCTATGAGGCCTGGTTGCGACGCATCGTGACCGTGGCCGGCAGTTGGCCGGGACACCTGGGCGTGGATGTGGTGCGAGGCAAGCAGGGCGGGTTGTCGCTGTTCACTTGCGTGCTGCGCTTCTGTTCCACCGAGGCCATGCAGCGCTGGCTCGATTCGCCCGAGCGCCGCGAGCTGGTGGAAGAGGCCACGCCGTTGCTGGCCGATGGTGACCAGACCGAGGTCGCGTCCCACAAGGAGTTCTGGTTCGCCCCGCTGGCCGACGCCTCCACGCCGCCACCGCGCTGGAAGCAGGCCGTGGTGACGCTGTTGGTCATCCTGCCGCACACCTTGTTGGTGCCGCTGATCTGGGGGCCCGTGCTGCAACTCAACGCATTTCTTTCCAACTACGTCGTTGCCACGTTCCTGATCACCCTGACCATCGTGCTCTCGGTCTGTTACGTGTGCATGCCGCTGGCGACCCGTCTGTTCGCACCCTGGCTGCAAGCCTCGACAGCACACGAGCATTTGGAATCCTGAGCTTGTCGAGCCGTTGTGCCTAGTCACAACCAGCTCCCTAGCCACACATTTTTTGATAGTTGAAGGAGAACCCTATGAACGCCGATCTGATTCTGTTCAATGGCCAGTTCCACACCGTCGACCGGGAAAAGCCCCGGGCCAGCGCCGTGGCCATCAGCCAGGGCAAGTTCGTTGTCGTGGGCACCGACGCCGAGGCCATGGCCTTGCGTGGCGGCAGTACCCAGGTCATCGACCTCAAGGGCCGCACCGTCATCCCCGGGCTTAACGACTCGCACCTGCACCTGATCCGCGGTGGCCTGAACTACAACCTCGAACTGCGTTGGGAAGGCGTGCCGTCCCTGGCCGATGCCCTGCGCATGCTCAAGGACCAGGCCGACCGTACGCCGACGCCGCAATGGGTACGTGTGGTGGGCGGCTGGAACGAATTCCAGTTCGCCGAAAAACGCATGCCGACCCTGGAAGAACTCAACCAGGCCGCCCCCGACACCCCGGTGTTCGTGTTGCACCTGTATGACCGCGCCTTGCTCAACCGCGCCGCGTTGCGGGTGGCCGGCTATACCCGTGACACGCCGAACCCGCCGGGCGGCGAGATCGTGCGCGACAGCAAGGGTGAACCCACCGGCATGCTGGTGGCGCGTCCCAACGCGATGATCCTCTACTCGACGTTGGCCAAGGGGCCGAAGTTGCCGCTGGAGTACCAGGTCAATTCCACTCGCCAGTTCATGCGTGAACTCAATCGCCTGGGGCTGACCAGTGCCATCGACGCCGGCGGTGGTTTCCAGAATTACCCCGACGACTACGCGGTGATCGAGCAGCTGGCCCGGGAAGAACAGTTGACGGTGCGCATCGCCTACAACCTGTTCACCCAGAAGCCCAAGGAAGAACTCAGCGACTTCAAGAACTGGACCGGCAGCGTCAAGCTGCACCAGGGCGATGATTTCCTGCGGCACAACGGCGCCGGTGAAATGCTGGTGTTCTCGGCGGCGGATTTCGAAGACTTCCTCGAACCGCGTCCGGACCTGCCGCCTGGCATGGAGCAGGACCTGGAGCCCGTGGTGCGGCACCTGGTGGAGCAGCGTTGGCCGTTCCGCCTGCATGCCACCTACAACGAGTCCATCAGCCGCATGCTCGACGTGTTCGAGAAGGTCAACCGTGACATCCCGTTCAACGGCCTGCCATGGTTCTTCGACCACGCCGAAACCATCACCCCGCAGAACATCGAGCGGGTCCGTGCACTGGGCGGCGGCATTGCCATCCAGGACCGCATGGCCTTCCAGGGCGAATACTTTGTCGACCGCTACGGCGCCAAGGCCGCCGAAGCGACGCCGCCGATCAAGCGCATGCTGGCCGAAGGCGTACCAGTGGGTGCCGGCACCGATGCCACCCGGGTATCGAGCTACAACCCCTGGACCTCGCTGTACTGGATGGTCAGCGGTCGCACGGTCGGTGGCCTGGCGCTGCACGAAGAAGGCCTGCCGCGCCTGACCGCGCTGGAGCTGTTCACCCATGGCAGCGCCTGGTTCTCCTCGGAGCAGGGCAAGAAGGGCCAGATCAAGGTCGGCCAGTTGGCGGACCTGGCGGCACTGAGCGCCGACTTCTTCAGCGTCGAGGAAGAAGCCATCAAGTGGATCGAGTCCGTGCTGACGGTGGTCGACGGCAAGGTGGTGTACGCCGCCGGTGACTTCGAAAAACTCGGCCCTGCCAGCGTCCCGGTGCTGCCGGACTGGTCACCGGTGGTCAAGGTGCCAGGTCACTGGCGCCCGACTTCGCCGTTGCAGGCCCAGGTTCACCAGTGCAGCGGTCCTTGCACGGTGCATTCCCATAGCCATGAGCGGGCGCGGCTGTCGAACGTCCCGGTCAGCGATTTCCAAGGCTTCTGGGGCGCGTTTGGCTGTTCCTGCTTCGCGTTCTGACAGACATCAACATCCCCCCTGTGGGAGCGAGCCTGCTCGCGAAGACGTCGGCGCATCCGACACCTTCGCAACAGGCACACCGCTTCGCGAGCAGGCTCGCTCCCACAGGATTTGTAACAACCATGTATAAGGAGTCATCCCATGAGCAATGCCCCTGTCTACAACCGCCTGAACAAAGATGATGCAGTCGTCCTGCTGGTCGATCACCAGACGGGTCTGATCTCCCTGGTCCAGGACTTCTCGCCCAACGAGTTCAAGAACAACGTGCTGGCCCTGGCCGACCTGGCGAAGTTCTTCGGTCTGCCGACCATCCTGACCACCAGCTTCGAAAAAGGCCCTAACGGCCCGCTCGTGCCGGAGCTCAAGGAAATGTTCCCGGACGCGCCGTACATCCCGCGTCCAGGCCAGATCAATGCCTGGGACAACGAAGACTTCGTCAAGGCGATCAAGGCCACCGGCCGCAAGCAACTGATCATCGCTGGCGTGGTGACCGATGTCTGCGTGGCATTCCCGACCTTGTCGGCGCTGGCCGAAGGTTTCGACGTGTTCGTCGTCACCGACGCCTCGGGCACCTTCAACGAAACCGTGCAGCAGGCCTCCTGGGCTCGCATGAGCGCTGCCGGCGCGCAACTGATGAACTGGTTCTCGGTGGCTTGCGAACTGCACCGCGACTGGCGCAACGACATTGAAGGCCTGGGCAACCTGCTGTCCCAGCGCATTCCGAACTACCGCAACCTGATGAACAGCTACGCGGCGCTGACTGCCAAGTAAGCTTCAGTGGTTGTTGCTGGACGACGCCCGCCTTGTGCGGGCGTTTTGGTTTTTGGTCGACTGACAGGCCGCCATCGCGAGCAGGCTCGCTCCCACATGGGTTTTGTGGTGGACATGTCTCTTGAAACGCCCGAATCCCCTGTGGGAGCGAGCCTGCTCGCGATGGCGTCAGCCCATTCAACCCTTCCCAACCTGTCTCACCCCGACCACAATGCTCAACTGAACTCCCTCACTGTCCACCTCTGGAGTGACAATGAACCCCTTCGAAGAAATGCGCATTTTTGCCCAGGTCATGGAGTCGGGCAGCTTCACGGCGGCGGCGGACCAGTTGGGGTTGTCCAAGCAATTCGTCAGCCGAAAGCTCATGGAGCTGGAACAGCGGCTGGGGGTTCGTCTGCTCAACCGTTCGACGCGGCGGCTGGATGTCACCCCGTTGGGCCAGCGCTATTACGAGGCCGCCTTGCGTCTGCTCAGCGAAATCGAACAGGTGGAGCTGGGCATCAGCGGACAGACCAGCGAGCCTCGCGGCACCCTTCGGCTCAGCGCACCGCTGTCTTTTGCCGTGGCGCACCTGGGCAGTCTGCTGCCGTTGTTCCTGGAGCGTTATCCGCAGGTCAGCGTCGAAGTGGACCTGAGTGACCGTTCGGTGGATTTGCTGGGGGAGGGCTACGACCTCGCGCTACGGATCGGGGTGCTGGAGGATTCGACCTTGATCGCCCGCCGCATCGCAACCATCGACCGGGTCTACTGCGCCAGCCCGTCATATCTGGCGCAACGCGGCACACCCTTGCGCCCCGAAGACCTGCGCAACCATGACTGCCTGCCCTATGGTCACAGCCGTCAGGTTCAATGGCGTTTTGGAGGAGGGGGTAAACCGCTGGTGTTGGAAGTCGCCGGGCGCATGCGCGCCAACAACGGTGATCTGCTCCGGGATGCGGCGATTGCCGGCATGGGTATTACCTATCTCCCCACCTTCATCCTCGGCGATGCGCTGAAGGACGGACGGCTGATCAAGGTCCTGGAGGGTTTCGAAACCGAGCCCCTGGCCCTGTCGGCGGTCTACCCGCAACATCGCCAGAGCGCTCCCCCGGTGCAAGCGCTGGTGGAATTTCTACGTGAGCACATGCAATGAGTGGCTGAGCTTTCAGCCGCCACCGGACGGCTGAAAGCTTGCGTGATACCAATCAGGCGGCCATATTGGCGCCGGACAGTTCCTTCTTGTACTGCGCCTTCATGGTTTCCATCTGTTCACCCAAGGCATCCAGCTTGGCTTTGCCCAGTACTTTCTTGGCTTGGGGGAACATCTCTTTTTCTTCTTCTTCGATGTGGTGCTCAAGCAGTTCCTTGACCACTTTCACCCGGCCGGCAAATTCCGGTTGGGAAGGATCGGTGGCCTTCAGGTCCGGCAGGACCAGTGAATCGACCGTGCGATGTTCTTCCTTGGCCTCGTAGTACATTTCGGCCTCGTCCTTGCCCCCCGCTTGCTTGAAGGCCGGGTACAGGATCTCTTCTTCCAGCCGGGTATGAATGGTGACTTCCATTTCCAGCTTCGCCAACAGGTCAGTACGTTTCTTGACGCCGCGTTCGGTGGATTCGCTCAGTTGAGCCAGAATACCTTTGACGCGTTCATGGTCAGCTTTCAACAGATCGATGGCGTTCATATACAGCTCCTCGGCAATTCACGGTTACGCGCCGGCTTCAAGCGCCGACGTCGCGTTAACCAAGGATTGCATCGGCCGTGCCAGCCAGGTGGCTTTATAAAGTTCTTTTAAAACAATGGGTTGAGATGGATGCCATTTTTATCATCGTGCAGGCTGCATGAAGAGGGGTCAAAGCGCCTTGCACTTTGCGTTGCCTGACCGAGAACCCCTTTGTGGGAGCGAGCCTGCTCGCGATAGCGGTCGTTCAGCCAATGATGAAGTCGACTGGCCTGGCCTCATCGCGAGCAGGCTCGCTCCCACAGAGGATTTTGCAGCTCAGTCGTCGAGCAATTGCCGCACCCGCTCGGCAATCGCCAAGCAAGATGTCAGCCCTGGCGATTCGATGCCGAACAGGTTGATCAGCCCAGGTACCTGGTGCTCGGCGGCGCTACTGATATGGAAGTCGCGGGAGGGTTCGCCGGGGGCGGAGATCTTCGGGCGGATGCCGCTGTAGGCCGGTTGCAGGCTGTGGTCGGGCAGGTCGGGCCAGTAAGTGCGAATCGCCGGGTAGAAGGTTTCGGCGCGCGCCGGATCGACCCGATAATCCTCGTGTTCGACCCATTCGATGTCAGGCCCGAAACGGGCCTGGCCCGCCAGGTCCAGGGTCATGTGGATGCCCAGCCCGGCGGCTTCCGGAGCCGGGTAGACCAGATGCCGGAAGGGCGCGCGTCCGGCAAGGCTGAAGTAATTGCCCTTGCACAAATAGTCGGGGGGCACTGTTTGCGCCGGCAGGCCCTCCATGCGACGGGCGAGGGCGGGCGCCTGGAGGCCGGCGGCGTTGATCAGTCGGCGGCAGGACAGCTTCATCTGGGCCGTGCCACCCAACTCCAGCAGAAACTGCCCCGCGCCGATGCGAACCCCCAGCAACGGCGTGTGGAAGGCCAGGTTCGCGCCGGCCGCTTCGGCATCGCCTTGCAAGGCCAGCATCAAGGCATGGGAATCGACAATGCCCGTGGAAGGCGAATACAACGCGGCGACACACGCCAGCGCCGGCTCCAGGGCCAACGCCTGCTCCTGATCGAGCAGGCGCAAGTCGTCCACGCCGTTCGTCAAGCCGCGTTCCAGCAAGACCTGGAGGCCGGCCACCTGCGCCGGGTCCTTGGCGACGATCAGCTTGCCGAGCCGGCGAGTCGTCACGCCGTGGCTTTCGCAATAGGCGTACAGCCGGTGCCGACCTTCGACGCACAACCGGGCCTTGAGGCTGCCCGGAGGGTAGTAGATGCCGGCATGGATGACTTCGGAATTGCGCGAACTGGTGCCCATGCCGATGGCGCTGCCGGCTTCGATCAACAGCACCTCATGGCCGGCCTGGGCCATCTCCCGGGCCACGGCCAGACCGATGACCCCCGCGCCCACCACCACGCATTCGATATCGACGCTCAACCTCATCTCTCCTCAGGGCTCTCTGGCGTTTCAGGGTAGTCCTGCCTGGGCAATGGGTGAAGTGCGATGGTGATGTTAAAAAATGTTAGATTGAAAAAATACTTCACAAGATCTGTTCATTGGTGGATGATCGAAACCAACCTGTAGGACAAAACTCGCTACAAGACCCACCAGAACGGTTCGTTGTCTTTTCCGGAGTGCCTCATGAATAACAAGAATGTCGGTGTGATTGGTCTCGGCGCGATGGGCCTGGGCATTGCCCGCTCGTTGCTGCGCGCAGGCTTCAATGTGCATGCCTGCGATGTGCGTGCCGCCGTCACCGAACAATTTGCCGGCGAGGGCGGGGTGGCCTGTGCATCACCCGCCGACATGGCGGCTCAATGCGATGTGATCATCACCGTGGTGGTGAACGCCGAGCAGACCGACACGGTGTTGTTTGGCGAGAACGGTGCCGTGCAAGCCTTGCGCGAGGGCAGCCTGGTTATCGGTTGTGCCACCGTGGCGCCGACCTTCGCCGTAGAGCTGGGCCAGCGCCTGGCGCAGACTGGCCTGCTGTACCTCGACGCGCCGATCTCCGGCGGCGCGGCCAAGGCTGCGGCTGGCGAGATGACCATGATGACCTCGGGCCCGGCGCCGGCCTACGCCAAGGCCGAAGCGGTCCTGGCGGGCATGGCGGGCAAGGTCTATCGCCTGGGCGATGTCCACGGCCTGGGTTCCAAAGTCAAAATCATCAATCAATTGCTGGCCGGCGTACACATCGCGGCCTCGGCCGAAGCCATGGCCCTGGGGCTGCGTGAAGGCGTGGATGCCGATGCGTTGTACGAAGTGATCACCCACAGCGCCGGCAACTCCTGGATGTTCGAAAACCGCGTGCCGCACATCCTCAAGGCTGACTACACGCCCCTGTCGGCGGTGGACATCTTCGTCAAGGATCTGGGCCTGGTGCTCGATACCGCCCGCGTCAGCAAATTTCCGTTGCCGTTGTCGGCCACCGCGCACCAGATGTTCATGCAGGCCTCCAGCGCCGGTTTCGGCCGGGAGGATGATTCGGCGGTGATCAAGATTTTTCCGGGCATCGACTTGCCGACCGCCAGGCCCGATTCGATCTGAGGAGCCGCCATGACCCCTTCCAACGCGCGCCCGCTGCTGGGCTGCATTGCCGACGACTTCACGGGTGCCACGGACTTGGCCAACATGCTGGTGCGCGGCGGCATGCGTACGGTGCAGAGCATCGGCATCCCCGGTGCCGAAGACGCTGAAGGCCTGGCGGCCGATGCGATCGTGATTGCCCTCAAGTCGCGGACCCTGCCTGTGGCCGAGGCCATCGATGAATCCCTCGCGGCGCTGGCCTGGCTGCGTGAACGGGGGTGCCAGCAGATTTTCTTCAAATACTGCTCGACCTTCGATTCGACCGCCGCGGGCAATATCGGCCAGGTGAGCGAAGCCCTGCTCAAGGCCCTGGACAGTGATTTCACCCTGGCTTGCCCGGCGTTTCCGGAAAACGGCCGGACGATTTTCCGCGGTCATCTGTTCGTGCAGGACCAGTTGCTGAACGAGTCGGGCATGCAACACCACCCGTTGACGCCGATGACCGACGCCAACCTGGTGCGTGTGCTGCAAGCCCAGACTTCCCTCGAGGTTGGCCTGTTGCGCTACGACAGTGTCGCCCAGGGCGTGGATGCAGTGCGGGCGAAGATGACCGAGTTGCGCGCCCAGGGCGTCGGCATGGCCATCGCCGACGCATTGTCCGATGCGGACCTGTACACCCTCGGCGCGGCCTGCGCGGACTTGCCCTTGCTGACGGGCGGCTCCGGGCTGGCCCTGGGGCTGCCGGACAACTTCCGGCGAGCCGGCCAGTTGAGGGACTTCGATGTGTCGACGCTGCCCCAGGTTCCTGGCGGTGAAGTGGTTTTGGCTGGCAGCGCGTCAATCGCCACCAATGGACAAGTGGCCGCCTGGCTCGAGGCTGGGCGGCCGGCCTTGCGCATCGATCCCGTGGCGTTGGCGGCTGGTGAGCCGGTGGTCGCCCGAGCCCTGGCGTTTGCCCGCGACGCGGCGGACACCGTGCTGATCTATGCCACCAACAGCGCCGATGAAGTCAAGGCTGTGCAGCAACAGTTGGGCGCTGGTCGGGCCGGTGCGCTGGTGGAGAACGCCTTGGGCGAGATCGCCCGGGGTTTGCGCGAGCAAGGTGTACGGCGTTTCGTGATTGCCGGTGGCGAAACCTCCGGCGCGGTGGTCAAGGCGCTGCAGGTGACGTTGCTGCAGATCGGCGCGCAGATCGATCCGGGTGTGCCTGCCACCCTCAGCAGTGGCGCGGAACCGCTGGCCCTGGCACTCAAGTCAGGCAATTTCGGCGGTCGCGATTTCTTCGCCAAGGCCCTCGCGCAATTGGCCGGAGGCGCCCGATGAGCCCCGAAAGCGCCTTGCGCGAAGAGATCTGCGAAGTCGGCCTGAGCCTCTATCAGCGTGGCTACACCGTCGGCAGCGCTGGCAACATCAGCGCCCGGCTCGACGATGGCTGGCTGATCACGCCGACCGATGCCTGCCTGGGACATCTCGATCCAGCGGCCATTGCCAAGGTCAATGCCGCCGGCGATTGGGTGTCCGGACACAAGCCGTCCAAGACCCTGGCGTTGCATCGCCAGGTCTACGACCGCAACCCGACGGTCGGCGGCGTGGTGCACACCCACTCCACCCATCTGGTGGCGCTGACCCTGGCCGGGGTCTGGCGGCCCGACGACATCTTGCCGCCGCTCACGCCTTATCAGGTGATGAAGGTCGGGCACATTCCGTTGATCGGCTACCAGCGTCCCGGCTCGCCCAACGTGGCCGAGCAGGTGGCGCAACTGGCCAATCGGGTTCGCGGCGTGATGCTCGAACGCCTGGGCCCGGTGGTCTGGGAAAGTACGGTGTCCCGGGCCAGCTACGCCCTGGAAGAGTTGGAAGAGACCGCGCGGCTCTGGCTGATGAGCAATCCCAGGCCCGAGCCGCTCGATCAGGCGGCACTGGATGAGCTGCGCGCTATCTTCGGCGCCGATTGGTAAGGGATCCGCCACAAGAACCAAAGCCTTGCACATCCAGTGGCGAGGGGATTGATTCCCTCGCTACCGGTGTCGTGCGGGCTGGCTGAAAAAACAATAACAACAGGATTCACTCCATGACCCACTTCAATCGCAGTTTTTGTCGCGCAAGCGTTCTCCCGATCCTCTCCGGAGGGTCGCGCCCATGAGCCCGGTCATCCTGATGATCACGGCCGGTGCCGGGATCGCGCTGTTGCTGTTCCTGGTGCTCAAGTACAAGTTCCAACCGTTCGTGGCGCTGATGCTGGTGAGCATCCTGGTGGCGCTGGTGGCCGGGGTGAAACCGGCCGACCTGGTGGCGACCATTGAAGGCGGTATGGGCAAGACCCTCGGCCATATCGCAATCATCATCGCCCTGGGCGCGATGATCGGGCGCATCATCGAGTTGTCGGGCGGCGCCGAGGCCCTGGCGAAAACCCTGATCGAACGCTTTGGCAACCGGCGTACACCGCTGGCCCTGACCATCGCCGGTTTCATCATCGGCGTGCCGGTGTTCTTCGAGGTGGGTGTCATCATCCTCATGCCGTTGGCCTATGGTGTGGCCCGCAGCGCCCGCAAGCCGTTGCTGGTGTTCGCCTTGCCGATGTGCGCGGCGTTGCTCACGGTGCATGCGTTCCTGCCGCCGCATCCAGGGGCCGTGGCGGCGGCCAGCCAGTTGGGTGCCGACCTGGGCCGTGTGTTGATGTTCGGCCTGCCGCTGACCGCCTTTCTGTGTTTTGTCGGCTATAAGGTGGCAGGGCGCATGACGCGTCGCTTCTATCCGATGACCGACGACATTCGCGCTGAAGTCTACGGCCCCCACGTCACCAACGAAGACCTGGCCGCCTGGAGCAATGGCAACGGCAGGGATCCGGTGCAAGCCGCCGTCGCGGTGTCCCATATGGGACTGGAAGAGTCCACCGGCTCGCTGGTCGCCAAGCTGCCACCGGCGCCGCCACCGGGGTTCGGCCTGATTGTGGGATTGATCCTGTTGCCGATCGTGCTGATCCTGCTGGGGACGCTGTCGACCACGCTGCTGCCGGTGGAATCCACGGTTCGTGGTGTCATGACGGTGCTGGGTGCGCCGCTGGTGGCCTTGCTGATCGACACCTTGCTTTGCGCCTGGCTGTTGGGCTCACGGCGAGGCTGGAGTCGCACCCAAGTGTCCGATGTGATCGGCTCGGCGTTGCCCGGGGTGGCGATGGTGATCCTGATCGCCGGTGCCGGTGGCGTCTTTGGCAAGGTGCTGGTGGACACCGGGATCGGTGCGGTGGTGTCCGAGATGTTGCGCACCACCGGGTTGCCGGTGCTGGCGCTGGGCTTTTTGCTGACCATGCTGCTGCGCGCCGTGCAAGGTTCGACCACGGTAGCGCTGGTGACCACCGCCGGTATCATCAGTCCGTTGATCGCGACGCTCGGCCTGACCCCCAATCACCTGGCGCTGCTGTGCCTGGCCATGGGCGGTGGCGGGCTGGCGATGTCTCACATCAACGACGCCGGCTACTGGATTTTCACTAAACTGGCAGGGCTCAACGTGGCGGACGGCCTGCGCACCTGGACCGTGATCACTACGCTGCTCGGTACACTCGGTTTCGGTATCACCTTGTTGATCTGGCCTTTTGTTTAAGGAATATCGGTATGCCTCGTTTCGCAGCCAATCTCAGCATGCTCTACCCGCAACATGATTTCCTCGACCGTTTCGCGGCCGCGGCGGCCGATGGTTTCGATGCCGTGGAATACCTGTTCCCCTACGAGTACGGCCCCGAGGTGCTCAAGCAGCGGCTGGATGACCATGGCCTCGTCCAGGCGCTGTTCAACGCCCCGCCCGGGGATTGGATGGCGGGGGAGCGGGGGCTGGCGACGTTGCCGGGGCGCGAGCAGGAATTTCGTCAAGGCTTCGAGCGTGCCCTGGAATACGCCGCGGTGCTCGGCAACTCGAATATTCATGTGATGGCGGGCTTGCTCCCGTCCGAAGCCGAGCGTGCCCGGCACCACGCCGTGTACCTGGAAAACCTCGCCTACGCCACGACCCAGGCGGCGAAAGCCGGGATCACGGTGTTGCTGGAGCCGATCAACACCCGGGACATGCCGGGCTTTTTCCTCAATCGTCAGGATCAGGCCCATGCCATTTGCCGGGAGGTGGGGGCGGATAACCTCAAGGTCCAGTTCGATTGCTACCACTGCCAGATCGTCGAGGGCGACCTGGCGAGCAAACTCAGGCGCGACTTCAGCGGTATCGGGCATGTCCAGATCGCCGGCGTGCCGGATCGGCATGAGCCGGACCTGGGGGAGGTTCATTATCCGTTCCTGTTCGGATTGCTGGACGAGCTGGGCTATGACGGCTGGGTCGGCTGCGAATACCGTCCCCGTGGCGATACCTCGGCCGGCCTGCAGTGGCTGCGGGACTGGAAAGCGTTCTAGGAACTGTGAGAAATGGTGGTGGGTCAGCCGGCTTTGATGTTGACTGATCCATTGCCATCGCGAGCAGGCTCGCTCCCACAGAGATTTCGGCTGTTCGCCAGATTCCCGTTCGCCATCAATCCCCTGTGGGAGCGAGC
>NZ_JBMDKO010000110.1:0-528 GCF_057809755.1 Pseudomonas sp. FG13
TACATCTGGGTCACGCTGCTACCGGCGGCCTGGCTGCTGATCTGCACCACCACGGCGGGCCTGATCAAGCTGTTCGACGCCAACCCGGCGATCGGCTTCCTGGCCCTGGCGCGCAAATACAACGACGCCCTGGCGGCCGGCCAGATCCTGGCCCCGGCCAAGAGCGTCGAGCAGATGCAGCACGTGGTCTTCAATGCCTACACCAACGCCACGCTGACGGTGCTGTTCCTGTTCGTGGTGCTCAGCATCCTGTTCTACGCGCTCAAGGTCGGTGTTGCCGCCTGGGGCACGAAAGAGCGCACGGATAAAGAAGCGCCATTCCAGGCCCTGCCGGACGCCTGACACGAGGGTTGCAACGATGTTCAATGACTTGAGTCGCCTCGGTAAATACCTCGGTCAGGCCGCCCGCCTGATGGTCGGCATGCCCGACTACGACAACTACGTCGAGCACATGCAAACCAAGCACCCGGACAAACCGGTGATGGACTACGAGGCGTTCTTCCGCGAACGCCAGGAGGCCCGTTACGG
>NZ_JBMDKO010000111.1:0-468 GCF_057809755.1 Pseudomonas sp. FG13
CAACAGTGCCGGTGGTTTCGCCCGCAGCAATGTTAATGACCGAACCGTTGCTCAAGGTGACGGTCACTGGCGTTTGAGCGGCGTTGCTCAGCGTCGCGGTATAGGTGATCTGGCCGCCTTCGGTAATGCTTTCGCTGGCGCTCAGGGTCAGACCAGTGTCATCCACCGAATCAGTGATCGTGGTGACGGCAGGCGTAGTGTCCGGAACTAGGTTTTCGAAGTTACCGCCGGTCGCACCGGTGATGGTGGTGCTGACAGTGCTGCCATTGTTATAGACGTCGTTGGCAGGCGTATTAACCGCGACGGTGCCGGTGGTTTCGCCCGCTGCGATGGTAATCACCGAGCCGTTGCTCAAAGTGACGGTCATCGGTGTTTGAGCGGCATTGGTCAAGGTAGCGGTGTAGGTGATCTGACCACCTTCGGTGATGCTCTCGCTGGCACTCAGAGTCAGGCCAGTGTTATCCACCG
>NZ_JBMDKO010000112.1:0-465 GCF_057809755.1 Pseudomonas sp. FG13
CCACAGGTTTGTGGCTTGACTCACTGGCATCAGCCCGCCTTGAGCACACTGCCTGTTCAACCACAGGGTGCCGACCTCAACGGTTGGCACCGTGCTCAGGTCATGAGTCCAAAGGCGGGCAGAGCCTGATGCCAGCTAGCGGCGCAAAACCTGTGGGAGCAAAGCTTGCTCGCGATAGCGGCAGACCAGTCAAGATTGTTGCTGACTGACGTACCGTAGTCGCGAGCAAGCTTTGCTGCCACAGGTTTGTGGCTTGACTCACTGGCATCAGCCCGCCTTGAGCACACTGCCTGTTCAACCACAGGGTGCCGACCTCAACGGTTGGCACCGTGCTCAGGTCATGAGTCCAAAGGCGGGCAGAGCCTGATGCCAGCTAGCGGCGCAAAACCTGTGGGAGCAAAGCTTGCTCGCGATAGCGGCAGACCAGTCAAGATTGTTGCTGACTGACGTACCGTAGTCGCGAGC
>NZ_JBMDKO010000113.1:0-458 GCF_057809755.1 Pseudomonas sp. FG13
AGCCAGGCACAACCTCGCCCAAAGGGCGGGTGAGAACATGTTCGATCCCTCGATACGGAAATGACAGCACGCTCGCGAGCTGACCGAAGACAGGTCTCCAGTGCTGTTTTCGAAGGTGCCAGTCGATCCAGGGCCTCGAAAACCGCTCACGCTGCTGATACGCAAAACCACGCGCATACCAGACTGTGCATATCGCTTTCGGTTCAAGGGGGAGGGAATTTTCTGTTAAAAAAAGAGACGTGTCTCACAAGACGCGTCGTAAACCTCGACTGTAGCGGAGCCCCGCAAAGCATGGCTGCCGGCAGCCCAGCGGGAGCAAGCTCCCTCACCACGGAGTCGTCGGCCTGTTCCAGAGCGAGATCAGGCACCACCGAACCTGTGGGAACCAAGCTTGCTCGCGATAGCGCCGGTACATTCAATAGAGATGTTGACTGACACACCGTCATCGCGAGCAAGCT
>NZ_JBMDKO010000114.1:0-402 GCF_057809755.1 Pseudomonas sp. FG13
AGGCTACATCACCACAAGCTGACCCGCCGCTTTCGCGAGCAAGCCCGCTCCCACATGGGATTTGGGGTATACGCAGCATTTGCATACACCATCAAACCCTGTGGGAGCCGGGCTTGCCCGCGATGACGGCGGTACAGTCAACATCACCGCAAGCTGATCTACCGCCATCGCGAGCAGGCTCGCTCCCACAGAGGATTTGGGGTGTGCGCGGCATTTGCATACGCCATCAAACCCTGTGGGAGCCGGGCTTGCCCGCGATGACGGCGGTACAGGCTACATCACCACAAGCTGACCCGCCGCTTTCGCGAGCAAGCCCGCTCCCACACGGGATTTGGGAGGTGCGCGGCATTTGCATACACCATCAAACCCTGTGGGAGCCGGGCTTGCCCGCGATGGCGGCGG
>NZ_JBMDKO010000115.1:0-379 GCF_057809755.1 Pseudomonas sp. FG13
ACCAGGTTTTCGAAGTTGCCGCCAGTTGCGCCAGTGATAGTGGTGCTGACGGTGCTGCCATTGTTGTAAACGTCATTCGCAGGCGTATTCACCGCAACGGTGCCGGTAGTTTCGCCGGCTGCGATGTTGATAACTGAGCCGTTGCTCAGCGTCACGGTCACTGGCGTTTGAGCGGCGTTGGTCAGCGTCGCGGTGTAGGTGATCTGACCACCTTCGGTAATGGTTTCGCTGGCACTCAGGGTCAGGCCAGTGTCGTCCACCGAATCAGTGATCGTGGTAACCGCAGGCGTAGTGTCCGGAACCAGGTTCTCGAAGTTACCGCCAGTCGCACCGGTGATGGTGGTGCTGACGGTGCTGCCGTTGTTGTAGACGTCGTTGG
>NZ_JBMDKO010000116.1:0-372 GCF_057809755.1 Pseudomonas sp. FG13
AGCCAGGCACAACCTCGCCCAAAGGGCGGGTGAGAACATGTTCGATCCCTCGATATAAGCGACATCAAAATAGTGGCGCGATACTAGTTAGCCATCATATTGACGTCAATTAAATATTCGAGTTTTTAGGCTACTGGCTGGAACCATTGATCTGAAATCAGATGCCTCCTATTCAGTGGCCAATAGTCCCGACCGGACAGACAACGTGGCCACTGTCCCCATAAAAAAACCGGACCCAGTGTCTAATACCAGTCAGTTAAGGATCAAACGGCGCAAAACCTGTGGGAGCAAAGCTTGCTCGCGATAACGACAGTCCCGTCAACATTGCTGCTGACTGACTTACCGCAATCGCGAGCAAGCTTTGCTCCCACA
>NZ_JBMDKO010000117.1:0-370 GCF_057809755.1 Pseudomonas sp. FG13
CACAAATAACATCGATGCAAGCTGACCCACCGCCATCGCGAGCAGGCTCGCTCCCACAGGGGATTGATGGCGAACGCGAATCTTGCGAACAGCCGAAATCTCTGTGGGAGCCGGGCTTGCCCGCGATGATGGCGGCACAAATAACATCGATGCAAGCTGACCCACCGCCATCGCGAGCAGGCTCGCTCCCACAGGGGATTGATGGCGAACGCGAATCTTGCGAACAGCCGAAATCTCTGTGGGAGCCGGGCTTGCCCGCGATGATGGCGGCACAAATAACATCGATGCAAGCTGACCCACCGCCATCGCGAGCAGGCTCGCTCCCACAGGGGATTGATGGCGAACGGGAATCTGGCGAACAGCCGAAATC
>NZ_JBMDKO010000118.1:0-342 GCF_057809755.1 Pseudomonas sp. FG13
TGGGGCACGCCCAGGCATTGGCCGATGTAGGGCTTGAGCAGCCGCTCGCGTTCACTGGCCGAAAGGCTGTCGGCGCCCTTGAGCTCAATGGTCTTGATGGGGAAGCAACGGGTATCGGCCGGCGCGGTCGGCTGGGTCGGTTTCGCCTCCTGGCCGGGCAAATCCTTGAGCTCTTCCAGACGGCGACGCTGCTCTTCGAGCAAACGGTTCTGGCGCTCGCGGATCAGGTCGGTTTCACCGGGGGTGGGGGCGGCGTGAGCCAGAGTGAGCGGAGACAGGCACAGCAAAGCCAGGCACAACCTCGCCCAAAGGGCGGGTGAGAACATGTTCGATCCCTCGATA
>NZ_JBMDKO010000119.1:0-333 GCF_057809755.1 Pseudomonas sp. FG13
GCTCGCGATGGCGTCAGGTCAGCAGCATTGATGTAGGTTGACACATCGCAATCGCGAGCAGGCTCGCTCCCACAATTGATCGGGGACAGCCGGAAAAGACAGGCCGGCTGCCAGGTCGCCTCGCGAGCAAGCTTTGCTCCCACAGGTGGATTCAGGTACAGCCGGAAAAGTCAGGCAGGCCATTCGGCCGCCTAGCTTTGGCTTTGGCTTTGGCTTTGGCTTTGGCTTTGGCTTTTGATCTTGGGCGCCCCGTTAACCACGAGGGCCGAACGCAGGCGTTGCGTAGTGGGCAACCCGGCATGGATGCCGGGTTAGCCGCGCTGGGCCATGGAT